>CAZNOC010000034.1:3935-6123 GCA_964574545.1 uncultured Bifidobacteriaceae bacterium | reverse complement strand
CAGTTCAAAGTGGGGATGGCCGGATACACGCACCGACTCCACTTTGAACTGGTCCACTGAGAACTGATAACTACCGACGCCCCTCCACGATCGCGATCGCCCGCAACGGGCCGCCGCTGCCGCCGCCGATGTTCATCGGCAGCGCAACGACGTGGGCGCCGCGGGCGGGGAGACGATCGAGCGCCGTGAGGTTCTCGAACGCCGGGATGTTCGCCTCGAACAGGATCCGGTGCGCCTCGAACGTCGTCGACGGCCCGTGGTCGATGCTCGCCGTGTCGATGCCAATGGCCTTCACCGGGCGCTCGTCGACGATCCATCGCGCCGCGGCGGGACTGAGGCCGGGGAACCGCAGGTCGGCGACCGCCGCCTCGCCGCGCTCGGCCGTGCCCAGATAGCGCGCGGCGTCCGGCCAGTGGCGGGAGAATCCCGTGCGCAGGAGCACGATGGCGTCGGCTTCGATGCGGCCGTGCACGGCCTCCCACTCGGCAAAGTCCTCCACAGTCACTTCGTACGCGGCGTCGGCGTCGGCCTTCGCCGTCGCGTCGAGCACCACGGCGCGGCCCACCAGCCGCTCCAGCGGAATCTGGTCCGTCGTCCAGCGCCCCGCGGCGAAGTGCACGGGCGCGTCGAGGTGGGTGCCGCCGTGTTCGGAGGTGAAGACGTTGTTGGCGGCGTAGTGATACCCGCCCGGGGTCATGCCGTCGGCGACGACCTCGAGCCGGAAGCGATCCGCCGTCGGCCAGAATACGGTGGTCTCGTCGTAGACGTGCGAGAGGTCCACGATCTCGCCGTCCGGCCACGCGCCGGTCGTCGCCGGCGCGGGCGCCGGCTGCGGCGCGCACGCCGTGATCATCGTCACTGTCATCAGCAGCCACACCTGCCGCATCGGCTACCTCCCTTTTGAACTGATCACTGAAAACTGATCACTTCACTGCACGGCTCCATCCACCAGCGCCTTGAACCGCTGGCGCATCCGATCCGGATTCGACGGGACGATCTGCGCCATCAGGACCGTGACCATCTCGCGGCGCGGGTCCACCCAGAAGATCGTCCCTCCGGTGCCGTCCCACGAGTACTCCCCGAGGTTCGGCGCGGTCTCGTCGAGCACGACGTTCACGTTGGCGAGCGCCCAGCCGGTCAGGCCCTTGCCGCGCGCGGCGAGGACGTCCTTCGGCAGGCCGTTGGTGGTCATGCGGGCCGCCGTCTCGGCCTTCAGGACCCGCACGCCGTCCAGCTCGCCGCCGTTCAGCAGCATCTGGCTGAAGCGCAGGTAGTCGGGCACCGTGGAGACGAGACCGACCGCGCCCTCGATGAGCGCAGGTCGCTCGGTGAAGGGCGTTGTCTCGATCTCGATCGGCGTGAGCCCGCCGCCCTCGACCGGCGCGTAGGCCTGCACCAGCCGCGTGCGCCGATCGGGCCCCGCCCAGAACGCCGTGTCCGGCATGCGGAGCGGCGTGAACAGCCGTTCCTCGAGGAACACCTCGAACGGCTGCCCGGACCAGATCTCGATGAGGCGCCCGACCACCGTGGTGCCTTCGCTGTAGCGGAAGCGCGTGCCCGGATCCTCCAGCAGCGGCGCGCGCGTGATGTTCTCGATGAAGCGCGGCAGGGTGATCGTCCGCGCGCGCACCTCCAGCGTGCGGTACAGCTCCGACGTGCGGTGGCTGAGCCCAGAGGTGTGGAGCAGCAGGTCCTCGACGGTGATGGGCCGTGACGGCGGTCGCGGCGTGGCACCGGGCTCTGATGCGACACGGACGCCGGCGAATTCCGGCAGGTACTTCGAGACGGGGTCGTCGAGGCGGAACCGGCCCTCGTCGTGCAGCATCATCGCTGCGACCGCGGTCACGGGTTTGGCCATCGAGTAGATGCGGAAGATGGATCGTTCCGTCATCGGCGCGCGCGACTCGAGGCTCTGCACCCCGGCGGCCTCGAGGTAGGCAAGCTGCCCGCGCCGCGCCACGCCGGCCACCACGCCCGCCACCTTCCCCTCCTCCACGAACTGCCGCAGGAGCGCCGTCGCCTCGTCAAGCCGCTCGGCCGAGAGCCCGACGGCGTCCGGCGCGACGCGCGGCAAGGGCGAAGGCGGCTGCGAGGCGGAAAGGACGGCGATCGAGAGGACGCCGGCCACGATGGCGGGAATGCGCGAGAGTCTCATCCCGCGATTGTAGACGTCCGGCCGGCCGCCCCA
>CAZNOC010000034.1:0-3835 GCA_964574545.1 uncultured Bifidobacteriaceae bacterium | reverse complement strand
GAAAGCCGAAAGCCGAAAGCCGAAGCTGACAGCTGACGGCCGTGAGCCCCTAGAACCGCCAGTCCACTCCCAGGATCGGAAACAGCCCGATCTGCTCGTTGATCGTCGAGCGGTTCAACCGGCGGTTCCACTGGACGCCCGCGAAGTTCTCGCGGTTCAGGATGTTCTGCACACCCGCGAACACCGTGACCGGCTGGCCGGCAACGCGGAAGGTGCGGTCCACGCGGACGTCCACGCGCGCGTAGGCCGGCGAGCGGACCGCGTTCACCTGGGTCAGGTCGAGCACCGGACGACGCTGGGCGGCGGACGCCGTCTCGTTGAAGGGGGTGTAGGGGCGTCCCGACAGGTAGGCCAGACGCAGCGACATCTCCCAGCCCTCGGCGAGGCGGTAACCGCCGACAAGGTTGGCCACGACGGGGTAGTCGAACGAACCGTCGCGCAGCACCCCGTCAAGCCCCGCGTGCCGTGCCTTGGAGATCGCCACGTTGCCCTGGCCGTACCAGCGGCCACCCTGCTCCTTGCGCTCGACGAACAGCTCCACGCCGCGCGCCCGTCCGCGACCGGCGCTCGTCAGCGGGAACAGGATCTCGCGGACGTTGAAGGTGTCGCCGACGTTGGCGAGTGAGAGCGACGGGTAGCCCGACGCCACCGGGTAGTCGGCGTAGTCCTTCTGATACGTTTCGAGCGTGATGCGCGTGGCCGCGTCCGGCGTGTAGCTCAGGCCCGTCACGTAGTGGGTCGCGCGGAACGGGATCAGGGTGCGATTCTCGGGGAACGCGGCGATGAACAGGAAGAAGGGCTGCTGATAGTAGCGCCCGCTGCTCGCGCGCCACGACAGGCGATCGCTGATCGCATAGCTCAGTCCCACACGCGGGCTCGTGCGCCACGCCTTCAGGTACTGGTAGTGATCCACCCGTCCGCCCCACGTCACGCTCAGCCGCGGCGTCACGTCGGTCGTCGTCTGGACGTAGGCGCTGTTCTGGTAGGCGCGGAAGCCGACCGCGATGTCGAATTGGTCGGCGCTGCCGTCGGGGGCATAGGGGTTGTCGGTGCCGAAGGGCGCCGCGGTGTCGTAGTCCACCCGGAACGCCTTCACGCTGGCGCCGACCTGCACCTTGCCCAGGAACCGCGCATACGTCGTGAGGTCGTACTTCAGCGTCGTCTCACCCTCGCCCGACTCCTCGCGGAAGACGACGGGGCTCGTGGCGAGGATGTCGTCCACGGGGACGCCGGACGGGGGTACGCCGTCCCGCACCAGATCCTTGACGGTGGATCCGACGCGGCCCTCCGAGTGCGTGAGGCCCAGGAGCCCTACACCACGGCTACCGAAGATGCGCTGCCAGTTGACGCCTGTGGCGCTTCGCCATCCGCGATAGCGGATGTCGAAGCTCGACACCTCGTCCTCGAGCGCCGCCTCGTCGTCGCGTTCGGCGAGGCCGAGCCGGATCCGGTCCCAGCCGGAGACGTTGACGGCCCACACGCGGTCGCGCGGCGAGACGTCATACACGGCCTTCGCATTCAGCGTGTACAACACAGGGACGCCGCCGAAGCCCACATCATCGGTGAACACATCGAGGAAGCTGCGTCGCGCCGACACGATCCACGAGCCGCGGCCGCTGGCCAGCGGGCCTTCGGCGATCATGCCGGCCCCGGCGAAGCCGAGCGTCGCGCGTCCGCTCGTCCGTTCGCGGTTGCCTTCGCGCTGCGTGATCTGCATCACGCTCGACGTGCGGTTCACATAGGAGGCGGGATAGCCGCCCGTCAGGAACGTCACGTCCTCGATGAGGGCCGCGTCGAGGATGCTCACCGTCCCGCCCGCCGAGGCGAAGTTGGCGAACGTGTTGATGTTCGGGATCTCGATGTTGTCGACGATGAAGAGGTTCTCGAGGGGGCTGCCGCCGCGGACGATGATGTCGTTGCGGAAGTCGTTGGAGCCGATGACCACGCCCGGCAGGGTCTGGACGTAGCGCGAGACGTCCTGCAAGGCCCCGGCGCTCCGGCCGATCTCCTCCGACCGGATCAGGAAGCCGGAGTTCTTCACTTCCTCGGGGGCGATGAAGGCCGGCGCCGTCACCGTCACCTCCTGGCGCACGCCCTCGAGTTCGGGCAGCGTCACGTCGACGGTGCTCGTCAGCCCCGCGCGGACGTCCACCGGGTCGCTCGTGAACGGCGGCTGGCCGGGGGCGATGATCTCGATCTGCCAGGTGCCGGGACGGAGGTCGGTGAGCCTGAAGGTGCCGTCCACTCCGGTCACCGTGCAGCGGGACGCGCCGACCGCGCAGACGGCGACGTCGGCGACGGGCCGGCGCGCGGCGTCAAGGGTGATCCCCGAGAGGGTGCCGACGCCTGCCGTGTCCTGGGCGTGCAGCGGGGGCGTCGCAACCGGCAGGGACAGCAGGAGCGCGACAAGGGATGCCAACCGGACCATGATGAGACTAAGACGCCCGCCGCGCTCCGCACGTCCCTGATCGACCCATGTCAGGACGCTTCCGCTGCCCTCCGGCCCGCGGCCCACGCTACAATCGACGGTTCATGGCCGCCGCGTCGCCGTCTCCGTCCAGATTCGACCGCTCCCTGGTCGATGGTCCCATCCTCCCCGCCGTCTGGAAGCTGGCGTGGCCCACGATGCTGCAGAACCTGTTCGCGGGGCTGCAGGGCCTGGTCGACCACATCATGGTCGGCAACATGGTGGGATATACCGCCAACGCCGCCATCGGCGTGAGCTGGCAGCTGCTGCTGGTCGTCGTGGTGTTCATGGCCTCGCTCTTCACGGGGCAGGCGGTGCTGGTGGCCCGGTTCGCCGGCGCCGGCAACTCCGACAAGGTGAACCGCGTCGTCTATCAGGCGTTCATCACGGCGATGGCGATGTTCCTGTTCATCATGGCGCCGCTCGGGTACGTCGCCGCGCCCTGGCTGCTGACGCTCATCAATGCCGCGCCCGAGGTGCAGGCCGAGGCCCTGCCGTTCCTGCGCATCATGTTCACGGGCAGCATCGGGATGATGCTGTTCTTCATGCTGAGCGCGGCCCTCCGCGCCGCCGGCGATGCCCAGACCCCGATGCGGCTCGGGGTGACCATGACGGTGCTGAACCTGGTCTTCAACCTGGTCCTGATCCCACCGTTCGGCACCGTCGGCGCCGCCATCGGCACGGTGACGGCATCGGGCCTGGTGGCCGCGTACGCGCTGTGGCTGCTCTTCAGCGGCAGGTCCGTGATTCACCTGACGCGGTCCATGCCGCTCGCGCCCGACTTCGCGATCATCCGGTCGCTCTTCCGGTTCGGCCTGCCGACGGGCGTCCAGGGCATCGCCATGAACGTCGGCGGAGTGCTCCTGCTGCGCTTCATCGGGTCGCTCGAGCAGAGCGCCGCCGCGCAGGCCGCCTACGCGATCGCCTACAGCGAGCTGTTCTCGATGATCACCTGGACGTCCGTGGGCCTCATGGGCGCGGCCGCCACGATCGCCGGGCAGAACCTCGGCGCCGGAAAGCCGGACCGCGCCGTGCAGGGGGTCTGGGTGGCGGCTCGGATCGGCCTCGCGGTGGCGGCGGTGGTGGGACTGATGTTCGTGACCATTCCCCATGTGCTGCTGGCGGCGTTCGGCGCGACCGAGCCGTCGGTGGCGATCATCGGCAGCCAGCTGCTGCAGTACCTGGCGGTGTCCGGCTTCTTCGTCACTGTGGCCCTGACCTTCACGGGCGGACTGCAGGGGACCGGCGACACGAAGAGCCCTCTCTACATCACGCTCGTCTCACAGGTGGCGTTGCCGATCGGCCTCTGCACCCTGCTGCAGGCGCTGCGCCCGCTCGAGCCGGCCGACATCTGGACGGCCATCCTCC
>CAZNOC010000033.1:0-24944 GCA_964574545.1 uncultured Bifidobacteriaceae bacterium | reverse complement strand
GACCCGGAGCGAGGCCCGCAGACCATCACGGTCTACAATCTCGATCCGGCCCTGCGCCTGGAGCGCAACCGCGTCATCACGAACGTGGATGTGCTCGAGAGCGACTACAACGGGATCCAGATCGACGTGCAGAAGCGGATGTCGAACCGCTGGCAGATGCTGACGGGCCTGTCGCTCCAGAAGCATGAAGGGTTCACGCACAGTGGCACGTTCACGAACCCCGGGGGCAACACCGACCTCAACAACCCGAACTACCTGCTGAACCGCGACAAGGGATCGGTGTTCACGGACCTCCCCTGGACCTACACGCTGTCGGGTAGCTACGTGATGCCCTACCAGGTCGTGCTCTCGGGCAAGTACACCGCGCGTGCGGGCGATCCGCTGGTGCGGACTCTCAGCGTAAGTGGGCTGGTGCAGGGCACCGACACCGTGAACGTGCAACAGCGCGGCGAGGACCGGACGGAGACGGTCAACCAGTTCGTGGACGTGCGCCTCGCGAAGCGCTTCCAGGTCGGTCTCGGTAACTGGGAAGTGAACCTCGACGTGTTCAACGTGCTGAACGCGAACCACGTGCTGCTCCAGAACCAGGCGATCGGCTCCACCTGGGGCCGCCCCTCGCGCATCCTGGCGCCGCGCATCGTGCGCTTCGGCCTGACAGCGCGCTTCTAGACACCGCGCACGGAGGGGGGCGGCCGGCGTCGGCCGGTCGCCCCCTTCGGCGTCCCCTCGCCGCCTCGCCCTCCAGCCCATCGGCCACCTCTGCGCGCCGCGGAACTCGCGAGGACCCGTGCGGCTGCCCCGGACCGCGCCAAAGCTGCTACGATGGCCCCGTGGCCCTCGACGAACGCTCCTTCTTCACCGACAAGCCGGAACCCCGGACGCAGAGCTACCCCTGCCCGCGCTGCAACCGCACCAACGACTACCAGGTGCGGTGGGTGCGCCGTACCAAGAAGGATCGGCTGCCGTCCGGCGCCGATGAGCGCGATCGCGCCAAGTTCGCGAAGCTGCGCGACTACCTGATCCGCGTCGACGACGAAGTCGTGTGCAAGACGTGCGGGAAGAAGTTCGAGATCCCGTCGATGCATTCCCTGCTCTTCGTCGACCAGCTGGAGGGATTGCCGAAGGACGAGGACGAGGAGGCGCCGCCCCCACGCAGGGAAGAGCCCCGCGGCCCCAGGCGCCGCGGCCCCTCCCAGGGCTGGAAGTGAGTACGGGTCCGACAGGTCCGACGGGTCCGACGGGTCCGGCTGGTTCGAGTCAGTAGAGCCCGGGCACGACGCGCCAGCGGACGCGCCGCTGGTAGTCCCGATACGTGTCGCCGAAGGTCTCGATGAGCGACCGCTCCTCCCAGGGGATCGCGATCACCAGGTAGGCGGAGCTGAGGACGGCCCACATGAGGCGGTCCACCGTCATCACCGGCGTCCCGAAAACGATTAGCATCCAGCCGAGGTAGATCGGGTGGCGGACGAGCCGGAACGGCCCGATCACCTTGAACGCGTGCGCACGGCGCTCGCCCCGTGCCTGTCTGATGCCGGCGAGTTCGAGCGGGTCGATCACCGCCGCACCACCCATGGTCAGGCCCAGCCCGGCCACCTGCACCAGCGACAGCAGCACCCACCCCGCACCGTCCTGCGCGTACACCACGCCGGGCACGCGCCACCACCACGCGCAGACGCCAATCAGCATCAGGCTCGCGACCCAGTTGTAGGCCGTGCGTTCGAGCGCGGGCGAAAGGCGCGTGGAGAGCCAGGCCTTGGCGCCGCTGCGCGCCATCACGCTGTGATGAACGGCAAACACGCCGAAAAGAGCGGCGTTCACGAAGAGTGCCGGGACGAGGCGATGGGCATCATCGGGCGCGACCGGGCGGCCGAGCGTGACGAAGAAGAAGTACGCGTAGTACAGCAGCGATCCGGCGAAGACCGCCCCCCCCGTCCAAGCCGCAAGGCCCGCAAGACGAGACGACGGCCGCACGGTGACGGACATGGTTGCCGCGTATTATAGGACTTGGCCGCGGGCACCACAGACCGGTGGCATGCGTCTCACCTTCATTCCTGCTCCCCGCAACTGGAGAGTCCGTGGCCGCACCGCGCATCGTCATCTCCGGCATTGGGGTCGTGTCGCCGTTTGGCGTCGGACGCGAGGTCTTCTGGGATCACGTGTCCCGTGGCGTCAGCGGAACACGCGCCATCGCAGGGTTCGACGCCTCGTCGTATCCGTGCCGTGTCGCCGCCGAGGTACCCTCGGCCACGATCGCCGATGCGCAGCCCCTCGACGGGGAGGAATCCGGCGGGCGCGACTCGCGCGCCGATCCGAGACGCTACTCGCGTGCGGCCCTCTTCGGCGTCATCGCCGCCCGCGAAGCCTGGAACGACGCGGGACTGCGGGCGGGCGAGCCTGGCGCCGGCGTGCTCATCGGCAGCGGTGGGGGCGGCATCGACGTCGGGGAGCGCCAGTACCGGGACTTCTTCACGAACGGGGGCCAGAAGGTCACGCCCTACGCCATCGCCGTGGGCATCTGCGGCATG
Organism: uncultured Bifidobacteriaceae bacterium; assembly: GCA_964574545.1. Taxonomy (GTDB): domain Bacteria; phylum Acidobacteriota; class Vicinamibacteria; order Vicinamibacterales; family UBA2999; genus JAUXWO01. Next base: position 22,419 of record CAZNOC010000033.1, on the reverse strand, counting down.
GTGTCGAGCGAGATCTCCATCTCGCTCGGCGTCCGCGGTCCAAGCCACGTGCTGTCGACCGGCTGCACCAGTTCGACCGATGCCATCGGGTACGCCGCGGCGCTCCTGCGCCAGGGTGAGGCAGATGCGGTGTTGTCGGGCGGCACCGACGGCTGCGTGCTGCCGGGCATGGTCTTCGGCTTCTCACGCATGCGGGCGGTGTCCACGCGGTACAACGACCGGCCCGCGGAAGCGTCCCGTCCGTTCGACCGCGGCCGCGACGGGTTCGTCCTCGGCGAGGGCGCGTGGATGGTCGTCCTCGAACGCGAAGATCGCGTTCGGGCGCGCGGCGCGCGCGCCTATGCCTCGGTCGAGGGGTACGCGTCCACCTGTGACGCCTATCATCGCGTGCAGATGGATCCAGAGGGGACCGAGATCGAGCGGTGCATGTCGCTGGCGCTCACACGCGCGGCACGGCCGGTGGAGGAGGTCGGGTATGTCAACTACCACGGGACCTCTACGGTGCTGAACGACGCCATAGAAGCGCAGTGCACACGGCGGGTCCTCGGGCGACATGCGGATCGGGTGCCGGGGTCGTCCACCAAGTCGATGATCGGGCATCCGCAGGGCGCGAGTGGAGCGGCCGGGATCGTGACCTCCGCGCTCGCGCTCTCTCGAGGGGTGCTGCCACCGACCATCAACCTGACCGACCCGGATCCCGCCTGCGACCTCGACTTCATCCCCAACGTGCCCCGCATCGCGGAGGCCGAGGCGGCCTTGTGCAACTGCCTCGGCTTCGGCTCCAAGAACTCTGCCATTGTGCTGGGAAAGACTAAGAATGTGGTGATGTGGTGATGTGGTGATGTGGTGATCTGATGTGAGATGTGAGATCTGGTGAGCGATCTTTCGATCTGGCGATCTGATCTGGCGATCTATTGATGTGCGGACTGTCGAGCACCCGAGCCGAGAGCCGAGAGCCGAAAGCCGATGGCCGAGAGCTGATAGCCGAAAGCCGAAAGCCGATGGACGATGTCGTGATTGCGGGCGGTGGACCGGCGGGCGCGCTGGCGGCGTTGCTGCTCGCGCGCGCGGGGGCGCGGGTGCGCTTGCTGGAGCGCGCGACGCTTCCACGCGACAAGCTGTGCGGCGACACGCTCAACCCCGGCGCGATGGCCGCCCTCGCGCGGCACCTGGATGTCTCGGCACTCGTGGGTCAGTCGCTTCCTGTGGCCGGCATGCGCCTGACAGGCCCCGGGGGCGTCTCGGTCGAGGCCCGCTACGGGCCGGGTCGCGACGGCCGGGCCATCACGAGACGCACGTTCGACGCGTGGCTCCTGACGCAGGCCATGGCGGCAGGAGCACGGGTAGACGAAGGCGTTGCGGTCACCGCACCCATCCTGGCGGCCGGCCACGAGTCACGCGTCACCGGAGTGTGGGCCACATCCGGGCGGGGCGCGCCGCGTCCGCTCGAAGCGCGCATCGTGATCGCCGCCGATGGGCGTCGATCCCGCCTGGCCTCGGCACTGGCGCTGGCCAGCCGGCCGAAGTGGCCCAGGCGATGGGCCATCGGCGCGTACTTCGAGGGTGTGCGCGACACAGGCGATTGCGGAGAGATGCACGTGCGCGCAGGACACTATCTCGGCGTGGCACCAGTCCCCGGAGGCTTGACCAATGCCTGCCTCGTCGAGCCGCATCTCCCAGGCGCCGGAGGCTGGGGCAACCCGGCCGTGCGTCTGCGCTCGGCGCTTGCCGCCGATGCCCTGCTGGCGCCTCGCTTCGCTTCTGCGCGCCAGGTCTCACCGGCCGTCATGCTCGGGCCGGTTGCGGTCGACGCACCTCGAGCCGGCGTCCACGGCCTGCTGCTCGCGGGCGATGCGGCCGGGTTCATCGATCCGATGACGGGCGACGGCATCAGGCTCGCGCTCCGCGGGGCCGAACTGGCAGCCGAGGTGGCGCTCGAGGTGCTCGACGGCCGTCTGACGCCGGGTCAGGCCGCTCGGGTGCTCCTCGTCCGGCGTCGGAAGGCGTTCGGCGCCAAGTGGGCCTTCAACCGCTCGATGCGCCGGCTCGTGGACTCCGAGCGCGGTCTCGCCGCGGCAGCGACGATGGCGCGCCTGGCACCCGGTCTGTTCACGCAGGTCGTCCGTTACGCCGGCGACGTGGAATCGCCAGGTCACGCGGCCCGGCGAGTCGCCACTCTGAACGTGTGATGGCATGCCCGTCTCCGCGCTGATCGCCCTCGTCACGCTGCTCGCCGTCCTGCTGGTGATGGCCGGCGAAGCGACATTGTCGTCCCACAACGCGACGCTGCTCCGGTCGCGCGGCGGTGTCGAACCTCCTGGCGACGTCTACCGGACGATGCAGTGGGCGTATCCAGCGTGCTTTGTGGCGATGGCTGCCGAGGGCGCGTTGACGGGGCCCGCCGCCCCCGACGTCCTCGTTGCCGGGCTGGCTGTCTTCGGGTGCGCCAAGGCGCTGAAGATGTGGGCCATCACTTCGCTCGGGTGGCGATGGACGTTCCGTGTGATCGTGCCGCCGGATGCTCCCCTGGTCACGCGCGGGCCCTACCGGTGGGTGCGTCATCCGAACTACCTCGCGGTGATCGGCGAACTGGCGGGCGTGGCCGCTGTGGTCTGGGCACCGGTCAGTGGTGCGGCGGCTGTCGCCGGATTCGGCTGGCTGATGTGGCGGCGAATCGGAATCGAGGAGGTGGCGCTCGGCGTGCGAAGCGCTCCGGGTGGTGCCGGGACTCGAGCGCGCCGGTGACGGCCAGCCGGAGATGGCGGTCGTCTGAACCCAGGGAACCAGGAGGCCGTGGGCTATACTTAGGCCCACTTCAATCATGACGCGGCGATGCGGGCGTGGAGGCCGGTGGACGGCGTTCCTGTCGTGCCCCCGACGGGCGACATCGCTGTGTCTGGTCCTTGCGTGCCTCGTGCTGGCGGGCCTCGTCCACTCCCCGGTCCCCGTTGCCGCGCAGGCCCCCGATCACCCCGCCGTGCTCGCCGAACGCGCTCTGCTCAGCGGTCGCTTCGACGAGGTGGATCGACTGGCTGCCACCTACCGTGGCGAGCCGAACGTGGCTGTCGCGCACGCTCGGGCGCTCGTGGCGCGCGGACGCTACGGCGAGGCAGAGCAGATCTTTCAGTCGCAGGCGTTCGAGAACCCAACGGGAGATGCGGCGCTCGAGCTGGGCCTGATGTACGTCGAGCTCGGGCGTCGCCTCGAGGCCCGCCGCGCGCTCCAGGTGATGCTGACGCGCGCGACCGACGACGCCGATCCGCGATCTCCGCTTCGGGCCGCCCGCGCCGCGCGCGCGCTGGGTCGCTTCGAGGACGCCAACCGTTACTTCCGCGACGCGGTGACGCACCCCGCATCGGCCGCCGAGGCCAATACGGCGTGGGGCGAGCTGTTCCTGGAGAAGTACAACCCCCGCGATGCCGTGCGCTCCTTCGAGGAGGCGCTGCGAGCTGACCCGGAGTACGGTCCGGCCCACCTGGGGATGGCGCGCGCCACGGCCGACGAGAACCCGCCGGCCGCGGTCCGGTGGGCCCGCCAGGCTCTGGAGCGCAATCCGAACGACGTAGGCGCGCACGTGCTGCTGGCGGAGCTGGCGCTCGATGCCGGGAACCGCACCGAGGCGACCGAAGCCGTCGCGCGCGCGCACGAGGTCAACCCGCACAGCCTCCCGGCGTGGGCCATCGCGGCGGCAATCGCGTGGGTGGCGGCCGACGAGCCCGCCTACGAGGCCGCGGTGGCGGCCGCGCTCGAGGTCAATCCGCTCTACGGCGAGGTGTACCGGGTGGTGGGCGCTACCGCCGCGCGGAACTACCGGTTCGACGAGGCCGCCGACCTGGCGCGCCGGGCGGCGATGCACGATCGCGACAACGCGCGCGCCTATGCCGATCTCGGCACCCATCTCATGCGCACGGGCGACGAACGCACGGCCCGCGGCGTGCTGGAACTCGCGTTCCGGGTCGATCCCTACAATCAGATCACGTACAACCTGCTCGAGCTCCTCGACACGCTGCAGTCGTTCGAGACCATTCGCGACGAGGAGCTCGTCATCAAGCTGCACCCGGACGAGGCCCCGGTCATGCGGGAGTACGTGCCGGCGCTGGCGCGCCAGGCGCTCGACGATCTGTCCGCCCGATGGGAGTTTGCTCCAAGCGGTCCGATTCTGATCGAGATGTTCCCGGTGCACGACGACTTCGCCGTGCGCAATGTGGGGCTGCCGGGGCTCATCGGCGCGCTCGGCGCATGCTTCGGACGGGTGGTGACGATGGACTCGCCCCGCGCCCGCCCGCCGGGCGCGTTCAACTGGGGCGAGACGCTGTGGCATGAGATGGCACATGTGGTCACGCTGCAGTTGTCGAAGCAGCGCGTGCCGCGGTGGCTCACCGAGGGTGTGTCGGTCTACGAGGAACGCCGTGCGCGTCCCGAGTGGGGTCGCGAGACGGAGATCCCCTTTGCCCGCGCCCTGGACCGCGGCCAGGTCCTTCCGATTCGTGACCTCAACTCGGGGTTCACCAGCCCGGAGTTGATCTCGCTCTCCTATTACCAGGCGTCCCTCGTCGTCGAGCACGTGGTCGACCGCTTTGGCCAGCCCGCCCTTCGGCGCCTCGTGCAGGCGTATGCGGACGGCCAGGACAACGAGACGACGATCCGCGCAGCGCTCGGTGTGGACGTCGACGATCTGCAGAAGACGTTCACGGCGTTTCTCGAGGAGCGCTTCGCTCCGCTGCGGCGGGCGTTGGCCGTACCGGACACGCTCGTGCCGGGCCTGCCGGTCGCGGCCCTCCGGGCGTTGGCGGACGAGCACCCCGGGAGCGCGCCGGTGCTGCTGGCGCTCGGTGATGCCCTTGCCGAGTCGGCGCCCCAGGATGCCATTGCGGCCTTCGAGCGGGCCGCCGCGCTCATCCCGGCGGCGACGGGCGAGGACAGCCCGCTGGCTCGTATCGCGGAGCTGGCGACCGCGGTGGGGGACACGGCCCGCGCGGCCGAGGCGTACGCGCAGCTGACGTCCCACGATCCGTCCGCGCTCGCCGCGGCCCGCGCGTGGACGGCCCTCCTCGACCCGGCGTTGCAGCCTGAGCAGGCACATACCGCCTTTTCACGCGTGGTCGCGATCGATCCGTTCGATGCCGATGCGCACTCGGCGCTCGGGCGGCTCGCCCTCGCGGCCGGCCGGTCGAACGAGGCCGTCCGCAACTTCACGGTGGCCCTGGCGGCGGGGCCGCTCGATCGGGCGTCGGCGCACGCGGACCTGGCCGAGAGCCTGGTGGAGAGCGGCCGGCCGGACGAGGCGAGACGGCAGACGCTGTCGGCTCTCGAGATCGCGCCGACGTACGAGCGCGCCCAGGAGCTGCTGCTGCGGCTCGTCGGAGGGATGCAGTGATCCGTTCGGGGCGCCGGTCGCCGGGCCGGCGCGCGTGGGCCGTGACGCTCGCCGCTTCGGTGGCGGCGGGCCTGCTTGTCGCGCCGAACCTGGCGGGACCCGCGGACGCGCAGCTGGGCGTCTTCACCGATGAACGATTCGCGGGGCTGCAGTGGACCTTCGTCCGCGTCCGCTACGGGACGCCGCCGATGGACATGCGACGCGGCCGGGGCCGCGGCTTCTGGGACGAACCGTGGGCCATCGATGCGCCGGCGGCCGAAGAGAACCTGTCTCGCCGCCTCCGGAGCGTGACGTCGATTGACGTCGGGGACCCTGTCGTGCTGACCCTTGATGACGAGAAGCTCTGGCACCACCCCTGGCTCTACATCGTCGAGCCGGGCAACCTGTGGTTGAGCGAGATCGAAGCCGCGATCCTGCGCGAGTTCCTGCTTCGCGGCGGTACCCTGACGTTCGACGACTTCCACGGGCCCTTCGAATGGGAGCACACGGCCCGGGAGATCGCGAAGGTCTTCCCCGACCGTGAGATCGTCGAGCTGACGCCGCCGCATCCCATCTACTCCAGCTTCTACGAGATTGAGCGGTACCCTCAGATCCCGGGGCTCGGCTCGTTCTTCAACGGGCGGACATGGGAGAAGGGCGGGTACACGCCGCACCTGCGCGCGGTGCTCGACGATCGCGGGCGGCCGATGATGCTCATCAACTTCAACACGGACATGGGTGACGGCTGGGAGTGGTCCAACGCCGCCGACTACCCGGGATACCTGCGGTTCACGGCCGAGGCGTACCAGATGATGATCAACCAGGTCGTCTACACGCTGACGCATTGATGGCGAACGACGCCGGCGCGGGCCGGCCCGATGGCCACAACTGAGGATGGGCGGAATGAACGTGGAAACGGAGAGCCTGGCGGCGCGCGTCGCCGAAGGGCGCGAACGCATTCTGGAGCAGCTCCGCCGCGTGATCGTCGGACAGGACGAGGTCGTCGATCAGGTGCTGATGGCCCTCTTCACCGGCGGCCATTGCCTGATCACCGGGGTGCCCGGGCTGGCCAAGACGCTGCTCATCAAGACCATTGCCGAGATCCTGCATCTCAGCTTTAAGCGCATTCAGTTCACCCCGGATCTGATGCCGGCCGACATCACGGGGACCGAGATTCTCGACGAGCAGGATGGCGTTCGTGCGCTCCGGTTCGTCCAGGGACCGGTCTTCGCGCAGATCATCCTGGCCGACGAGATCAACCGGACCCCGCCCAAGACGCAGGCGGCGCTGCTCGAGGCGATGCAGGAGTACCACGTCACCGCGGCCGGACGCACGTACCAGCTCGAACGCCCGTTCTTCGTTCTGGCCACCCAGAACCCGATTGAACTCGAGGGCACCTATCCGCTGCCGGAAGCCCAGCTCGACCGCTTCATGTTCAACATCGTCATGTCCTATCTGAGCGAGGAGGACGAAGTGCGGGTTGTCACCGCGACGACGGGCACCGAGCGCCCGTCGCCGGAGCGGGTCCTCGATGGTCCCACCATCCTGGCGTTCCAGCAGTACGTGCGTCAGGTGCTGGTGGCCGACGAGGTGGCTCGCTACGCCGTGCGGCTGGTGGACTCCACGCGTCCGGGGCGGGGCGCGAAGCTCGACTTCATCGAGAAGTGGGTCAAGTGGGGCGCGGGGTTGCGGGCATCGCAGGCCGTCATCCTGGCCTCCAAGGCACGCGCGCTCATGCACGGGCGTCATCACGTGTCCGTGAAGGACGTGCAGGCGCTCGCGCATCCGATCCTGCGGCACCGCGTCATCGCCAATTTCTACGCAGAGGCGGAGGGCGTCACGTCGGACCGGATCGTGGACCAGTTGCTCGAGTCCGTGCCGGTGCCCGCCAGCGGGCTGTAAAGGGCGAGCTGACCCATGGCCGCCGTCATGCGCTCGAATTTCCTGGATCCGGCGGTCGTCGCGCGGCTGGGGACGCTCGATCTGAAGGCCAAGACGATTGTCGAGGGCTTTCTCTCGGGATTGCACCGCAGTCCTTTCCGCGGCTTCAGCGTCGAGTTCGCCGAGTACCGGCAGTACATGCCGGGCGACGACCTGCAGACGATCGACTGGAAGGTGTACGCGCGTTCCGACCGCCACGTGGTGAAGAAGTTCGAGGAGGAGACCAACCTCGATTGCTATCTGCTGGTCGATGTCAGCGCTTCGATGGGCTACGGCTCACGGGGCGTGACGAAGCTCGAGTACGCCAGCTACCTTGCGGGGGCGCTGGCGTACCTCATGAACCGGCAGCGTGACGCCGCGGGGCTCATCGCCTTCGACGACCGTATCGTCCGGATGTTGCCCCCCAGCGCGCGTCCCGGCCACCTGCGCACGCTCCTCGTCGCACTCGAGCGGCTCACGCTGGGGCACCGCACGGATGTGGCCAAGCCGCTCGGCGATCTGGCCAAGGCCGTCAGCAAACGGGGACTCGTCATCGTCATCTCCGATCTCCTCGATGACGTGGACAGAGTCGTCGACGGGTTGAAGCACTTTCACCACCGCGGTACCGATGTCATCGTCTTTCACGTGCTCGACAGCGACGAGTTGAGGTTTCCCTTTGACGAGTCCGCGCGGTTTCGCGACATGGAGACCTCGGAGGAGGTGTTGGCATCACCGGTCGCCGTCCGCGCCCGCTACCTGGAGGGCATCGACGCCCTCGTGGAACGCTATCGTCGCGATTTGGGGTCATGCGGCATCGACTACTGTCTGCTGGACACGTCGCAGCCGCTCGAACTCGCCTTGATGTCGTACCTGGCGGCGCGCGGGCGCTCGCTGTAGCACCTCCAATGCCTGGGCTGTCGTTCCTCTCGCCCCTCTTTCTTCTCGGCGCGCTCGCCGTGGCGGTGCCGATCGCGCTGCACCTGTTCCAGCGACGCACGGAGAAGGTCGTGCCCTTCGCTGCCGTGCGCCTCATCCAGGGCGCACCAGTGGAGGAACAGAGTCGTCGTCGCCTGCGCGAACTGATTCTGCTGGCGTTGCGCGTGTCGGCGCTGCTCCTGCTGAGCTTCGCGTTCGCCCGTCCGTACTTCGTCGGCGCCGATACGCGATGGTCGGCGCCGATGACCGTCGTGGCGGTAGACACGTCGATGAGCGTGTCGGCGCCCGGACAGTTCGAACAGGCCCGGGCGCTGGCACGCGCGGCCGTGGACGACGCTCCGGCAACCCACGTGCTCGCGGTGGTCCGCTTCGATGACCGTGCAGCCGTGGCCGCCCCACCATCGACCGATCGCGGGGCGGCGCACGCGGCCATTGCCGGCCTCGAGCCCGGCGTCGGCGGCACCCGCTTCCGCACGGCCCTGGCCAGGGCCGCGGAGGTGCTGGGGGCGCAGGGGGGCCGTCTGGTCGTGATTACGGACCTTCAGCAAAGCGGATGGGACTCGAGTGACGAGGGCAGCGTACCTGACGGCGTGGACGTCGAGGTGCGCGTCGTGCCCGCGCCGCCGGGCAATCTGGCTGTGACCTCGCTGCGCCGCGAACCCGACGCCATCGTCGCACTCGTGCACAACTACGGCGAGCGCCTGGGTCGGGTCACGGCCCGCTTGTCGGTTGACGGGCAGGCCGCCGGAGACGCGGCGATCGAGGTGGCCGCGCAGGCCTCCGCCGAGGCGCGGTTCACGCTTGCCGTGCCGGCCCGCGGCGCCGTCAGCGTCGAGATCGACGACGCGGACGGGTTTTTCGGTGACAACCGTCGCTACATGGTGCTCGATCCCACTCCGGCAGTGCCGGTCCTGGTCCTCGCCGCCGAGACCGTGATGTCCAACGCGGGACTGTACCTGCAGCGCGCCCTGGAGGTGGCGGGCGGCGAGGCGCCATTCGACGTCACCCTGGTCGACGGCCGTGGGTTCCCCTCCGGGCCGGACCTGGCCGCGCAGGCCGCCGTGTTCGTCTCTGGCACGCGTTCGCTGAATCGACAGGGACGCGAGGCGCTTGCCGCGTACCTCCAGGGAGGCGGGCAAGTCCTGCTCACGCTCGGTCCGGACGTGGACCTTGCCACCCTGCGTGACGCCATCGGCGTGACGCTCGCGGTCGAGCCGGATCCCGTCGTCCTCGACGGTGGTCCGACGACCCTCGTGCCGGCCGACACGAGGCACCCCGTGTTCCGACCGTTCTCGAGTCCTGCCGCGGCGTTTGGCGACGTGGACGTCGATCAGTACCACCGCCTGCGCGGTGACGAGGGATGGCGTGTGCTCGCGCGGTTCGCCGGCGGGGCCGTGGCCCTGGCCGAGCGGCCGGTCGGCGCGGGCCGCCTCGTCGTGTTCGCGTCCGACCTCGACAACCGGTGGAACCGCTTCCCGCTCAACCCGGCGTTTGTGCCGTTTGTCGTCGAGATGTCCCGCTACCTGACGTCCGGCCGGGTGGCGCGCCGCTCCTGGACGCTGCCCGATGCTCCCCCGGGACGCGAGGCCGTGCCGGGCATTGTCGAGATCGCCCCGACGGCTCCCGACGAACCGCCTCGGCGAGTGGCGGTCAATGTTGACGTCAGGGAGTCGAATCCGGCGGCGATGCCCCTCGAGGCGTTCGAGGCCAACGTGACGAGACGGGCCGCCGTCGCGCATCGCGCGGCCGAGTCGGAGGCGCGCGAGAAGGAGAACGAGCAGCGATTGTGGCAGTTCGGACTGCTGGTGATGCTTGTGGCGCTCGCGGGCGAGAGCCTTTTGGGCCGCCGGGCGGTCTGAACCAGCAGCCACCGCGTGCCGGCGGCCGCATTCGTGTGGCCGGGCACGAAGACTCGGCGTAGGATTGATAGCGGGGGTCCATGGGCGAGCGACCGGTCGAGCTCAGCGAATTGCTCTCGGTGGTGCGGTGGCGCTGGCGCCGTCTGGTGTGGCTGCGCGCCTGGACCCTGGGCGCTGGTGTGGCCGCGGTCGTCGTGCTGGCAGGCCTCGGAGCGGTGCTGATTGCCGCGCCCACCTCGGCCGCCCTCGTGGCCGTGACATTCCTCACCGTGGCCATCGCCGCTGGTTCCCTCGGTCGCGCGTTGTGGCCTGCCAGACGACAGCCCGCGCCGCTCCAGCTTGCCCGGATGATCGAGGAGCGGGTTGGAGGACTCGACGACGTACTGGTGACGGCGGTCGAGTACGCCGAGCGTCCGGATCATTCCCCGCAGATGGCGCACCTGCTCGAGCGCGATGCCGCTCGCGCCGCGCGCGGTGTCGATGTCGATCTCGTGGTGCCGGGATGGCAACTGACGCGAGCCACGCGCCTGGCAGCCGCGTCGGCGTTTGCGATTGCCGCGGCGCTTGTGCTCTTCCTCGGCCCGCTCCACCAGGCCGTCCTCGTGACGACCGCGTATCTCTTCCCGGCGAGGCTCACGATCGAAGTCGATCCGGGTGACGTGAAGGTGGCCGCGGGCCAGGCGCTCACCATCGTGACGCGCATCAGCGGCGTCGAAGGAGGGCTCGTCCCGAGCGTCGTGGCGGGAGACGGCGACGCCGCCCAGTCCCACCGCATGAGCCCGGGGGAAGCGCCCGGCGAGTTCGTGCTGACCCTCGAGTCCCTTGGCGCCTCCTTCGGCTACCGCGTCACCGCCGGGAGCGCCTCGTCGCCACCCTACACCGTCACCGTCGTCTACCCCCCGCAGGTGGAGCGCATCGACCTGGAGTACGACTATCCGCGCGAGCTCGGGCTGGCGCCTCGAACCGACGAGGACAGCGGAGACATCTACGCGCCTGCAGGCACCCGCGTCCGCGTAGCCGTGACGGCCGACAAGACCATCGCCTCGGGCGCGCTCGTTCTGGACGATGGGACACGGGTGCCGCTCGAGGGAGGCTCGGCGATCGTTGACGGGAGTCTCGTGATCGCGGGCGACGGGTCCTACCGCGTGTCGCTCGCGGATACCGACGGCCTCGACAACCCTGGCGACACGGAGTACTTCATCCGAGTGCTGAACGACCGCCCCCCCGACGTGCGCATCATGCGGCCCGCCGGGGACCGGCAGGTGACGGCGCTCGAAGAGGTGGCGATCGAGGCCAGGGCCGACGACGACTACGGCATCGCCAGCTTCGATCTGGTGTTCCAGACCCCGTCGGGCCGGGAGTCGGTGGTGCCGCTCGCTCGGACCGGTACCGGCCAGACGGCCACCGGCCAGCATGTCATTCACCTCGAGGACTTGGGCGTCGAGCCCGGCGACTTCGTGACCTACTACGCGCGTGCCCGCGACGTCGGCCGCGGGCGCCGGTCGGTCGAGGCCAGGAGCGACATCTTCTTCCTCGAAGTGAAGCCGTTCGAGGAGACGTTCCGCGCCGCGCAGAGTCAGAGCATGAGCGCGCCCGGCGGCGGGGGACAGACGGCCGACGATCTGGTCGCGGTCCAGAAGGAGATCATCGTCGCGACCTGGAAGCTCGACAGCCGGTCGCGGCGGGCGAGCGACGCGCGGTCCGCGCAGGACATCAGGACCATCGCGAAGGCCCAGGCCGATCTGAAGGCGCGCACCGAGCAGATGGCGGGGCAGTCGAGGGCGCCGATGGCGGGCCGCCGTCGCGGCGCACGGCCCCAGGCGGTCCCGGCCGGCGGCGAGGATCCCATGGCCAACGCCGTCGTGGCCATGGGGCAGGCCGTGGTCGAGCTCGAACGGTTGCGGACCTCCGGGGCGATTCCGCACGAGATGGAAGCGCTCAACCAGTTGCTGAAGGCGCAGGCCGAGGTGCGCGAGCGCCAGGTCGCGAGGCAGCAGGGAGGCGGCGGCGGTGGCGGCGGCCGTCAGCAGGCCGATCTCTCGTCGCTGTTCGACCAGGAACTACGGCGCAACCAGGGGACCAACTACGAGACGCCGAACTCGGCCGAGACGCGTGACGATCGACCGGAGGACGATCCCCTCGAGGACCTGCGGGAACTCGCGCGGCGCCAGGACGCCCTCAACCGCCAGCAGCGGGATCTCGCGCGGAATCGGGAGCAGTTGGAGGCCGAAGAGGTCAAGCGGCAGCTCGAGCGCCTCACCCGCGATCAGCAGGAGCTCCGACGGCAGGCCGAAGAACTGGCGCGACAGCTGCAGCGGCAACAGCAGCAACAGCAGTCACAAGCTGGTCAGCGCGCGCAGGCCGGCGAGCAGCAGGGTCAGGGGCAGCAGTCGCGTGCGGGAGGGAGCGGCGAACGGCTTCGTGAGGCGTCGCAGCAGATGCAGGAGGCCGCTGGCGAACTCGGCCGGGAGGATCCGGACGAGGCGCTGGCGCGTGGAACCCGCGCGCTGGAGCAGTTGCGTGAGGCAGAGCAGCAGTTGCGCAGTGCGAGGCCTGACGAGCGTCGCCGTGCGGCGGGTGACCTGCAGCTGGAATCGCAGCAGCTGGCGGATGCGCAGCGACGGCTCGCGAACGAGGCCGGTCAGAGCGCCTCCCGTGAGTCGGGTCTCGACGTCAACCGGCGTCTCGCGGGCGAACAGGAACGCCTCGCCGAGCGCGCGGACCGGCTCGAGGAGGCCCTGCGGCGGCTTGGCGCCGAGGGGCGCCCGGAGAGCGAGGAGCGCCGGGCGGTTGACGAGGCCGCGCGTGAAATCGAACGGCAGCGAGTGGCGCAGCGCATGCGGGAGGCCGCGGACGCCCTTCGACAGGAGGGGCGTGGCGAGACGCCAGAGCCCCAGGCTGGGCGCGCCGGCAGCGACGTGGCGCAGGAAGGCGAGGCGGTGGCGCGCGCGCTCGACCGTGTCGCGGAGCGCCTCGGCGCCGCCACCGGGGCCCAGGATGCGGAGTCGCGGCGTTTGTCCGAGCAGCTGGCCCGGACGCGTGAGCTGCGCGAGCGCGTGGCCGAGGTCCAGCGGTCCCTCGAACGGCTGGACCGGCAGGCCGGTGAGGCGCAAGCGGGGGAAGGACGACAGGCGGGACAACCGGGCGGACAGCAGCCGGGTCAGTCTGGGCAGTCGGGGCAGCCGGGTCAGCCCGGCCAGCAGGGGCAGGCCGGAGGCGAAGGGCAGCAGGCCGGTCAGGGCCAGCAGGGCAGTGCCGGATTGCAGGGCAGCGGCAACGGCGGATCAGGCGGGGAGCTGGCGCGGCTGCAACAGGAAACCGAGCGCCAGATGCGCGAAGCGCAGCAGCTGGCCGAGCAGCTGCAGCGCGACAACCCTGGCATGGGTGGTGGCGGTGGTACGCCGGAGGGCTGGCGCGCGAGCGTGTCGGCGCCAGGTACCGAGGCCTTCAAGCAGGACTTCGCGCGCTGGGAGTCCCTCAAAGCGCATCTGCTCCTCGCGATTGAGCAGGTGGAAAGCGAGGCGTCGGAGCGGCTTCGTGCGCGCGAGGCCCGGGACCGCCTGAATGCCGGCCGGCACGAGTCGGCGCCCGATGCCTACCGGGAGCAGGTGGACCGGTACTATCGGTCGCTGGCGGCGCCGAGGAAGACGCCGCAACGGTAGGGACGCGTGATGCGGTTTGCGGTAGCGCTCCCGTGGTGGGGCTACGTGTTGGTATTCGGGGCGGCGGTGGCCCTGGCCTGGCTGGCGTATGCCCGGAGCGGGCTGCCGGCCGCCTCGCCGCGCCGTCTGGCCCTGACCGGGCTGCGTGCCGCCACGCTCGTGCTGATTGTGGCGTGCCTTCTTCGCCCCGTTCAGCTTGTGCCCCCGGCCTCGGCCCGCGACAGCGTCGTGCCTATCCTCGTGGACGTCTCGCGCAGCATGCGGATTGCCGACGCTGACGGTGTGGCGCGAATCGCGCGGGCAGAGGCCCTCGTCGATCTCATCGCGCCGTCGCTCCAGAACGAGTTTCGCACCGAGGTCTTGACGTTCGGAGAGTCGCTCGCCGTCGCAGGTCAGGAGCCGTTGACGGCCTCCGCCCGCAGGTCGGATCTGGGCGGAGCCTTGGCCTCTGCTCTCGAGCGCTTCCGCGGGCAGCCGGTGGCGGGCATTGTCCTCATCTCCGACGGCGGGGACACAGAGGCCCGGGACCGTGCGCCCATCGACGGGTTGTCCGTGCCGGTGTACGCGATCGGGGTCGGCGGTCCGTCAGCGGGCCGCGACCGCGAAGTCGTGAATCTGACCGCTGGCGAACCGCTGCTGGCCGATTCGTCGATTGACCTCAGCGTCTCGGTGGTCAGCCACGGATTTGGTACCGAACCGCTGGACCTGCGAGTGCTGGCGAATGGACGTCCCATCGAGGTGCGCCGCGTGCAGCCCGCCGCCGACGGGGCACCGCTGCACGAGGTGTTCACGGTGTCGCCGGATCCCGGGGCGCCCACCGTCTACTCCGTCGACATCCCGGTGGCAGTTGGCGAGCTGGTGGCCGAGAACAACACCCGCAGCGTGCTCGTGCCCGCGTCCGGACGCGCGCGGCGCGTGCTGCTCGTTGAGGGGGCACCGGGATACGAACACACGTTCCTGAAGCGCGCGCTGGCGCTGGACTCAGGGCTCGAGGTCGACGCGGTCGTACGGAAGGGCCAGAACGACGAGAACCGCGACACGTTCTTCGTGCAGGCGGCGGCGTCGCGCGCGGCGGCTCTGGCCGCGGGGTACCCCCTGCGGCGCGCGGATCTCTTCGCCTACGACGCGGTCATCTTCGGCAACATCGAAGGCGATTTCTTCACACGCGACCAGGTGGAGATGACGGCGGACTTCGTCGCGATGCGCGGCGGCGGCCTGCTGGTGCTCGGCGCTCGATCATTCGAGCAGCAGGGTCTTGTCGGCACGGCCCTCGAGGAGGTGCTGCCGGTCGAGTTGACGGACCGGCGCGGCGGCCTGGCGCGCGCCTCGATGCAGTCGCCCGGCCCGGTCGGTGCTCTGACGCTCACGACCGAAGGCGCGTCTCATCCGGTCACCAGGATCGCCTCTTCGATCGAGGAGAGCCGCCGCCGTTGGAGTGAGCTGACGCCTCTCGCGTCGGTAGCGCCCATCGGCGGCCCCCGCCCCGGCGCCCAGGTGCTGGCCTTGTCGTCGGGCGTCGGCGGACAGGCTCGCCCTCTGCTGGCCGTCCAGCGCTACGGACAGGGGCGGGCCATGGTCTTTGCCGGAGAGGCCACCTGGCGCTGGCGCATGATGGCGCCGGCCACCGACACGACATACGAGACGGTCTGGCGGCAGATCGCGCGATGGCTGACGGCCTCGGCGCCAGAGGCCGTGACGCTGGCCCCCCTCGAAGCGGCCATGCCTGGCACCACCGAAGTCGTGAGCGTCGTGGTCAGGGACGAGGAGTTCACTCCCGTGCGCGACGCCGAGGTCACCCTTCGGCTGACGCTGCCAGGCGGGGAGGAGCGCCAGGTCGTGGCGGCTCTCAGCAATCCGGAGGAGGGACGCTACTCGACATCGGTGCGGCTCGACGCCGAAGGCGTCTATCGCCTGGTGGCGGAGGCGCGGCGCCGGCACGAACTCATCGGCACCGCGAGCCGCGCCGCCCTGGTCGGAGGCGTGGATCTGGAGATGTCCGAACCGCGACTGAACGAGCAGGTGCTCCAGCGCATCGCGACGGCGAGCGGTGGCCGCATGGTCCCCGCGGGAGATGCGGGAAGCCTGGCTGAGTGGCTTCGCGAGGCTCGCACCGGGGGAGGTCCCCCGGAACTTCGCGACCTCTGGCACACCGGGTGGAGCCTGCTCGCGATCATCATGCTGCTGGCGGCCGAGTGGGTGTTACGTCGGCGAACGGGGCTCGTGTGAACGGCCGCGTCCTGGCGTTGGCGGCGGCCCTCCTGATCGCGTGCCCTCCAGTCGCCCTCGCGCAGCACCAGTGGGCGCTCGTCGTCTCCGGCGCGAGCGGCGGCGCGCAGTACGCGCGGCAGCAACGCGAGTGGCGCAGCCGGCTGGCCACAACGCTTGTCGAACGCTACGGATTCGATGAGGCGCGGGTGCGCGTCCTCGTGGACGAGACCGATCCGGATGGCGTGCAGGGGACCGCGGACAACGTACGCCAGGCGCTCGCCGGCATACGGCGGGAGATGACGGCGGAGGACTTCCTCCTCGTCGTGCTGCTCGGTCATGGCACCTTCGACGGTGAGGCGGCCAAGTTCAATCTGGTGGGCCCGGATCTGACCGCCGGAGAGTGGGCCGGCCTGCTGGCCGGCGTGCCGGGGCGGCTGGCGCTCGTCAACACGACGGCATCGAGCTTTCCGTTTCTCGAGGAGCTGTCCGCACGAGGCCGGGTCGTGATCACCGCCACCGATTCGGCGGCGCAGCGCTACGCGACCGTCTTTCCCGAGTACTTCGTCGAGGCCCTGGATGCGGCCTCCACCGATCTCGACAAGAACGGCCGCACGTCGATCTGGGAGCTGTTCGTCGCCACGAGCGCCGCGGTCCGGCAGCACTACGAGCAACGCGCGCAACTGGCCACCGAGCGCGCGGTCATCGACGACCTTGGCGACGGCGTGGGGCGGGAGGCGCACGTGCCGGGCCCTCACGGCGCATTGGCCCGCAGCCTGTACCTCGACGCGGAGGATCCAGCACTGCTGGCCGATCCTGGACTGGCCGAACTCGTGCGCCGCAGGCGCGCGCTCGAAGCCGAGGCCGAGGCTCTCCGTTCGCGCAAGGACGACATGGATCCGGATGTCTGGCTCGCGGAGTTCGAGAAGCTGATGATCGAACTGGCCCGCGTCTCGCGCGCCATTCGTCAGCGGTCCTGACGCCGGTTCGTGGCGCATGCCGGATGGCCACGCGGGCGCTGCGTTCGCGCGCTACCGCAGGGGACGTCGCGTCACGGGCACGTCATTCCACCACTCGACGCGTTGACGCTCCGGGCGGCGGAAGACGAACACCAGGACGAGACCGGCCACGAATCCCGCCACATGCGCCCAGAACGCGATGCCGCCACCCGCGGCTCCGGCGTCCGATCCGAGCCCGCTCAGGAACTGGCCGACGAACCAGAGGCCCAACAGCACGACCGCAGGGACCTCGAACAGCATCAATGGAAACGGAAACAGCGTCAGGACCCGTGAGTGCGGGTAGAGCACGAGGTAGGCCCCCATCACCCCGGCGATGGCGCCGCTGGCGCCGACCATCGGAACGGCGGAGGCCGGGTCGGCGAGCGTCTGAGCCGCCGCCGCGCAGGCGCCACACGCAAGGTAGAAGACGAGGAACCGGCCGTGACCCATCCGGTCTTCGACGTTGTCCCCGAAGATCCAGAGGTAGAGCATGTTGCCCCCGAAGTGGAAGGCGCCCCCATGCACGAACATCGACGTGACGACGTTCGCCATGGCGAAGTCGGCCGGGGTGAGTCCGAAGGCGTGAATGAAGGCGATCTCCTCCTCCGGGCTGAGGGAAGCCTGGAAGAGGAACACGAGGGCGTTGGCCACGAGCACGCTCACCGTCACGACGGGGAAGGTTCGGGCCGGGATGATGTCACGAAGCGGTATCATCGAGCGCACTCGTGGGAAGCAGCGACGAGGCCTGCGGCGAACGACCGACTCTGGTCGACGCGGTCCATTAGAGTACACTACCGGCGACGGGCGTCGTCCTTCGCCCGCACACGCCCTGAAAGCCCCGGCGACGCGCCGCAACCCATGAAGTGCCGTACGTGTGACACCGAGATCGCCGCGAAGGCGCTCATCTGCTACCGCTGCGGGAACCCGACCTCGACGCCTCGTGTGACGCCGCCCGGGGAAGCGCCGGCGCGCGGTCCGTGGCCAGTCGTGGTCGCCATCCTCACCCTCATCGTTGTCAGCCTGTTGGCCCTGCCGCAGCTCCCCGAGGGGGCTCCCCGGATGGCGGGGTGGGCGACCGTGGTGGTCGCCACGGTGCTGACCGTGTGGTTCCTGAGGCCGCGCCGGCGCCGGTCCCGCCTGCTCGGCCGCCGACGCCCCTGAGGGAGCCGGTTCGTGTCCGGTTCTCACAGCTGCCCCGGGAAGCCACGGGCCCTCCGCGTGGGATATCATCGAAGACGGTGGCTGACGCACGACTGGACGTCCACGACGGGATGGGCCGGAGGATTGTCGCGATCGAGAAGCCGGTCGTGACAATCGGCCGGAGAACCGAAAGCGATCTCCGCCTCGTTGGGAGCGATGTCTCACGGGACCACGCCGAGATCGCGCAGCAGGACGGTCACTACCTCCTGCGCGACCGCGGATCCCGGTACGGCACCCTCGTCAACGACGAGACCGTGACCGAGCACCGGCTCGTCCACGGGGATCGCATCCAGTTCGGCCGGACCGGAGCGGTCGAGGCGGTGTTCCTGACCGAAGACGCGCCGATGGCCACCGAGCGCCACACGGCGTCCGCCGTCGGAGACCTTCGGCAGCTGGCCGCGCTCCTCGAAGGGCTGCGCGCGCTCGGATCGGGCCGTGTGCTCGACGAAGTGCTGGCGCTGGTGCTGGACGCGGCGATCGAGATCACCGGCGCCGAACGCGGCTTCATCATGCTGGCCTCGCCGGCCGGCGTGCTCGAGATGAAGCTGGCGCGCGCGCGAGGGCACATTACCTTGCCCGGCTCGCGGTTCGACACGAGCCGGAAGATTCCCGAAGAGGTGTTCTCAACCGGAGAACTCAAGGTCGTGGCCGACCTGCTCGATGGCGATCTGGCCAACGTCCACATGGGCACGGTCGCGCTCGGCATCCGGCATGTGCTCTGCACGCCGTTGCGGCTCGTCCGTTACGTGGACCGGCCCGACATCGCCAGCGAGCCCAAGACCACGGGAGTCCTGTACCTGGACAGCCGCGAGCGTGGTCAGCTGCTGTCCTCCAGCACGCGCACGGCGCTCGACACGCTGGCCACCGAGGCAGGCGTGGCGATCGAGAACGCCCGGCTCTACCGCGAGACGCTCGAGAAGGCGCGCATCGAGCACGAGTTGAACATCGCCGCCGAGATCCAGCAGGCGTTGCTGCCGCCCGGACGGCACGACGGACCGTTCTACCAGGCGATCGGCGCGTCCCTGCCATCGCGGTCCATCGGCGGTGATTTCTACGACGTCATCGAGATGGACGATGGCAGCATCGGCATGGTGCTGGGGGACGTCGCCGGCAAGGGGCCGGCCGCCGCCCTGCTGACGGCGAAGATCCAGGGGCTGCTGACGGCGTACATCGGCGAGGCGGCGCCAGCCGTGACGCTCCATCGCGTCAACGGCGGCCTGCTGCGACGCCCGATCGGCGCCCGGTACGCCACCGTGTTCTTTGCGACGCTGACCGCCTCCGGTGAGCTCACCTACTGCAACGCCGGACACAACCCGCCGCTGGTGCACGGGTCAGGCGCGGTTCGGAGACTGACGTCCGGCGGCATGCCCGTCGGCTTCTTCAAAGACGCCCCGTACGAGGATGCACGGGTGCAGCTCTTGCCCGGTGACGTGGTCGTGATCTACAGCGACGGTGTCACCGAAGCGCTCAATACAGACGGGGAGGAGTTCGGGGAAGAACGGCTGCTGGCGCTGCTCGAGGCCCACCGCGAAGCCACGGCCGCGGACATCCTGGCGACGCTCGTCGAGTCGGTCCAGGCGTTCGCGGCCGGCGCGCCGCAGCACGACGACGTGACGGCGCTCGTCGTCAAGTACACGGTCTGAGTCCCTGTGAGGCGGTTGAGTCAGCATGCATGAGTCACTGATCTACGATTGGAACAAGGTGGGGGCCGCGCCCTCGCCGCCGGTGGTGCTGCTCGACGACGAGACGCTCCGCGACGGGTTGCAGTCGCCCTCCGTGCGGACGCCCACCATCGAGCAGAAAATCGAAATCCTGCACCTCATCGACGCCCTCGGGATCGATGCGGCTGACATCGGCCTGCCGGGCGCCGGCCCGCACGTCGTGCGTGACGTGGAGCGGCTCGCGCGCGAGATCGTCGCGCAGAAGCTGCGGGTCAAGGCCAACTGCGCGGCGCGGACGCATGTCAACGACATCCGCCCGATTGCGGATGTCGTCCAGCGTACCGGGCTGCCGATCGAATGCTGTACGTTCATCGGCTCGTCTCCGATCCGCCAGTACACGGAGGGCTGGACGCTCGACTGGCTCCTCAAGACCACCGACGACGCCATCAGCTTCGCCGTGAAGGAAGGCCTCGAGGTGATGTATGTCACCGAGGACACCACCCGCGCCGATCCCGACACGCTGCGCGCCATCTACACCTGCGCGATCCGCGCGGGGGCGCGGCGCATCTGCATCGCCGACACGGTCGGGCACGCCACGCCTGCGGGCACGGCCGCCGTCGTCCGGTTCGTCGTGCAGGTCATCGCCGAGTCGGGCGCCGATGTGGGCATCGACTGGCACGGGCACCGGGACCGGGACCTGGCGGTGGCCAACAGCCTGGCGGCACTCGAGGCCGGCGCGACGCGCCTGCACGGGGCGGCCCTGGGGGTCGGCGAGCGCGTGGGCAACACGCCGATGGACCTCCTCCTCGTCAATCTGGTGCTGATGGGATACCGGGAATGCGATCTGCGGTCACTCGACGCGTACGCCAGGGCCGTGTCGATCGCGACGGGCGTGCCGATCCACGACAACTACCCTGTACTCGGCCGTGACGCCTTCAGGACGGCCACCGGCGTCCACGCCGCCGCCGTCGTCAAGGCCTGGCGGATGGGTGACCAGGCCTTGATGGATGCCGTCTACTCCGCGATTCCCGCCAGCCTGGTCGGCCGCGAGCAGGAAATCGACGTGGGCCCGATGTCGGGAAAGTCGAACGTGCAGTACTGGCTCGAGAAGCGCGGCATCCCGTCGAGCGACCCCGTCGTCGACCGCGTCTTCCAGAAGGCCAAGGCCTCGGCGACCGTGCTCACCGAAGAAGAGATCCTCGCCGAAGTGTACCAGTAGGCCGATCACGTACAAACACGAAGCTCACGAAGGCCACGAAGACGTACGAAATTCAGAAGGTCAATCTCAGTTCCAGATCGGAACCGGGTCCCTGAATTGAGCTTGACCTCGTGCGTTCTTCGTTTCTTCGTGATCCTCGTGTTTGTCCCTGATCAGGGCGTCTTGATCAGCCGCGCCTCGATCTCCGGCAGGGCGGCAAGCACCACGTCCCCGACCACCTGAAGGCTGCGTGCGCTGACTTTGTCCAGCGTGTCGTCGGCCGTGTGCCAGGGGGGGTAGTCGAGATCGATGATGTCCACCGCAGGCACGCCGGCCTGAAGGAACGGGATGTGGTCGTCCTCGATGGGCGTGGACTCGTCGAGGAAGTGCCGGCCGTGGCCCAGCCTGCGCGCTTCGGCCCAGATGATGTCGGTCAGCCACGGCGTGGAGTTCGACTCCCGGCGGATGTTCAGGTCGTGATCGCCGATCATGTCGAGCAGGACGAGCGCCTTGAGCGAGCCGAGCGTCCCGGCCTTCTGCGCCGCCTGGACGTAGTGCCGGCTGCCGTAGGTATGGTCCCCGTCCCGCCATTCGACGACGGCTTCTTCGCCGTCGAAGAAGATGAACTCCAGCGTGAACAGGCGTGGGCGTTCCTTGAGGACCCGCGCCAGTTCGAGCACCGCCCCCGTGCTCGAGGCGCCGTCGTTGGCGCCGACGAAGCGGACGTCGTGAAAGAGCTTCGTGTCGTAGTGCGTGCCGATGGCGATGCGCTCGGGACGCGTGCCCGGCAGCGTGGCGATCACATTGGCCATGGCCACGGGCCCGAGGGGGGTGGCGGCCTCGAACCGCTGCTCGACCGCCGTGATGCCGTGCCGCGCGAGTTCGGCGATGAGGTACTGCCGGTTGCGCGCGGCGCCCGGAGAGCCGGCGGGGCGGGGGCCGATCGCCACCATCTCCCGGACGTGCTCGAAGGCACGGCCGCTGTCGAAGGGGGAGGCGGTCTGCCGCGCCTCGCCGGCACAGCCCGACACAGCCAGCAAGAGGCCACACACCAGCAGGGAAAGCGGGGACCGTCGCATGCGCCACTCCCGGGGAGAGGCCGGCGCGTCCCGGTGGGGACGCGCGGCGGTTCAGGCCTATCCGCGCGCGCTCGCGGGCACGTAGTCGCGCGTCCGCGCGCCGCTGTAGATCTGGCGGGGCCGCGCGATCTTCTGGTCGCCGTCCAGGAGCATCTCTTCCCACTGCGCCACCCAGCCGGCCGTGCGCGCGATGGCGAAGAGCACCGGGAACATCTCCACGGGGAAGGCCATCGCCTGGTAGATCAGCCCCGAGTAGAAGTCCACGTTCGGATAGAGCTTGCGCTGGACGAAGTAGTCGTCCTCGAGCGCGATCCGCTCCAGCTCGAGCGCGATGTCGAGCAGGGG
>CAZNOC010000032.1:19677-25258 GCA_964574545.1 uncultured Bifidobacteriaceae bacterium | reverse complement strand
AGCTGGCGCGCATCCGCAACGAGGAGATCGGGTTCGTCTTCCAGACGTTCAACCTGCTCCCTCGCGCCACCGCGCTCCACAACGTCGAGCTGCCGCTCGTTTACGCGGGCGTGCCCGCGCGCGAGCGGCAGGAGCGCGCGAAGGCGGCCCTCGAGAAGGTGGAGCTCGGCAGCCGCATGACACACCGGCCGAACGAGCTGTCGGGCGGCCAGCGCCAGCGCGTGGCCATTGCGCGCGCGCTCGTCAACAATCCGTCCATCCTGCTGGCCGACGAGCCCACGGGTAACCTCGATTCGAAGACAGGTGTCGAGATCATGGCGCTCTTCGAGCGGCTCCACGACGCGGGCAACACCATCATCATCGTCACCCACGAAGCCGAAGTCGCCGATCACGCGCGCCGCACGATCGCGATCCGCGACGGCCAGGTCGAGAAAGACGTGAGCCGCGCCGCCTGATCACGGACAAACACGAAGCACACGAAGGCCACGAAGACGCACGAGTTTCGTACTTCAGGAGATCCTGCTCGAGCCCGAGCCCTGAAGAATGAACTTCGTGCGTCCTTCGTCTCTTCGTGTGCTTCGTGTTCGTACGTGATCACACAGCCGCGTAGTGCCGGTCGCCGATGTCGCGCAGCGGCGCGTCGCGGTTGAACGAGGTGGGGTCGAGTTCGACGCGCTGGCGCGGCGCGTCCGGGTCGAGCACCGGCACCGCCGAGAGCAGCGCCCGCGTATAGGGATGCTGGGGCGCCGCGAACAGCCGCTCGGTCTCGCCCATCTCGACGATCTTCCCGAGGTACATCACCGCCACGCGCGTGCAGATGTGCCGTACCAGGCGCAGGTCGTGCGCGATGAACAGGTACGTCAGCCGGAGCCGCTCCTGCAACTCCATCAGGAGGTTGATCACCTGCGCCTGGATGGAGACATCGAGCGCCGAGACGGGCTCATCGGCGATGATGAACTTCGGCTCGAGCGCCAGTGCGCGGGCCAGTCCGATCCGCTGGCGCTGCCCGCCGCTGAACTCATGCGGGTAGCGGGCCAGGTGCGCCGGGTCCAGCCCCACCAGGCCGAAGAGGTCTGCCACCTTGTCGCGCCGCTCGGCCCTCGTCCCGAGGCGGTGAATGGCGAGCGGTTCCTCGACGATGTCCACGGCGCGCATGCGGGGGTTGAGCGACGAGTAGGGGTCCTGGAAGACCATCTGCATGTCGCGGCGCACCGCGCGCATCCGCGCCCGCGAAAAACCAAGCACGTTCTCGCCCTGGAACAACACCTCGCCCGCGGTGGGCTCGATCAGCCGGAGCATCGCCCGGCCCGTCGTGCTCTTGCCGCTGCCGGATTCCCCCACCAGCCCGAAGGTGTCTCCCGCCTCGATGGCAAAGCTCACATCGTCCACGGCACGGACGATGGTCTTCGGCTGAAACAGCCCGCCGCCACGGGTGAAGTGCTTGACGAGGTGGTGAACTTCGACGAGGGCCATCAGAGCCTTTCCGACGTCGCCGCGTGAGCCGCGTCCGTGCCCGTCTCATGAAGGTAGCACCGCACGCGGTGGGCGTCGGAGACGTGGGTCTCCGTGGGCATGGCCGTCGTGCACACGTCCATGCGGTTCGGACAGCGAGGCGCGAAGGCGCAGCCCGGCGGCACCGCCGTCAGGCTCGGCACCACGCCGTCGATCGCCTGGAGGCGAGCGCCCGCCCGCACGCCGGGGATCGACGCCAGCAGGCCCCGCGTGTACGGATGAGCCGGGGATCGGAGGATGTCGCGAACAGGGCCCTGCTCGACGAGACGGCCCGCGTACATGACCGCCACGCGGTCCGCGGTTTCGGCGATCACGCCGAGGTCGTGCGTGATCAGCAGGAGCGCCAGGTCGAACTGGCGCTGCATGTCGCGCAGCAGCTCGAGGATCTGCGCCTGCACGGTGACGTCCAGCGCCGTCGTTGGTTCGTCGGCGATGACGAGCGGGGGACGGCACGCCAGGGCCACCGCGAGCATCACCCGCTGCCGCATGCCTCCCGACAACTGGTGCGGGTAGTCGTCCACGCGCTGGTCCGGATCCGTGATGCGCACGGCGCGCAGCAGTTCGATGGCCCGCAGCCGCGCCTCGCGACGCGTGGCCAGGCCGTGAACGATCAGCGACTCGGCGATCTGGGTGCCGACCCGCAGCACCGGGTTGAGCGCGGCCATCGGTTCCTGAAAGACGAAGCCGATCCCGGCGCCGCGCACCTGGCGCATCTCGTGCTCGGGGAGCGCGGCCAGGTCGCGGCCGTCGAAGATCACCTGACCGCCGGCGACCCGGCCCGGCGACTGGAGCAGACGCAGAATCGAGAAGGCGGTGACCGACTTCCCACTGCCGGACTCGCCGACAAGGCCGAGCGTTTCGCCGCGGCGCAGGTCAAACGACACGTCGTCCACCGCAACGAGCGGCCGGGGGCCGACGTCGAAGACGGTCGTCAGGTTACGGACGGACAGCAGGACGTCGGCCACGGTCTTTTCGGCTCTCGGCTCTCGGCTTTGGCAGCCATCAGCGAGATGTTAGTCGAGCGAGACTTCCGTGTACTCGCCAAACACCCCACGCATCGTATCCGCAATCTCACCCACCGTGGCACGCGCCTCGACGGCGGCGATGATGGGAGGCACGAGGTTGGCGATGCTTCTCGCGGCCGCTTCGACGGCGGCGAGCGCGGCCTGCCACGAGGCGGCATCGCGCGAGGATCGCAGCGCCTTCACCCGTTCCACCTGCGTCGCCTCCACGCCGGGGTCGAGCGCGAACACGTCCACGCCGGGGACGGCGTCCGTGACGTACCGGTTGACGCCGACCACGACCTGGCCGCCGCCGTCCACGTCCTGCTGCGCCTTGTAGGCGGAGTCCTGGATCTGGCGCTGGATATAACCCGCCTCGATCGCCTTCAACGTGCCGCCCAGACCGTCGATACGCTCGAGCAGTTCGAGAGCGCCGGCCTCGATCCGCGTGGTGAGCGACTCGACGTAGTACGACCCGGCGAACGGATCAACCGTATTCGCCGCCCCCGATTCGTACGCGATGACCTGCTGGGTGCGCAGCGCCAGCCGCGCCGATTCCTCCGTGGGCAGCGCCAGCGCTTCGTCACGGCTGTTGGTATGGAGCGACTGCGTGCCTCCCAGCACTGCCGCGAGCGCCTGCACCGTCACGCGCACGATGTTGTTGTCGGGCTGCTGGGCGGTGAGCGTGCTTCCGGCCGTCTGCGTATGGAAGCGCAGGTGCTGCGCGCGCGGGTGCGTCGCACCGAACCGGTCGCGCATCAACCGTGCCCAGAGGCGCCGCGCCGCGCGGAACTTGGCGACCTCCTCCAGAAAGTCGTTGTGCGCGTTGAAGAAGAACGACAGGCGCTGCCCGACGGCGTTGACGTCGAGCCCGGCGTCCACGGCCGCCTGCACGTACGCGACCGCGTTCGCGAACGTGAACGCCACTTCCTGGATGGCCGTCGAACCCGCCTCGCGGATGTGGTACCCGCTGATCGAGATCGTGTTCCATTGCGGCACCTCACGCTCGCAGAACGCGAAGATGTCCGTCACGATCCGGAGCGACGCCGCGGGTGGGTAGATGTAGGTGCCGCGCGCGACGTACTCCTTCAGGATGTCGTTCTGCACGGTGCCCGAGAGTCGCGCCGGGTCCACGCCCTGCTTGCGGCCGACCGCGATGTAGAGCGCCAGCAGGATGATGGCCGTGGCGTTGATGGTCATCGACGTGGACACCCGATCGAGCGGGATGCCGTCGAAAAGCGCCGTCATGTCGTCGATGGAATCGATGGCCACGCCGACCCTCCCGACCTCGCCCGTGGCCAGTTGGTGATCCGAGTCGTAGCCGATCTGGGTCGGCAGGTCGAAGGCCACGCTCAGGCCGCTCACCCCTTGCGACAGCAGATACCGGTATCGCTGGTTCGATTCGGCCGCCGTACCAAACCCGGCGTATTGCCGCATCGTCCAGAGCCGGCCTCGGTACATCGTGGGCTGGATCCCACGCGTATACGGGAAGGTGCCCGGGAACCCGAGGTCACGATCGGCGTCGAACCCGGCAAGGTCGTCCGGAGTGGCAAACGGGCGGTCTGACGAGATCATGGTCGGGATTGTACCGGGGAGACGCCCCCGTTCCAATGTTGTGTGGCGGAGACGATGCGATACAACATCTTGTGGGTCAACACTTATGACCCAATTAGGTGTGGTCTCCCCGCTGTCAGACCCCCACTTATGGGGTTGGGCCTTGACAGTACAGGGTGGCGGTCCGTAGAATGCACCCGATTCCCCGCAACCGTAAATCCTGCCTTATGACGAATTTGGAGCCGATCCCCGCGACCGCCCGGTCTGCGAGGCTCGATCGGCGCATGCCGCGGTTCCCAGACCGGCGGCTGTGAGGAGGGAGTTCGAATGGATGACGTCGTGAACCGGTTCGCCCGAGAGCTGGCCGACGCCATTGCCGCCGCAGTGGCCGACAACCCCGAGGTGGAAGCCTGCCGGCAGCGGGCCCGTGACGAGGGGTACGAGATGAAGGTCACCCTCGAGGCGGTCGTGGGCTTCGTGGCGAGGGGGGCCGCCGAGTCGGAGGCGGTATCCGAGATCGAATCAACCACCAAGGTGGCCGCCAGCGTGCGCCAGTCCACGCCGCGGCGCGCCTACGACATGACGAACAACGACCGACGGTTCCTCCGCTCCCTGCGCATCGCCTCGGAGGATGCCGCGGCGGAAGACGCGACATAGACGCCCGTGATCGGTCGCCAGTGCAGGAAGGGTTCGCCCGTCCCTGAAACTGGCGGCCGGCCGCTGACGCCGCGCCTCCCTTACGCTTTCCTCCCGGCCTGGTTCTCGACGGCCGCCGCCGCCCGTCGCGCGGCCTCCTCGTCCCCAAGGTAGTAGCGCTTCGTTGGCGCAAGCGCCGCATCCAACTCGTAGACCAGCGGGATGCCTGTCGGAATGTTGAGGGCCACGATGTCCTCGTCGGACACGCGGTCGAGAAACTTCACGAGGGCCCGCAGCGAGTTGCCGTGGGCCACGATGAGCGTGCGCTGCCCCGAGGTGATCGCCGGCGCGATGACGCCGTGCCAGAACGGGAGGAAGCGGGCGACGGTGTCCTTGAGGGACTCCGCCGTCGGCAGCTCCGACGGCGGGATGGCGGCGTAGCGCGGATCCCTCGAGGGGTGGCGCGGATCGTCATCGGGAAGCGGCGGGGGAGGGATCTCGTAGCTGCGGCGCCAGACCTTGACCTGGTCGGCGCCGTGCTGCGCGGCGGTCTCGGCCTTGTTCAGGCCCTGGAGCGCGCCGTAGTGGCGCTCGTTGAGCCGCCAGTCGCGCGTCACCGGGATCCAGAGCTGGTCGAGTTCGTCGAGTGTGATCCACCAGGTGCGGATCGCGCGCTTCAGCACCGACGTGAACGCCACATCGAAGACGAACCCCTCCTGCTTCAGGAGCCGACCGGCCTCACGCGCCTCGGCGATCCCCTTTTCGGTGAGATCGACGTCGGTCCAGCCGGTGAACCGGTTCTCTTGGTTCCAAGTGGATTCGCCGTGACGGAGCAGGACGAGTTTGTGCATGGCGGTGGACGGTGATCGGTGGACGGT
>CAZNOC010000032.1:0-19577 GCA_964574545.1 uncultured Bifidobacteriaceae bacterium | reverse complement strand
CGGTGGACGGTGATCGGTGGACGGTAAACGGTGATCCGGGACCAGGGACCGGGGACCAGGGACCGGGGACCAGCTCAATTCGACGCCAGCTGCTTGATCGCGGTGCGGCCCGCGTACGCGGCCGTCTGGCCGAGGGCTTCCTCGATGCGGAGCAACTGGTTGTACTTCGCGATGCGGTCGCTCCGGGACGCGGACCCCGTCTTGATCTGGCCCGCGGCCGTGCCCACGGCAAGGTCGGCGATGGTGGTGTCTTCGGTCTCGCCGGATCGGTGCGAGATCACGCTCGCGTAGCCGGCGCCGCGGGCCATGGCGATGGCGTCGAGCGTCTCGGTGACTGTGCCGATCTGGTTGAGCTTCACGAGCAGGGCGTTGGCCACACGCGCGTCGATCCCCTTGCGCAGGATCTCCGGGTTGGTCACGAAGATGTCGTCGCCGACGAGCTGCACCGACGCGCCAAGCTCGCGTGTCAGCGTGGCCCAGCCCTCCCAGTCCCCTTCCGCGAGCCCGTCCTCGATCGAGCAGATCGGGTACTGCCGGCACCAGTCCGCCCAGAGCGCCACCATCTGGTCGCGGTCGTGCAGGCCTTCGCCCGATCGCTTCAGATCGTACCGGCCATCGCCCGCGTAGAACTCGCTGGCCGCCGGATCGAGCGCGATCCACACGTTGCCGCCTGCGGTGTAGCCGGCCTTGTCGATCGCCTCGAGCACGATGTCGATGGCCTCCCGGTTCGATCGAAGGTGCGGGGCAAACCCGCCCTCGTCGCCGACGCTCGTCACGAGCCCGCGGGTCTTGAGCAGCCCCTTCAGCGTGTGGAAGATCTCCGTGCCCGCCCGCAGCGCCTCGGAGAACGACGGAGCGCCGAGCGGCATCACCATGAACTCCTGGAAGTCCACATTCGTGTCGGCATGCGCGCCGCCGTTCAGGATGTTCATCATCGGCGCC
Organism: uncultured Bifidobacteriaceae bacterium; assembly: GCA_964574545.1. Taxonomy (GTDB): domain Bacteria; phylum Acidobacteriota; class Vicinamibacteria; order Vicinamibacterales; family UBA2999; genus JAUXWO01. Next base: position 18,635 of record CAZNOC010000032.1, on the reverse strand, counting down.
GGAAGCGTGTAGCCGGCGGCGCCGGCCTCCGCAGCGACGTGGGCGTAGAGGGGCACGCCAGCGGCGGCCGCGCCCGCCCGCAAGGCGGCCATCGAGACGCCCAGCAGCGCGTTCGCCCCGAGCCGGCTCTTCGTGGGCGTGCCGTCGAGCGCGATCAGCGCCTCGTCCAGCGCGCGCTGCGTGAACGGACGCCCGCGAAGCGCCGCGGCAATCTCGCCGTTCACGTGGGCCGCGGCCTTCCGGACACCCTTGCCCAGGTAGCGGCCGGGGTCGCCATCACGCAGTTCAAGGGCTTCGCGCTCCCCGGTGGAGGCGCCCGACGGAACGGCGGCTCGTCCCGACGCGCCACCGTCGAGGGTGACGTCGACTTCGATCGTGGGGTTGCCGCGGGAATCGAGAATCTCCCGCCCGTGGACGGCGCTGATCATCATGACGGTCGATGCTCCGGAGTCAGGCGTTGCGGGGGACGCCGCAGGATACCAAAACCGCGGTCAGCCGCGGCGATCGACGCGCGCCTCGATCTCGAGGGCCTCGTCGGGAATCGGGCCCACGAATGGCTCGTCATCCACGGTCACCACCACCACGCCCCCCTCGCTGACGGTGTGGCGCTTCGCGTCTTCCGCCGGGTCGATGCCAATCAGCGCGCCGCGCGGGATGAGCACGTCTCGATCGATGATGGCCCGCCGGACACGGGCATGCCGGCCCACGCGCACGCCCGGCATCAGGATCGACTGGTCGATCGACGCAAAGCTGTGCACACGCACGTTCGGGCAGAGCACGCTGCCGACGATCCGGCTTCCCGAGACGATGCAGCCGTTCGAGACGACCGAGTCAATCGCCGTGCCCGGGCGTCCGCTGTCGTCGCCGAAGACGAACTTCGCGGGCGGCGCCTGCGGCATGTAGGTGCGCAGCGGCCACTCGGGGTCGTACAGGTTGAAGTCCGGGTTGATGTGGCACAGGTCCATGCTGGCGTCGAAGTAGGCGTCGAGCGTCCCGATGTCGCGCCAGTACTTGGCGGCCTTCTTGTTCTCGTCGTGGAACTTGTAGGAATGGACGCGGCCGCCGTCGATGAGCGCGGGGATGATGTCCCGGCCGAAGTCGTGCCGGCTCCCCGGGCGGGCGGCATCCTCCGCGAGCGCGCGCGTCAGCACGTCCATGTCGAACACGTAGATGCCCATCGACGCCAGCGCCAGGTCGGGGTACCCCGGCAACGGGGCGGGACTGGCCGGCTTCTCCTGGAATCCGATCACCCGGTCGTCGGCGTCCACGGCGACGATGCCGAAGCGGGAGCCCTCGGCGACGGGCACTTCGATCGAGGCCAGCGTGACGGCGGCCTGACGCTCGATGTGGAAGGCCAGCATCCGCCGGTAGTCCATCTTGTAGACGTGGTCGCCGGCCAGCACCACCACGTAGCGCGGTGCTTCACGCTCGATGGAGTAGAGGTTCTGGAAGACCGCGTCGGCAGTGCCCAGATACCAATGCTCGCCCACGCGTTTCTGCGGCGGCAGGATCTCGATGAACTCGTCGAGTTCCTCCGCCATGATGCTCCAGCCCTGGCGGAGGTGCCGGCTCAGCGAGAGTGACTTGTACTGGGTGGCGATGAAGACCCGCCGCAGGCCCGAGTTGACGCAGTTGCTGAGGACGAAGTCGATGATCCGGTACGGTCCGCCGAAGTAGACCGCCGGCTTGGCGCGCTCCCTGGTCAGCGGAAACAAGCGCTCGCCGGCGCCGCCCGCCAGCACGATCACGAGGACATCGTCGCGCACCATGGCCGTTGCTGAGACCTCTATACTCGCCGCCGACCGGGGTTCGTTGCCGCCTGCGGGAAGCCCACCTTAACACAGCCCCGGAGGGGGCAGGCATAACCTCAGGGAACGCAACGACTTGTCGGGTTTGACATCCGGTCTCCCGGTCCCTATCATCTAAGGATCCAGATACTTGCACTCAGGGAGATCTCATGATGGAACGCACTCGGGGTCTGGCGCTGACGATGGCCGTCGCGCTGGTGTTTGGCGTCGCCGCGGAAGCCCTCGCGCAGCGGGGGAACGATCGGGACCGGAGCCGTCAGGAGCGGGAGGAGATCGAGACCCTCGTGAAGCTCATCGACGGCGTGATGGCCGGGACGGCGGGGCCCACGGATATCTCGTTCGAGATCACGCCCTTCTTCCTGAAGTCGCAGGAGGCCCGGACGTTCGTGCCGTTTGCGCTCGAGGTGTCGGGGGCGCCGGAGACCGATGTCGCACTCTATGTGCGCGTCGTGGATCCCGCGGTCGAGGTGGATCCCAAGAAGCGCGCCGAGTACCCGTGGGATGACATCCACTTCATTTCTGCGGCGGAGCTGAGCGGCGACCCCGCGCGTCTGAACCGCGTTTTCATGGCGGTACCCGGCACCTACGACGTGTACGTGGCGATGAAGGAGCGCGCGCCCGAGAAGCCGCAGCGTGGCGCGACCTACAAGACCGGCGTCATGAAGACCAGCATCACCGTGCCTGACCTGGCGGCCGAGTTCACGACCAGTTCCGTGCTCGTCACCGACACGGTCAACATGCTGACCGCGCCCATCAGCCCGGAAGAGCAGCGCGCCCGGCCGTTCGTCTTCGGCGCGCAGGAGCTGGTGCCGGCGCTCGACACGAGCTTCCGCAAGAGCGAAGAGCTCAACATCTTCTTCCAGGTGTACAACCCCGGGCTCGACGCTGGCGGGAAGCCGAACCTCGTGATGGAATACAACTTCCACCGCACCGAGAACGGCGAAGAGAAGTTCTTCAACAAGACGAACCCGCAGAGCGTCAACGCGTCGAACCTGCCGCCGCAGTTCGACCCGGCGGTGTTCCCGGTGCCCGGCGGCATCACGGTGCCGCTGACGACCTTCCCCGAAGGGGACTTCCGCCTCGAGATCAAGATCATCGACAAGGCGGCCGGCACCGAGCTCGTGCGCAACGTGAACTTTACCGTCACGGCGTCGTAAACTGGTATGGGCTGGCCCGCCCTCCCCGGTGGGGGGCGGACGCCGGCGAGTCTGCCTATGAGTGCTCCCCGCTGCCTGATCGTTTCGGCGATGGTGCTGGCCTGGCCGGGGCTGGTCCACGACGCGGTGGCGGGGCAGTCTCGTCCCGCGCCGGACGTCGTGCAGGTGGCCTCCGCTCCGAGCGGGGCGATCCACGGCATCGTCCTCGACGAGCGTGGGGAGACGCTCGACGGCGTCGTGGTGTCCGCGCTCGGCCAGGACACCGCCTTCGCGGTCACCGACAAGGCCGGGGCCTTCCAGTTGCGCCAGCTTGCGCCCGGGCCCTATCTCGTCCGCGCGCACCTCGAGGGCTACGCGTCCGCCCGGACGACCCTCGTCGAGGTGCGGCCGTCGGTCACCACCCCCTCCTCGTTCACGCTGCGCAGAGAAGGCGCGTCCACCACTCCGCGCGTTCTGGCCGCGGGCGTCGGCGGCAGCCAGGACCTGCCGGACGTCGATGCCGCGACGTCGCGCGACGATGGTGAGGTCGCGTGGCGGCTGCGCAGGTTGAGGCGCAGCATCCTGAAGGACGCCGACGGGCTGGTCGATCTCGACCGGGGCGATCGCGACTGGACCGACTCGCTCGACTTCCTGGGCCGGGCGGTCGAGTCGTCCGCGCGGATGGCCGCGGCGCTCTTCACCGATCTGCCGAACCTCGAGGGAGAGGTCAACTTCCTCACGACCAACGCCTTCGGCGGCCCCGGCCAGTCCTTCGACCTCAACCAGGCCCGGGGCGTGGCCTTCATGTCGCTCGGTGCCGCCGTTGGCGAGCGTGCCGACTGGGACGTGAAGGTGGCCATGAACCAGGGCGACGTCAGCTCCTGGATGCTGGCGGGGACCTACGCTGTGCGTGCGCCGGCTCGCCATCGGTACGCCATCAGCTGGTCGTACAGCCTCCAGCGGTACGAAGGGGGCAACCCGGCCATGCTGGCCACGGTGGCCGACGGACACCGCAACGTGGGGTCGATCCAGGTGCACGACGAGTTCACCATCAACCCCAGGCTCACGGTCGGCCTCGGCGCCCGGTACGCCCGCTACGACTATCTCGGCGGCCCGGGGCTGCTCAGCCCGCGGGTGAACCTTACGTTCACGCCCGCCACGCACTACCGCGTACGTGCGTCCGCCAGCCTGTCGCATACCGCCCCCGGGGCCGAGGAGTTCCTCCCGCCCTCACGCGCCCAGTGGTTGCCACCGCAGCGGACGTTCGCGCCCCTGTCGAATGCCGGGTTCCGCAGCGAGGACGTGCAGCACTACGAGGTCGGACTCGAGCGCGAATTCGACGGCGCCGTTATCGGGGTGCGTACCTTCCGCCAGCGAGTCGACAACCAGCTCGTGACCGTCTTCGGCCTGATCACCCCCAGGACTCCCGCGGCCACCCTGGGCCACTACTACGTGGCGTCGGCCGGAGACGTTGACGTCGAAGGCTGGGGCGTGACGCTGTCGCATGCGCTTTCCAGCCACGTGCGTGGGAGCATCGACTACTCCCAGGCCAGCGCCGAGTGGGTGGACCGTGCGCCGGACGGCGACTTGGAGATGCTGGAGGCGTGGGTGCCGTCAGCCGTGATCCTGCAGCGCCAGCGCATCCACGACCTGTCCACGTCACTCGAGGCCGAGGTGCCCCAGTCGGCGACGCGAGTGCTCGTGTTCTACAAGGTCAACAGCGCGTTTCTCCGTCGCTACGGCTCTCACGAACGCGCCGGCATCGACGGCCGTTTCGACGTGCAGGTGAACCAGGGGCTGCCGTTCCTGAACTTCACCAACGCCCAGTGGGAGATGCTGTTCGGGATCCGGAACCTGTTCCGCGAGAACCCCGATCGCTCGATGTTCGACGAGCTGCTCGTCGTCCGGCCCCCGAAGCGCATCGTCGGCGGCGTCCAGGTGCGCTTCTAGTCGACCAGCGGCCTTGTATCCGCACGACCTGACGCTGGCGGCCGCCGCTCCAGGCCCCGCCTCCCTTCCACGAGTGTGTCTTGCGCTAAGGTAGTGACTTCACTAGACTTGCATTGATTCTTTCGTTTGTTGGATCGCGTATCCACCTGATTGGATCCAGGCGCGTCGCTACGCCGGCATCGCAGAATAAGGACAGTGTTTTCAGGTACTTCAGAGGACTCCACGGATCCGGATCGTGGTATGTCGTTTGCTGTAGTCAGAGCGGACCACGCGCAAGTTCCTTCATGACGATCACCCCGCTTCCAATCGCGGCACCAGGTCTCCCGCGCCAGGCATGGCGCGAGTGGGCCAGGACGGCCCTGCCGATAGGGGTGGCGCTCGTCCTCTTCGCCCTCGGCCTGGTCAACATCGTCCAGCGCGCGACATCTGACGATGTCGAGGACGGGGTGCTCTGGGTCGAACGGAGTTCGGGCGTCGTGGCTGCGGAAGTGGCCACCGGTACTCCGGCGGCGCGGGCGGGCGTGCAGCCGGGCGACGTGCTGCTGGCCATCGACGGGCAGCCCGTCGAGTTCCGTGCCGATGTTCTCGCCCATCTCGGCCGCGCGGGCTCCGGCGCACGGAGCGAGTACACGGTGCTGCGCCTTGGCTCCCGCGAAGTGGTGCAGATCGGCCTCGCCCCGATTCCGCGCGGCGCCGGCGTGCTCTACTACGCTCTGGCCGCGGTCGGGATCTTCACCTTGCTCGTCGGCGCCACCGTCCGCACGCGGCGTCCCGGCGACCAGGCGACGCTTCACTTCTTCTGGCTCTCGGTCGCGTTCTTCGGCGTGTTCACGTTCTCGTTCAGCGGCCGGCTCGACCGTGTGGACTGGGTGTTCTACTGGGGCGATCAGATCGCCCTGCTGCTGCTGCCCCCGCTCTTCCTGCACTTCGCGCTCGTGTTCCCGGAGCGGCCGCATTCCGAGGGCTTCCGCGTGCGGATGGAGCGCTGGCTGCCGGCCCTGTATCTGCCCGCGGCGGTGCTGCTGTCCACGCGCACGCTGGCGATGGTCCGCTCCGGCGTGGACCCCGACTACTTCATCCGGCTGATTGCCTTCCTCGATCGCCTCGAGCTCGCGTACCTCGCGGCCTTCCTCTTGGGCGGGCTGTTCGTGCTGGTCCGCGCGCTCGGCAAGGTGCGGTCGGTGACGTCGCGCCGGCAGCTCCGGTGGATCGTGTGGGGCACGGCGCTCGGCGGACTGCCGTTCGTCCTCGGGTATGCGCTGCCCTGGGCGCTTGGCGGCACGCCGTCGCTCCCGATGCAGCTGTCGGCGATCCCGCTCGGGTTCATCCCCCTGGCTTTCGCCTCGGCCATCGTCCGCTACCGCCTGATGGACGTGGAGGTGATTCTCAAGCGCCTGTTCGTCTATACCGTGGGCGGGTCGGTGGCGGTCGCGGTGTACGCCCTCATCCTCCGGTCCTCGAACAGCTACTTCGTGCAGAGCGAAGACGAGCACCGGTGGCTCATCGCCTTTCTCGCGACGCTCGTGATGCTGCTGCTGGCGCGTCCCGTGAAGGACGCGCTGCAGGCGACGATCGATCGGGCGTTCTATCGCGACCGGTACGACTACCGGCGCGCGCTGGTGGGGTTCGCGCGCGACCTCAACGGCGACCTCGACCTGGCGCGGCTGGCCGACCGACTGGTCTCGCGGGTGAAGGAGACGCTGGCGGTGGACCGCATGGCGTTGATGCTCGCCTCGGAGTCCGGCGCGTTCGAATCGCTGCGCGATGACGGCTTCGACCAGCGCGTGCCGGTGCTGCGCCGGGGATCCGCCATGACCGACCGCCTCGATGCGGGGCACACGGTGCGGCTGGACGAACCTCTGGCCGCGAGCCGGTTTGCCGCGGAGGAGGTCGAGTTCTGGCGGGATGCCGGGATCTACTACCTCGTGCCGTGCGTGTCGAAGGACGCGGCCATTGCCGTGCTCGCCCTTGGACGCCGCGACAGCGGCGAGCCGCTCAACAGCGAGGACATGGGGCTGCTGACGGCGGTGGCGGGCCAGGTGGCGACCGCGATCGAGAACGGCCGGCTCTATCGTCAGCTGCATCTCAAGGCGGTGGAGCTGGAGCGGCTCCGGTCGTTCAGCCAGAACATCCTGGAGTCTCTCGATGACGGCCTGATGGTCGTCGGCCGCGACGACCGTGTGATGCACTGGAACCAGGCGCTCGAACGGATCTACGGCCTGCCGGCGGCGTCGGCATTGGGGCAGCCGCTCGAGGCGCTCTTCGACCCGGCGTTCAGGGCCTCCATCGACGTGGCGCGTCGCGATCAGCCCCAGGGCACGGCGCTCAATCGGGTGCCGATGCGCGGCCGCGGGAACCGCGACGGCGTGCGGCTCCTCGTCAACGTGACCACCGTGCCGCTGCAGCCCATGGCGGACAGCACCGATCCCGGCGGCAGCGTCGTGATGATCGAGGACGTCACAAGCCGGGTGGCGCTCGAGGAGCAGCTGCGCATCTCGGAGAAGATGGCATCGCTGGGCCTTCTGGCGGCCGGCGTCGCCCACGAGGTCAACACCCCGCTCACCGGCATTTCCAGCTACACCCAGATGCTGCTGGATCAGGCCGATCAGAACGACCCTCGGACGCGGCTGCTCGAGAAGATCGAGAAGCAGACGTTTCGCGCGGCCCGCATCGTCAACGGGCTCCTGAACCTGGCGCGGCCCACCAGTCAGACCGATCAGTCCGAGCGCACCGCCGTGGATCTCAACGCCGTGATCGGCGACGTGCTCTCGCTGCTCGAGCACCAGCTCGAGAAGGGCAGCATCAAGTTGCGCCGGGAACTGCAGCCCGGCCCCGTGACGCTCATCGGCTACGAGTTCAAGCTGCAGCAGGTGTGTCTGAACCTTTTCCTGAACGCGCGCGACGCGATGCCGAGCGGCGGCTGGCTGACGATCGCGACCCGGGTCGAGGGCGACGAGGTCGTGGCGGTGATCTCCGACACGGGCGCCGGGATCGAGCGCGAGCACCTGGACCGGATTTACGACCCGTTCTTCACGACGAAGGCCCCCGGTTACGGCACGGGCCTCGGCTTGTCGATCACCTACGGCATCGTGCAGGAGCACGAGGGGTCGATTCACTGCGACAGCAGCCCTGGTCAGGGCACGCGGTTCACGCTGCGCTTTCGGGCTGCGGCGGCGCAGCACGCCTCGTCCCGGCAGCGGGAGGCCGGGCGCTAGCGCGCCCGCGCAATCCGATGAACACACAGGTACGCCATGCCTCGGTCCTCGTCATCGACGACGAGGAGATCATGCGCGAGATCCTCGAGGCGCTGCTGGACCGCGAAGGCTACCGGGTGCGGCTGGCGTCGAGCGGCGCCGAAGGCCTGGAGCTGGCGCGGTCGCTGCCCTTCGACGCCGTCATTACCGACGTGATGATGCCGGGGATGGACGGCGGCCAGGTGCTCGACGAGATCCGCAAGCTCGACGAGGACCTGCCGGTCATCATGATCACGGCGTTCGCCTCGATGGAGAACGCCGTCAGCGCGATGAAGCGCGGCGCGTTCGACTACATCACCAAGCCGTTCAAGAACGACGAGGTGCTGGTCGTCCTCCGCAACGCGATCGAACGGCGGCGGTTGCAGGCCGAGAACGTCGCGCTCAGGCAGAACCTGCAGGCCCGCTACAGCAAGTTCGCCAACATCATCGGCCGCAGCCCGAGGATGAAGCAGGTGTTCGACCTCATCATCCAGGCGGCGCCGAGCCGTTCGACCATTTTGATCACGGGCGAGAGCGGCACCGGCAAGGAGTTGGTGGCGCGCGCCATCCACACGCATTCGGCCCGCGCGGACAAGTCCTTCGTGACGGTGAACTCGGGTAACCTGCCGCCTGACCTGCTCGAGTCCACGCTCTTCGGACACGTCAAGGGCGCCTTCACGGGCGCGGTCTATCCGAAGAAGGGCCTGTTCGACCTCGCCGACAAGGGGAGCATCTTCTTCGACGAGATCGGCAACGTCCCGCTCGAAACCCAGGCGAAGCTCCTGCGCGTGATGCAGGAGCGGGAGTTCATGCGGCTGGGCGGCATGGAGACCATCAAGGTCGATGTGCGCATCATCGCGGCGACCAACGTGGATCTGAAGCGCGAGATGGAAGAGGGGCGCTTCCGGGAGGACCTGTTCTACCGCCTCCACGTCATCAGCATCCATCTGCCGGCGCTTCGCGATCGCAAGGACGACATTCCGGTGCTGGCGCAGCACTTTCTCGAGAAGTACGGCGAGGAGAACGGCCGTCCGGCGCTGGAGATCTCTCCCGAAGCGCTCGACCTGCTGATGGACTACGACTGGCCCGGCAACGTTCGCGAGCTCGAGAACGTGATCGAGCGCGCCGTCGTGCTGAGTGCCGGCTCCCGGATCGGCCCGGACCTCGTACCGGACCACGTGCGCCGCACACCACGTCTGCAGCTGCCGCACGTCCAGATGCCTGCGGAGGGCGTGTCGCTGAAGGAAGTGACCTCGTCGTACGAGCGCCTGTGGATCGAGTCAGCGCTCGAGGCGGCGGGCGGGGTGCAGAAGCGCGCTGCCGAGCTTCTGCGGATCAAGCCGACGACGCTCAACGAGATGATCAAGCGCTACGACATCCGACCCCGTCGCCGGAAGTCCGGAAGCCAGGACCCCTCCCCAGCCGGATCCGAACCCGCCGACGAACTCGAACCGGTCGGCAGCGACTAACCCGCCCCAACCTGACCGAACCTGACCGAACCTGCCCCAACCTGACCGAACCCGTTCTAGCGCCCTTTCACCGCCGCAATCAGCCGGTCGTACTTCGACAGGATCACGTCCCAGCGGTAGTGCCGCCTGATGTACTCCTTGCCGTTGCGGCTCATCCGGTTCCTCAGCCGTTCGTCGGTCAGCAGCAGATCCGCGCAGGCGATGAACTCGTCCCGGTCGGCATAGTAGAGCCCCGCGTTGCTCTTGTGGCAATGTTCCACGAGCACTTCGCTCCGCGCGTTGCAGAGCACCGGCGTGCCGACGGCCATCGCCTCGAGCGCCAGCAGCGACAGGCTTTCGAACGGCGACGGGATCACGACGATGGTGGCGGCCTCGAGCGCCTGAAGGCGCTCGCGCTCCGAGAGCAGGCCCGCGAACTTCACCCACGGCACCTCGGGGAGCTGCATCAGCTTCACGCCCATCAGGACGAGGTCTGCGTCGCCGCCCACTTCCTTGTAGCTCGTGAAGTACTCGAGCAGCTCCTCGCAGCCCTTGCCCGGATCGATGCGCCCACCGTAGAGCAGGAACTGTCCGCTCAAGCGGTGTCGTCGCCTGAACTGCGCTCCGCGCGTCCGCAGATGGGCATGCTCGCCCGGGGCGCCGTCTTCGTCCGAGAAGCGCTCCACGCTGGCCGTGTCCTCGTCCACGAGGGGCGTGGCGGTGCCGGCGCCACGGGATGCGGGCTCCCGCGAGGACTCGTCCTCGGAGGCGTCGCCCTCGGGCAGGAGATCGACACCGCATCCGACCGTCTCTTCGGCGCGTGCCCTGACGTCGAAGGTGCCCTTCAGGAAGTGCCGTTCGACATCGGTGTTGTAGGCGATGGCGGCCGGCAGGCGCAGCATCTCCCGGTAGAGGCCGAGCCGGATTGCCGGCTCGTCGTGGGCCGTCGGCACGAGGATGCTCCTCGACGGGGCGATCTGCAGGCCGAGCACCGTGGGCGCATACAGATACGTGAAGAAGATGATCGCGTCGTACGACTGATGATGGCGCTGCAGGTGATCCAGCAGCGCGGGGCACCAGGGCCCCTGCATTTGCAGCCACTTCAGTTCGTCTTCACGGGAGTGATCGTGGTTGAAGATCCAGTCGGAGTACTCGTTGAACGCCGCGATGTCCCGTGTCTGCGCGTTGGCGAACCGGCGGATGGTGACACCCTTGATGCGGTCGAGCCCTTCCGGGTACTCGTTCGCCCAGGTGATGTAGTCCTTGGCGCAGGTCGTCAGGACCTCGACGTCGTGACGGGCGCTCAGCCGCTCGGCGATCAGCCGGCAGTGGTACTCGGACCCGCCGAGGATCTCGGCGCCGTAGCGTTGGACGATGAATGCAATCTTCACGGCAAGCCTCTGGTCACAGGGGGAGCGGGCCGGGGGCGGGTGGCGCCGCGGCGGTCGTGGATCCGGTCGCCAGCAGCGCGTCCAGCTCCCGCCGGATGCGGGCGTCCCCGAACGCGTCGAGGCGGGCACGCTGTCCGGCCACCACGCGCGCGCGCAGGTCGTCGTTGAACGCAAGCTCGCCGAGCAGCTCGGCCGCCCATTCGAGATCCTTGGGCGCGAACTGCACCCCGGCGTCGCCGAGGGTGTCGGGGACGGCCGTGGAGGCGTAGGCGAGCACGGGGACGTCGGCGGCCATGGCCTCGACGAGCGGCACGCAGAAGCCTTCGTGTTCGGAGAGCGACACGTACACGTCGGCCATGCGGTAGTAGGTGGCAAGATCGACGTCCGAGACGGGGCCCGTGAAGATGAACCGGTCCGACAGCATCCGGTACTCGGAGACGAGCGCGCGCACCATGTTGTAGTAGCGTGGCACGCCGTCGGCCCGGCCGACGAAGATGAAGCGGTAGCCCTCGTCCACGTAGCGCTTGTAGTGCTCGGCCAGCCTGATGTGGTCTTCGATCTTCTTGTTGGGGGCGATGCGCCCGACGAACAGGAAGTTGTGGTGGCCGTCATCGAGGATGGCCTCGAGGGCCGGGCGCGCGGGCGCGCTGGTGATGCGCCCGAAGTCCACCGCGATCGGGAAGACGCCGGTATTGGTGAACCCGAGCGTCTCGAGCTCCCGCCGGTTGTACTCCGAGTCGCCGAGCGCCACGTCCGTGTGGCCGACGAGCGTGGCCAGATCCTGGCGCCCGAGCGCCAGCAGGCGGAAGATGCCGGGATCGTAGGGCGCGAAGAAGTGCGCCGGCGTGATGTTGTGATACTGCAGGACGCGCCCGCCCGGCAGGCTGGCGAACTCGGCCGTCATCGGCGAGACCATGGCGAAGTGGAAGATGGTCAGGTCGCCCCGCCTGGCGGACGGATCGGCGAACGGCCGCACGTCGTCCACCAGGTCGTCGTCGATGGTCAACGCGTAGATCTCGGAGCCGTGTCCGAGCGCGCGCAGCAGGTCCCTGACCCGGCGAGCCGAGTCGCCGATCGCATCACCGCGATGCGCGGCCGGCACCCACTGGTTGACGATCACGCGCGGTGCTCCCCCTTCATGCCGGCGGGGCCGGCAGCGCACGGAACGCGGCGGGCCGGTACTGCCGGATCTCCGCCAGTTCCTCCGCGAGGCGGACCTGGTCCCAGAAGTCGTCGGCGATCGGCGGATGCGGCCGCCGCGGCGTTCGCTGCAGCGTGTCGATGAAGCCGAGCAGCAGCCCTTCGAAGTCCTTCCCGAGCAGCCGGTCGAGCGCGGCGTCCTGCCCATCCACGATGCGCGTTGAGACCTCGCGGTCGGTGACGATGCGGTCCAGGAGAGCAGCCACCTCGACCGGATCCTTGTCCGTGTACAGCACGCCCGCGCCGTCCATCGTGGCGGGGACGGCGGTCGCCGCGTATGCCACCACCGGCACGCCCATGTGGAAGGCCTCGATGAGCGGGACGCAGAACCCTTCGTGCTCGCTCGCGCAGAGAAACACGTCGGCCAGCTCGTAGTACGCGGTGAGCTCCTCGTTGGTGACGTGGCCCATGAAGTGCACGTCGGTGGCGCCGATGCGGTCGATGAACTGGTGCAGCATGGCGGCGTACTTCTCGAATCCGCCCTGAGCGCCGACGAGCAGGAGCCGCGACCGGGGGTTGAACCACTGCTTGTAGGCGTGGAACGCGCGAATCACGTCCTCGATCCGCTTGTTCGGGATCATTCGTCCCACGAACATCACGTTGACCCAGTCGTCGTCGAACGCCCCGGCCTGCATGAAGTTGGGCGGGCCAGACAGATGAGAGAAGTCGGGCACGACCGGCAGCACGCCTGTGGGGGCGAAGCCGAGGGCCTCGAGTTCCTGACGGTTGTACTCCGAGTCGCCCAGGGCCAGGTCGCATCGCTCCGCATACGCGCCGAGTTCGCGCCGTCCCAGGTAGCAGAGGCGCACGAGCCGGTTGTGCACGCCGACGAAGTACTCCGGGGGCGTGATGTTGTGGTAGACGAGCGCCATGCGATCGGGCAGTGCGTAGGCGATGCGCGACGCGCGCGACCCGATCGAGAAATGGTGGATCAGGATGTGGTCCGGATGGCTCGCCCGCGGAAGCTCCCAGTAGTCGGTTGTGAGGTCCTCGAGCCGGGGGTCGGCCGTCTCCACGAAGATCTCGGACTGGTAGCCCGCCGCCCGGAGCACGCGCTGGATGCCGAGCACCTCGTTGCCGATGGCATCGCCGTACCCGAGCGTGGCGAGCACCTGATGGACGGCAATGCTCATGGACGGCGCCCGCCCGGCCCCGGCCGCCGGCCCCGGCCTCGTTGTGGTGGACGCCCTGACGACCTCGCCCGCTCGCGGCCTGCCGGGGTGGACTCCCGCGCGGCGGAGGGCCGTGCGCGATCCTTTCCGCCGGGCGGCTGTGCCGTGCGATCGCGTGCCGGAGCGGCGTGGCGGCGGTCGGCGCTGCGCGGTCGTGGCGATGGCCTGGGCGAGCGGCCGGCATCGCGTTCCTGGCCCAGCACCGGCCCCGTCGGAAGCTGCTGCAGCACCTCGCGTGCGGGCGGAAGCGACCGGCGGCGGCGCGCCCACCAGCCCGGGAGTGGCTCGATGTCCGCTCCCGCCGCCGGCTCTCGCGAGAGCCGGTCCAGCATGTCGAGGTAGGAGCGCTCGATGACGGGCCAGGCGTAGTGCCGCCGGAAGTACTCCCGGCCGTTCGCGCCGAGGCCCGCCGCCACCGCGCGCTGCTCGCTCAGGAGGCGCATCGCTTCGACGAACTCCTCCAGGCCCTCGTAGTACAGGCCGGCGTTGCTCCGGATGGACTGGCCCTTGAGGACGTCACAACGGCCGTTGGCCAGCACGGGAGTGCCGAGCGCCCACGCCTCGAGCGCCACCATCGACAGGCTCTCGAAGTAGGACGGCATCACGAGCAGATCCGCGGCGGCGATCGCGTCGAACTTGTCCTCGTCGCTGACGAAGCCGAGGTGCCGGATCCGCGGGTGATCCGGGATGGGAATCACCGGGTGTCCGATCAGCACCAGGTCGAGGCCTTCCGGTTCCATCCGCGCGTACGTCTGGAAGAACGTGAAGAGCTCCGCACAGCCCTTGTTCTCGTCGATGCGGCCGACGTAGACCGCGAAGCGGTCGTGGACGCCGTGGCGCTGCCGGAACCGGTCTGCGTCGGTCTGATCCGGCACCTCCGAACCCACGCCCACGACGATGCCGGGGACGGACTGGTTGCCGGAGACGCGCTGGATCAGGGCGCGTTCCTCGAACGAGTTGTACATGACCGCCCGCACGCCTCGAAACACGGGCGCGAAGATCCCGAGGCCCAGGGCCTCGTCACGCTCGGCGGTGGGCACGAGGATGGCCTTGCCGGCCGCCGCGCGGGCGCCGTGGAACGCGTGGTAGTACCGGTAGCTGAAGAAGATGAGGTAGTCGAACGCGGCTGCGTGCGCGCGGATGTGCGCGACGAGCGCCGGGCTGGTCGGGCCCTCGGCCTCGAGCCACGACAGTTCGTCGTTCACGGAATGGGCGGCCGTGAACACGCGCTCCGACTGCCGTCCGAAGTCGCGGGGATCCCGCTCGCGCGACACCGGGAACCGCCGGACCGCCACGCCGTTGACGGTCTCGTGGCCCACGGGCAGCTCGTTGCGCCAGGTGATGTAGTCCTGCGCGCACGTCGTCAGCACCTCGACCTCGACGTGGCGGGCGAGATGCTCGGCGATGTATCGCGCGTGGAGTTCGGCGCCGCCGCTGACGCCGGCGCCGTAGCGTTGGACGACGACCGCGACCTTCACTGTGTTGGCGTGTCGGAATCGGTGGACGGCTGCCGGGTCTCGGCGGGGGACGGCGCGGAGCGTTCCCCGCCCGCGTCCCCAGGCGCATGCTCCTCGGCCGGCGCCTCGCCGCCTCCATCGCCCGTGCCGCTCGCCGCGTCTCCGCCCGTCGCGTCTGCCGAACCACCGCTGCCGCCTCGTCGTCCGCGCCGGCGCCGGCGCCGGCGCCTGACCGCGTCACCGCCGGCCGCGTCGGGACTGGCCTCGCCCGTCGCGGGCAGCGCGGCGGGCTGGCCGGCCGCCTCGACCGGGCGATCCGGGACCTTCTCCACGCGGTCGGGCACGCGATCCGGCCGCCGTTCGCGCGGGCGCACCGCTTCCGGCCGGTACTGGACGACGCCTTCGAGCGCGCGCACGCGGCGTTCCGAGAAGTCCAGGCGGCTCGTGAGCGACTCGAGGCGCATCTTCAGGTTCTTGACCTCGATGCTCGTGCGCGTGGTTTCGAGCACGAGGTTGTGCAGGACCTCGTAGTAGAGCGCGTTCCACGCCGCGCGGTCGCGCTGGTGTTCGGCGTTGAGCTGCGCCTGCCGGTGCAGGGCGAGGATGATCGGGTTCGGGTTGAAGAACAGCTTCAGGATCGGCTTGAGCAACCCGCGCGTGAACCGCAGGAACCCGCGGTGCGAGTCGAAGATCGTGTGATCCTCGAACGTGTAGGCGGGCTCGGCGGCCTCCGGCGCCGGGCGAGATCGGCGGAACTGCTCGAGCAGATCCGATCGCAGGTTCCTGGGATCGAGAAACTTCTCGAGCCGGACGGTGGCCAGTTCCTGGACCTGCTCCTCGGTGTAGTCGACGCCTCGCTTCTCGCGGATCCGGCTGCGGATCTGCTGCATGATCTGCTCGACATCGACCGAATCGGAACGGATGTTGAAGTCGGTCATGGTGTTGGGGATTCCTCAGTCGGCCCGCTGTTGCGCGTGCCGCCGCCGGCTCGCGAACTCGGGCGCTTCCTTGATGCAGGTGCCGAGGATGCCGAGCGACTGCCCCAATGCGCGCCGGCCGAGCCTGGGCGCGACCGCCGGCGACTCGCCGACGTCGGGAAAGCCGTCCGCCGTCGGCGCCAGGTGTTCCCAGTTCTGGAACAGCCGGCCCCACGGGCTTTCGAGCACCTGCTTCATGTTGCGGTCCGCATGCAGCGGATACCAGAAACTGTCGTGGTAGAGCACGCTCGCGATGTACGCCCACGGCGCGAGCACGGTCTTGAGTGACCATTCGATGGGCTTGCGCAACGGGCCCCAGTAGATGTGGTGCTGCATGCGCGACGCAAACGTCATCTTCTTGAACGGACCGGCAAAGTGCCAGTTCTCACTTGCCGCATCCTCGTCGCCAACGATCTCGATCTCGCGCGGGTCCCCGCAGCCGAGGCCGAGGTCGTGCGCCCGCCGGATGAACTTGATGGACATCGGGTCGAAGCCCATCAACTTGGCGGCGACCGCGTCGATCGCGACCTGGTCGGCGCCCGCGAGGATGACGTTCTTGGCGTGGGGCACCATGCAGCGCGGCCCCGGGCCGTCGCCGGCGAAGGTGCCGTCCATCACCGCGAACACGCCGCGGTGAATCCGCTTCTGGATCATGAGCAGATCCACCAGCGTCTCGTGGATCACCGGATGCGTCCAGTGGCGCCGCTCGTTCAGCAGGCCGCCGAACGCGTTCTTCATCGCGCCGGTGGTGGTCGTGAAGACATGGGTCTTCACGGTCGGCAGGTGCACGATGTTCTCGCCGATGAACCGGCGGGGGATCATGAAGCCGTCCGGGTACACCTCGTTCAGGCAGAGGAACTTGTCCGCGAGGTCGCCCACCGCGTCGCGGATGTGGATCCAGGGCTCGTCGCCCTCGTAGAGGTGGATGTTCCGCAGGCCGTGCGCCTCCACCACGGGGAGCTGCTTGTTCTCGACCTCGCCGAGATGCGCGTCGATGACGACGGTGCGGTTGTGGCAGGCGTGGATGAGGGCGGGATCGAACCCGTCCGTCTTCATCGCCTGGATCACCCCGTCGAGCTGCCACGGCGTCGTCGAGCAGCCCGGGAAGAAGAAGTGCCAGGAGATGTTGATCTTGAGCGCGGTGTCGGCGTCCCTGGCCAGGACGTCCTGGTACCCGGCGAGGTTCAGCAGACGGTGGTAGTCCGCACGCACCGTGGCCGGGCTCGTACGCAGGATCGCGACTCGGGACCGTGTCATACCCCCCCTGATCTCACGGGGTCACGACCCGAACGGCCGATAGATGATGAGCGCTACCACGAACGCCCAGGACGCCACGCAACCGAGCAACGGCCGGTCCGTCAGCAGCGCTTCCGACGGATCCCCCATGCCCTGGCGATGCACCAGGTAGAGGTAGCGGAAGATGCCGTAGATGGGAAACGGCGTGGTCAGCACCAGCCACTCGGTGCCGAACCGGTCGATGGTCTCCTGGCTCGTGCAGTAGATGATGTAGGCGACCAGCGTCGAGGAGGTCACCACGCCAATCATCTGATCGAGCAGATACGGGTCGTACTCCTTCAGAATCCGCCGATGCTCGACTGCCGACCCGGCCAGCAGCGTCAACTCCTGGCGACGCTTGCTGAGCGCGAGAAACAACGCGAGCAGAATCGTGCAGACCAGCAACCAGACGCTGATCGGCACGCCAATCACCACCGCCCCCGCCACGGCCCGCAGCACGAAGCCGATGGCAATGGCGAGCACGTCCAGGATGACGAGGTGCTTCAACACCCACGTGTACAACGTGAGGAGCACGACGTATCCCGTCGCGACCGCGCCGAGCGCCGGCGTCAACCAGAACGCCGCGCCGAGCGCCGCCGTACCCAGCACGGCGGCGAACAGCAGCGCCTCGCCCGCGCCGAGGGCGCCGGACGCAATCGGCCGTCGCCGCTTCGTCGGATGGAGGCGATCCGCCTCGCGATCCGAGACGTCGTTGACGAGGTAGACGACGCCCGAGAGCGCGCAGAAAATCAAAAAGGCCGCCAGCGCGAGACCAACGGCCGTCGGATCGAGCAGGCGCCGCCCGAAGAGCAGCGCCGCGAACACGATCAGGTTCTTGGTCCACTGCCCGGGCCTCAGCGAGATCAGCAGATGGGCCAGCACCCGGCGAGACTCCATGCTCCGTCCACCCGCCCGGGTCGCGAGGCCACGAGCGCGCCACAGCGCACCGGCAGGGGGACGAGATCAGTTCGCGAAGCTCTTGACCGCTTCCGCTTCCGAGTCGAACGTTTCGAACACGGTCAGCAGCTTCGTGATCGCGAGCAGGTCCTCGATGCGCTTGGTCAGGTTCAGCAGCTTCAGGCTGCCGCCCTGGCGGCTGACGGTGGTGTAGGTGCGCACCACTTCACCCAGGCCGGCCGAGTCGATGTACGGCACGCCCTCCAGGTTCAGCACAAGCTTCTTGTGGCCGCTGGCCAGGAGGCTGTTGATCTTGTCCTTGAGCAGCTCGTCACCCTCGCCGAGCGTCATCTTGCCCTTCAGGTCGAGTACTGTGACCCCGTCCACCGATCGTTCGGCGATCTCCATGCCGGAATCTCCTCTACGTCACCGTCGATCACGCCGCCAGCGTGATGTCGAAAACCATAGAAACCCTTGAAAACACTGGCGTTGTCGCCGGTTTCAATCGGGCAGAATATACCACAGGTTCCCGCCCCGAGGGCGGGCGCGGACGCCACGACCCCGGGGACCGGAACGCGTCACTCCATCTCGCGGCGTTGCTTCTTGCGGTTGCGCTTGCGCGCCAACGCCTGCTTTGCCCGGCGCTTGTCGCCCGGCTTCAGGTAGAAGGAGTGCTTCTTGATGTCCTTGA
>CAZNOC010000031.1:0-25703 GCA_964574545.1 uncultured Bifidobacteriaceae bacterium | reverse complement strand
CAAGCAGCTGAGTGAACTGATCGAACGCGGCGATCTCCACCGTGCACGCGCCGGAGAGCTGTTCTTGGATGCGGTCTACCGTCTCCTTCGGCAGCACCGCGCGCACGGGACCGACGATGCGCTCGCGGTAGGCGTGAGCAGCGGCCTCGGGATCGATGTTGAGGGCGGAGAGGCCGGCGACGGAGGGCACGGGACGCGGCTCCGACCCGAGCGCGACGCCCAGCACCTCGTCGAGGTTTGACGCGGGATCCGTCGACACGAGCAGCACGCGCCGGCCGCTGTCGGCAAGCGCGACCGCCGTCGCGCACGCAAGCGACGTCTTGCCCACGCCGCCCTTGCCCGTGAAGAACAGGACCCGCGTCGGGACAAACGGGAGGCCCGCCATCAGCAGCATCCCGAGCCGGGCGCGCAGCTCCCGGATGCGGACAATCGGATCTTCGGCTTCGAAGCCGTGGCGGCTGGCTGGAGGCCCGCAAGGCGGGCGAGCTCGTCGCGCCTCGGATACGCTCCGTGGCCGACGACCTCGCCGTTGACGAGCACGAGCGGCAGGCAATCGTGTCCTTCGCGGCGGATCAGGTCGCCTACCAGGGGATGCTGCAGAAAGGCCTGCGGGTCCTGCGCGAGGTTGAAGCGTGCGACGCTCGCGCCCTGGGACGCCAGCCAGTCCACATCGGCGGCGAAGGCCGCCAGAAGCGGATCCACGCTCGGTCCGCACACGCCGGTCGAGCAGCACATCGGGGGATCGAAGACATCGATACGGGTCATGGTCGTCTCTCCTGGCCGTGCGCTGGGACACGCGACACAGCGGCTTGCGAGGTCACAGCGCCGTCAGCAGTCCCTTGAAGCGTGTCAGCACGTCCTGTTCGATGCAGTAGCCCACGCGCGGGCCTTGTTCGTTGGCGCGGACGAGACCGGTGGACCGGAGGATGCGGAGGTGTTCCGACACGGTGGACTGCGCGAGGGGCAGTTCATCCACGATGTGGCTGCACATGCGCGCCTCCTTGCGGGCGAGCATGCGGAGGATCTGGACGCGCACCGGGTGGGCGATCGCCTTGGCAAAGGCGGCGAGTTCGCGATCGGCCTCGGGTCCGGACACCGGGCCGGCCTGCTCGAGCGCCTCCTCGGCTGGTGTGCAGCACCCGGTGTCGATGACGGACGCCGCGTTTCGGGTAGCCATCCTGTTTATCGCCTATCGTCGATTAACGATATCAGAGACGCGACAGTCTGTCGACTACCCACGACCGACTCCGCGTCACCGCACCAGCGGCACGACCTCCAACGTCCACGACAGCGGCACCGTTGCGGGCATGTAGCACACCTCGTCGTCGCACGCCTGGTACTGCAGCCTGCCGGTGAGCGTGACCGTCTTGAGGGCCCCGAGCTGCTTCTGCGCGGCGGGGGTGGCGGCGATGGTCACGTCCTGCACCAGCCGGAACGGCTTCATGTAGACGTCGACGCGCTCGTCGAGCGGCTTGAAGTGGTAGATCTCCGACGGCGGGTAGCTGACGGTGTGCGCGGTCAGCCAGGGTTGTAGATCGAACTCGATTGCCACCACCTGGTATGTGTGCTTCCCCGGCGCATACACGTGCATCCCGGGGCCGGGTGTGACCTCGAAGACGATCGAGAAGCGGCTGCCCGGCGCGATCACGGCGTCGGTGGCCCCCGCCGTCACCTGCAGATGCGGCGTGGATCGGGTCACCGCCGGCCCGGTGCCGACACTCGTGCCCGTGCGCGCCATGATGCTCGCCACGGTGCTGCGCTCCTGGTACGCCTCCTCGAAGAAGCGCGACCGCACGCGGCCGTCACGACCGATGATGAACGTTCCGGGATAGGGAATCCCGAACGCGCGGTTGCCGGGGGCGATCGTCTCGTTGAGCAGGCCGTACCGGCGGATGATCGTCGAGCCGGGATCGGCGATGAGCGGGTACGCGATCCCGCGCTCCTTCGTGAACCGCTGGAGCACCTCCAGCGAATCGTAGGTGACCACGGCAAGGCCCAGCCCCTGCGCGTCGAGTTCTCTGTGACGTCCCTGCAGCTCGACCAGCTGCGTCTTGCAGTACGGTCACCAGTCGGCGGAGCGGCTGAAGACGAGCATCAGCCCTTCGCGTCCCATCAGCGACTCGAGCGTCTGCGTGCGCCCGCGCTGGTCGGTCCCGGAGAACTCCGGCACGCGTGCGCCCACCTGGGGGCCCAGTTTGTCGATGTCTACCGGCGCCTGCCGCGCGGTGGCCGGCGCAACAAGGCACAGCACGCCGATCGCCAGCGCACCGGCCACCCACGAGATCCTGTGTGTCATGACTCTCCAGCAACCGCGACCCGGCCCTCGTCCGCAGGGTTCCGGCCGCGATCGTCGGTCTTTACGGCGGCGCGTCGCTTGCGGTTACACGCGACGCCCGGACGCGGCTGGCGCGCAAGCGACACGCACGCCGCCGATCAGTATAATCGCCACGCGATGGAGGTCCGCTCCAGCTCGACCGTCCTCGTTGCCAGCCTGGCGGTGGCCGCGGCCTTCAGCGTCTCGCCCGCCGCCGGCCAGCGCGATCCCGCGCACGGCCTCGCCGCCACGCTGCACCTCGCCGGCGAGCGCGTCGAGGACTACTTCGCGCGCGCGCAGAGCCTCGTCTCGATCGAGACCGTCGTGATGCAGCCGCTCGACTTCGGGCTCTCGGCGAACGGCCGTGCGCGCACGGTCGAATCCGAACTGCGCCTCTCGTGGGATCCCGACGCCGACAGCTCGGCGCCGCTCGAGGCCACGACCGTCCGGCAGTTGCTCACGGTGAACGGACGCCCCCCGCGCGAGAACGACTACGACAGCTGCACGACGCCCGAGCGCCGGACAACGGAGACGCAGCCGCTGTCGATGCTGCTGGCGGCACAACGGGCCGCGTACGTGTTCACCGCGGCCGGGACCTCCAGGCAGGACGGTCGCCCCGCATTCGTCGTTGACTTCCGCATGCCGTCGCGGCCCACGGGCGAGATCACGCACGTCGAGGACAAGGACGACTGCGTCAGCTTCCGCATCGACGGCGGCGCGCGCGGGCGGGTGTGGATTGACCGCGAAACGCACGACGTGCTCCGTCTGGACCGCGGGTTGACCGGCCTCGTGGATCTCCGACTGCCGTGGAGTGTCGCGCGACGGGCCCCCGATCGCGCGGTCTGGACGGTGGAGCGGATGGACTCGTCGATCCGGTTCAGTCCCGTCCGCTTCAACGACCCCGACGAGACATTGGTCCTTCCGGTGTCGGCCTCATCGCTCCGCATCACCCGCGGCGCGGGCACCCCACGGCTGCGCACGACCACGACCTACTCCGACTATCGGCGCTTCCTGACGGGCGGGCGTGTGGTGCCGCCGGCGTAGGGCCCGGAGCTCGCGCCAGCCTGCAGCCGTCGGCGCTCAACCGGCGGCGCGGTCTGCCTGGCGAAGCGTGCGGCGGCCGCCAATCAGTTCAGATGGCGGGATCGGCACTCCGCGAGGGGCGGCTACCGTTGGATCAGGATCGTCTCCGGGTACTGCGCGTGCCACCCGAACCAGAAGGCGCGCTGCGCGGGGGCGCGCGGGAGGCGCACCGACGAATCATCCGCGGCCACGAGCGCTTCCTCCGTCACGCGCCATTTCCGGCCCGCGCTGTCGGCAATCATCCTGCCGTCGTGGGCACGCGAGGGGAAGGCCACCTCGTGGCCCCCGAGCAGGTACACGCGGTTGGCGCCCTGCCGCGTGGTGATGACCACGAACTGGCGTCCCTGCGCCTCGAAGTGGTACGCGGGCTGGCGCCTCAACAGATCGACCTCGATGGCCACGGGCTGTGCCTCTCCGCCGGCCGCGGGCCGGATGCGCATCGTCAGCACTTCGTCCTTGTTCCGCAGCCGCCGGTCGTCTCCGGGCACGGCAAACATGAGGCGGTCTGTGCTGAAGTAGTCGCGGTACGCCGCGCCCTCGCGGTAGTCGCGATCAAAGCCCGTCTCGATCGAGAGCACCGTCGTGTCAGAATGCGTGCGCTTCCACTCGCCCCATGTGGTGGTGACCACCGCATGGGAGACGAGTTGAAGACCGCTGCCGACCAGTGCGCCGACGACCGGCGTGCCGTCGATCGAGGACCAGAGGCTGAACGTCTCCTCGTCGAACATCAGTTTGTTCGACCGGTACAGCAATCCGCTCGTGCCGAACGTAATGCGTCGCTCGCCGATGCGGCTTTCGTACGGGATCACGTTGCCGCACAAGGTGCAGTAGACGACGGTCAGCTCGACCCCGCCTACCGTGTCGAGCGCCATCTCGTGCCAGGCGAGGATGCGCTTGGGATAGGCCCGGGCCTCGCCGTTGACGACGAGGCCGAACACGATGTGGTTGTCGCGCAGGTAGCGGGCGGCGGCGGCGGGCACGACGGCCGGCTGGCGCAGTGGAGGAATGCCGTTGACGGGCACGCCGCCGAAGTCGATCTCGTCGAGCCGGATGCCCGCCTTCACCTGGTCCGGAAAGAAGGCCCGCATCCGCGGATCGATCTGCGAATACACGTGGGCCTTGAAGGCGGCGTACTCGGGGTGCGGGGCATAGGGCTGCGCCCACATCCACCTGCGCCAGCCGTGCAGCGCCTCGTCGAAGCGCTGACCCGTCTGCCGTTCGAGGAAGCGGATGAGCCGGGCCCGCGCGCGTGACTCTGGCAGCACGGGTCGCGACGGCGGGACGCCGACGTCAGCGCCCGCGCGCCCCGCGCTGAACTCGTCGCCTCCGTCGGCGCTGCTCGTCGGGCCGGCGCCCATGTCGAAGCCGCCGGCCTGCTGGCGCGGCGCGGGACGCATCAGACGCGCCATGTCGATGATCATCGGCGTGTAGCCGTCGTGCCATCGGGACGCGAGCGCCTCGAGGGCACGGGCCGCCACGGTCTCGTCGAGTGAGGCCGCCTCGAAGAAGAGCTGCAATGGTGGAGCCGGCTGCGGCTGCGCCACCACCGCTCGCCCGGCGGCACCGGCCAACAGCACCAGAATCACCAGGACCCAGGCCGGGACTCGCTGCATGTACGTGCTTTACGCCGCGCCGCGCCGGTCAGTTACCGAATCCAGGCGGCGCGGCCGTTGCAGAATAGCAGAGTGCGTCTGCTGCGGCTCAGCGATGCGGGGAACGGCGGAAGGCCGCTAGACGTCCAATCACGTGTCACCACACCGACGATCCTCTCTGGAGTTGCTGTCCATGTCCGCCCGCTCGTCCCGATTCACCGCACACCTGGCAGGGGCGGCGCTGCTTGCCATGACTGCCGTCGCGTTGCCCTCCGCACAGCCCCGTTTCGACCACGCCTACAAGGCCTACGGCCGGGTCCTCGACGCCCACCTGCGTGACGGCTACGTGAACTACGAGGCGCTCGCCGCCGACCGCTCGGCGCTGGACGAGGCGGCGGCCGCCTTCAACGCCCCCGACACCCGCGCGATCTCCACCTGGCCGCGCGCCGCTCAGAAGGCGTTCTGGATCAATGCGTACAACGTCTTCACCCTGCAGGCGGTCGTGGACCACTACCCCACGCAGCGCCGGCCGTTCAGCCTCCACCCCGACAGCAGCATCCGCCAGATTCAGGGCGTCTGGGACCAGCTCACCTGGAAGGCTGCGGGTCGCACGGTGACGCTTGACGAGATCAAGCGCGAGATCCTGTTACCGGAGTTCCAGGATCCCATGGTGCACTTCGCCCTCAACTGCGCCTCGGTGAGCTGTCCCGTGCTGCGACGCGTGCCGTATACCGCGGGCGGCCTCGACGCACAGCTCGAGGAGGCGGCCCGGGCGTTTCTCGCCGCGCCCCGGGGGCTCGAGACGTCGGGCGGCCTGATCCGCGTCGCGCGGCTCTTCAGGCGCCATGCCGATGACTTCGTCGACAGGTTCGCGGACAGCGGCCCTTCCCGCGGGACCCCGACCGAGCGCGCAATCCTTGGTGTCGTCGCGACTTACGGGCCCGAGGACGTCGCCGCGGTCATCCGGACGGCACGCGTCCGCCTGGCGTTTCTGCCGCACGACTGGTCGCTGAACGATCACCGCTGAGCCCGGTGCCTGGCCGGCCCCGCGACTGCGGTAGTATTGCCGTATTCCTGCGCATGCGTGTCCTGCCTGCCCCTCTGCTGTGCCTCGCCATGCTTGCCCTCGGCGCGACGCCCACCGGCGCCCAGGAGACACGGGCGGAGCTTCTCGAGCAGCAGCGTGCCGCGCGCGCGAACGAGGTCGCTCCCTACGAGCCGAACAGAGTCGAGCACGGGCTGCTGCTCGTTGACGAGCACAGGGTCCTGGAGCGCCTCGTGGGCGGTCTCTACGGCTTCTACCCGCGCATGGGCGGCTTCCCCACAGGGAGCGGGTTTGCCCTTGGCGTCGGATTCCGCAAAGCCGTCGTGAACGATCACCTGCGGGTGGACCTTGGCACCGTCGGCTCCCTCAAGGGCTACAAGCTGGTGCAGGCCTCTGCGAGCCTGACGCGTCTCTTCGACGGGCGACTGGAGGTCGGCGGTGACTGGGCGTGGAGCGACTATCCACAGGAAGACTTCTTCGGCCTCGGCTCCTCCTCGGCACTCGAGGACGCCACCAGCTACCGGCTGCGCGGCCACGAAATGCGCGGCTACGTGACATTGCGGCCTCTAGGGTGGTTCTCAGCCGGGAGCCGCCTTGGGCTCCTGCACGCCGATATCTCGGCCGGCACTGACGATGCCCTGCCGCGCATTCATGACCGGTTCACCGACGAGACGGCGCCGGGCCTGGGCCGCGCGCCGCGGCTCGGCTACCACCAGATCTTCCTCGACGTCGATTACCGCGATGAACCGGGCAACACGCGCGCGGGCGGACGCTACCGCGTGAGTTGGGGCTGGTACGACGACCGGCGCAGCGGGGCCTTCGACTTCGGCCGCACCGATGCGGAAGTGCTGCAGGTCTTTCCGATCTTCGACAAGAAGCGCAACGTCGCCGTCCGGATCCAGGTGAGTCACATCGAAGCCGAGTCAGCGGCCCGCGTGCCCTTCTTCCTCATGCCGTCGGTCGGGGGCAGCGACACGCTCCGCGGGTTCCGCGAGTACCGTTTTCGCGATGCGAACTACGCGCTCGTCAACGCCGAGTACCGGTGGGAAGCGTTCTCGGCGCTCGACCTCGCCCTGTTCTTCGACGCCGCGGACGTTGCGCCTCGGTGGGACCAGCTCTCCTTGAGCGGGTTGAAGACGTCGTGGGGCGTGGGGCTGCGCTTCAACACCAACCGCCATGTCTTCCTGCGCCTCGACGTCGGCACCGGCGGCCACGAGGGCACGCGGTTCTTCATGAAGTTCGGACCGGCCTTCTGATGATGGCGGTTGTGCTCACTCCCAACCGCTTCGCCGCCGCATGCGCGGTCGCTGTCTGTCTCGCGGCCGGCTCGCTCGCGCCGCGCGCGGCGCACCCGGCGTTCTTCCCTGACGATCCCATCGCCGTCGATCCCGAAACCCAGGACGCGTCGGGCGTGGAGCCGTGGGACATCAGCGATCCGTACGATTTCCTCGAGAACACGTTCCTCAAGCCCGGCGACCGCTCGAACCGCCGGGCGATGAACATCAACACGGTCGACGAGGTCCCGGACTCGAGCTGGTTCACGAACCGTGGTCCGCTCGACGTCGCGACAATCGTGCGGGGGCCGGACACGAGCGACGGCCCGGCACCCGGACCATGGACGATCGTGTCGGGCAAGAGCGACGGCATCACGCCCGGCTTCACGATCCGCGACACCCGCGACACGATCTGGTTCGTCAAGTTCGATCCGCCGGGCCATCCCGAGATGGCCACCGGCGCCGAGATTGTCTCGACGAAGCTGTTCTGGGCGCTGGGGTACCACGTGCCCGAGAACCACCTTGCGACGCTGCGTCGCGACAACCTCGTGATCGGCGAGAGCGCCGGGATCCGCAACGACGCGGGGGCACGGCGGCAGATCACGGAGATCGACGTGGACGAACTGCTGGCCAAGGCGGCACGGCGTCCCGACGGCTCCTACCGCGTGATCGCCAGCCGCGCGCTGGCCGGCCGGCCCCTGGGGCCCTTCCGCTACCACGGTACGCGTCCCGACGACCCCAACGACATCTTCCCGCACGAGCACCGGCGCGAGCTGCGCGGCCTGCGCGCCTCGTCGGCGTGGCTGAACCACGACGACTCCCGCAGCATCAACACGCTCGACACGCTGGTCGAACGCGACGGACGCCAGCTCGTCTGGCATCACCTGATCGATTTCGGCTCCACGCTGGGCAGCGCCAGCGTGCAGGCGCAGAAGGCGCGCGCAGGCAATGAGTACATCTGGGAGGCGCGTCCAACGCTGCTGACGGCCCTGACGCTCGGCTTGTGGGTGCGGCCGTGGATCAAGGTGCAGTACCTCGAGCTGCCGGCGCTCGGCCGCATCGAGGCCGCATTTTTCCAGCCAGAGCTCTGGAGGCCGGAGTATCCGAACCCGGCGTTCGACAACGCGCGGCCCGACGATCTCTTCTGGGCCGCCCGGCGCGTGATGGCCATTCCGGACGAGGCGATTGCCGCGGTGGTGGAGGCGGCCGACTTCAGCGACCCGAACGCCGCCCGCTACCTGACGGACGTGATCGTGGCCCGGCGCGACAAGGTCGGGCTGGCCTGGATACCGAGCGTGAATCCGCTCGTGGACTTCGTCCTTGACACGAGCGGTACGCTCAC
Source organism: uncultured Bifidobacteriaceae bacterium (assembly GCA_964574545.1). Taxonomy (GTDB): domain Bacteria; phylum Acidobacteriota; class Vicinamibacteria; order Vicinamibacterales; family UBA2999; genus JAUXWO01. The sequence goes on along the minus strand of CAZNOC010000031.1, from coordinate 17,053 downwards.
CTTCGGCAATGCGGCGGTCGAGACCGGACGCGCCACGCCGGCGCGCGAGTACCGCGTGCAGTGGAGCCTGTTCGACAACGCCACGCGAGGCGCGACGCCCGCCGGCCCGATCGACACCATCACCGTTCCTTCGGCGCCGATGCCGGCGGCGCTGCGCACCGCCGACTTCGTGCAGGTGGAGGTCTCGGCGCTCCACGACCGTCACGGTTCCTGGGCCAGGCCCGTGCGGGTGCAGTTCCGTCGCACCGCCGAGGGCTGGCGCCAGGTGGGGCTCGAGCGCACGCCCCACCTGGACTGACCGGCCTACCGCTTGATCGCCTCGTAGATCGCTGCCGCGCCGCCGCCGATCGCCGCGCCAGCCAGCGCGCCCTTCTTGCCGCCGATGAGCCCGCCGGCGCCCGCGCCGGCGCCGGTGGCCCCCGCGATGATCAGCACTGACTTCGACACCGGCCGGTCGGAACCGCGAGGGGGATCGCGGTAGACCACGCGCTCTGTCACCGCCGGGCGCGCCCGCGCCACCGGCTCCTGACGGGCGCTCGCCAGCCTCACGACGTCGCCCGCAGGCGCGCCGGCTCGATCCATGCAGGTCACGCGTACCGCGTTGGTACCCACGCGCTCCACGATCGCGTCCTGCCAGGTATCGCACTGTACCGGCAGACCCGGCGCCTGCCCTGCCATCCGTTCGAGGCTGGCGAACCCTGTCTCGTCAGCAGAGCGCCCGGTCAGCGCGATCGACATCAAGGCGATGAGCCCCACCGCCACTCCGCCCGCCGCCGCACTCAGGATGTGTTTCATGATCGTGTCCCCCTGTGGCCATGCCGCTACAAGGCGCGTGCCATCGCGAGTACCTGGGCCACTCCGCGTTGCTGTCCTCCCCAACGGGCGACGCTGCCTGCTCTGGAGGACAGGCCGCCGTGCCGCCTCGGCTATACTTCGAAGCGATGAATCACGTGCTCGTCGCCGAAGACGATGCCGATATCGCGGACCTGGTGCGGCACTACCTGCAGAAGGCCGGCTTCGACACCGACGTCGTGGCGTCTGGCCGTGACGTGATGCTGCGCATACGGCAGCGCGTGCCAGACCTGATCATCCTCGACGTCATGATGCCGGGGCTCGACGGCCTCGAGGTCTGCCGTGCGATCCGCGCCGACGCCGCCACCTCCGCCATTCCCGTGATCATGCTGACCGCCAAAGGCGAGGAGTCCGACCGCATCGTCGGGCTCGAGCTGGGCGCCGACGACTACATCACCAAGCCCTTCAGCCCGAACGAGGTCGTCGCCAGGGTCCGTGCCCTTCTCCGCCGGGCGCACCGCGCGGGCCCGCCCGACAACCGGCTCACGTACGGACCGCTCACCGTGGACCTCGACCGGCACATCGTGCGCACCAACGGCGACGAAGTTCGGTTGACCGCCAAGGAGTTCCTGCTGCTGCAGTACCTGATGGAGCATCGCGGCCGGGTTCTGTCGCGGGATCTGCTGCTCTCCGATGTCTGGGGCTATTCCTACACGGGCGGCACTCGCACGGTGGACGTCCACGTGCGTCGCCTGCGCGAGAAGCTGCCCATGTTGTCGCACGCGATCGTGACCGTGAAGCAGTTCGGCTACAAACTGCTGGAGCCGGCGCCTCAGTAGGATCCCCGCCCTGTCCTGGTCACGCCCGTGCGCTCAGAACTCCGGCTCAAGCTCCTGATCACCGCCATCGCCGCCGCCGCGGTCGCCCTGTCGTTCGTGCTGCTCACGATGGTGGGCGCGCTCGAGCCTGGCACGCGCCTGCGTCTTGTTCTGTTATCGCTGGTCTCCCTGGGTCTGGCGGGGCTCGTCGCTGCCATCATCTCGTCGGCGCTCTCTGCGCCGGTCGCCGCGCGGGCGCGCGCGATTGAAGAGGTGGCACGCCGGTACGCCCAGGGGGATCTGAGCCGCCCGGGGCCTGACTACGGAGACGACGAGCTCGGCACGGCGGCGCGAGCCCTGGATACGGCCGTGCAGGAACTCGGCCGGCGCCTGAACGAACTGCGCCGGGACCGGGCCCGCATGGAGGCCATCCTCGGAAGCATGGTCGAAGGCGTCCTGGTCGTGGACGAGGACGGCAAGGTCCAGCTGGTGAACGGCGCCGCGCTCCGCATGCTCCGCCTCGAGCAGGACGCCGTCGGCCGAGCCTATGTCGAGGCGATCCGCCACCCAGGCATCGTCGATCAGCTGGATCGCGCGCTGGACGGCCGTCACCCGGAAGGCCTGGAGTTCGCGCCCGTCCGGGACCCCGGGCGCACGCTCGTCGCACGCGCGGCGCCGGTCGTCGCCACGGGGCGCGGCGCCGTGCTGGTGCTTCACGACATCACCGACCTCAAGCGCGCAGACCAGGTCCGCCGGGATTTCGTGGCGAACGTCTCGCACGAACTGCGGACCCCCCTCACCGCGATCAAGGGCTACGCGGAGGCGCTCATCGACGACCCGGACGACCCGGAGGCGCGCCAGCGCTTCCTCGAGATCATTCACCGACACTCGACACGCATGGAGCGGCTCGTCAAGGATCTCCTCCGCCTGGCGCGGCTCGACGCGGGACAGGAAGTCCTCGAGCTGGCCGAGTGCGACGTCGAGAACGTCGTCGGCGGCATCATCAGCGACTTCGAGCAGACGATTGCGGCCAAGTCGCTGGACGTGGCAAGCCGGGTGGCGCCGGATGCGCGAACGCTCGTCGCCGACCCGGCCAAGCTGCACGACGTGCTGCGCAACCTGATCGAGAACGCCGTGAACTACACGCCCGAGCGTGGCGCGATCGAGGTGGAGGCCACTCGCGCGGACGGCGCCTCTCAGATCGTCGTGCGTGACACGGGGCCCGGCATTCCGCCCGAGGACCTCGGGCGGGTCTTCGAGCGGTTCTACCGCGTGGACAAGTCCCGGGGACGGCCCGGCGGCACGGGCCTCGGACTGGCGATCGTCCGGCACCTGGTGGAGCTGATGGCGGGCGAAGTGCGGGTGGAGAACCGCGCCGGCGGCGGCGCGATGTTCACGGTGCGGCTGCCGGTGAGGGAGGAGTAGCCACTCGCGGTTCGCGGTTCGCGGATCGCGATCTCGAGATGTGAACGTCCTCGGCGAATGGCGAATGGCGAAGGGCGAACAGCTAGTCAATGATGAAGCTGTAGACCTTGCTGCGGCCGTTCTGCCGGATCATCGATCCGAACAGACGGATGGTTCTTTCCGCGCCGCTCTCGTCCCGAACGCGCAACTGCGCCTTGCGGCTCACCTCGTATCCCGCGTGGCGGGTCGTCTCGCCCAGGAAATCGATGTCGATCAGGTGGAAGCGTTGCCCGCCGTGGCGTTCGAGCGTCTGAGCCAGGTAGGCCCGGCTCTTCTGGAAGGTGTCCTGCCAGACGTACTCCGACGGCATTCCGACCTCGGGCCGGCTCGCGGGAAGCGCGGGCCAGACGAGGTCTTCGAACTCGTCCTTGGTCAGCGCCATTTCCATCAACCCTGTCGTGTCCCGGCTAGCCAGGGCGGCCAGCACGGCTCGAGCGGCGTCTTCGTCTGACGCTGCCGCATTCGAGAGGACGGGAGTCGAACCGCAGCCGGAGGCGATCGAGGTCAGGCAGGCAAACAAAAGCGCCGCCGAGACGCCAGATCGGCGTCCCGGCGGCGGGGCAGCTACCGAGTGACGTAGGTCGTCCATCCCGTTGTCCAGTCCTGCGCAGGGTCCGGGCTGAGGGCGCCGATGAACGGCACGGCAATGAAGTAGCCGTCGTTCGGCGGCATCGCCGGCGCCAGCTGACCGCCGGCCAGGGTCGCCACGGACGCGGGTCTGAAGTTTGGCGCATCCCGATTATACGGATCAATCAGCCCGGGGTCCTGTCCGATGCGAATTGTCGGGTTGCCCTCGATGAAGCGTGCGGCCGCGGGGTTGAGGTTGGCGCGGCCCGGCTGCAGCCCGTTGTTGACGAGAATCCCATTGCCGAAGGTCAGGTTCCCGAGCTCGGCCTGGCGTATCGTGGCCGCATGGTTGATGTTGATGCCGAACTCGCGGAAGCCCATGACGATGAAGTTCCGGAACGTGCCGGCCGTCCCTTCGCGCACGAGCATGCCGTCGTCGCTCTCGCTGCCGAGGTCGGTGAACGGGTCGCCCACGAGGGTGAGGTTGTAGAGCGTGGCGTTCGAGCGCGGCTCGAGGTCGTTGTTGCTGCCGTTGTTGTCGATCTCGAACCCGTTGTCGGCGTCGTCGCCCCGCTGCTGCACGATCCAGAACTGGCCACGGCCATTCCAGCCGAACGTCCAGTCGAACGTGTCGTCACCGCTGCCGATCCCGATCAGGTAGCGGGCATCGACCGTGCCGCCGAACCACTCCAGGCAGTCGTCCTTGCACATGATCGCCTGGATGTACTCGAGCGTGGTGCCCTTGCCAACGCCGTGGAAGGTGATTCCGTTCAACTCGTTGTCGGGGCTGAACTCGATACCGCCGTACTCCGCCCGCACGTAGCGCAGGATGCCGCTGTTGTCGTTCGGGTCGTTGCCGCCGTACTGGCCGACATTGCCCTCCCCGAAGGCGATCCCGCCTGGCACGTTGATCGGCGCGCGGCCGTTGATGACGATGCCGCCCCAGTCGCCACGGGCCCGCTGGCCGATGGGCTGGTCGCTCGTGAACACGATTGGCTGCTCGCGCGTGCCATCAGCGATGATCCGCGCTCCTTGCGAGATTACCAGCGTGCCGAGCGTCGCGAACTCACCCACGACGCGAGTGCCGGGCTGGACGGTGAGCGTGGAGCCGTTCTCGAAGAAGACGGCGCCGCGCAGCACCCAGTGGAAGTTGTTCTGCAGGGTCACGTTGGACGTGAACCGGCCGCGGATCACGCGCACCGGCTTGTCGATACCTGGCACGGTGACGGGGTCGCTGATCGTCCCGGTCCCCTGCGTATGGACGGTGCCGTCAGGCGCCGCGATGGCAAGGACCAGGGCGAGAACGGACACGAACGAAAGGATACGTCGCGACATGGTGATGTGATGCATGACTACGGATTCCTTAGAAGCCCGAGAAGCCGAAGTTGACGGTAAATGTGCGTCCGAGCCGGTAGGTCCGCTGGGGCAGGCCCCCCTGCGTCAGCTCGTAGTCGGCGTCGGTCAGGTTGTCCGCACTCACGCGCAGGCTCAGCCTGCGGCCGAGACGCGCCGACACGACCATGTCGAGCGTGCCCCGACCCTCTTCGTAGATGTCCGGCAGCCCCACCGAGCCCACGTCGCTGATGCGGTCACCGAAGAAGTTGTAGAGCAGCCGCACCGTCGCGGGGCCCGCGGCGATTTCCGCAAAGGCGTTGAACAGGTTGCTCGACTGCCCGGCCAGCGGCCGCTCGAGCGAGGTCTGGACCTGCGCGGCCTGTGGCGTCAGCGAGATGTTCGAGTCCACCCAGGTGTAGTTGGCCCCGACCAGCAGCTGCTCCGAGAAGCGTCGCCGGCCCTCGAACTCCAGGCCGACGTTGCGCGCCGAGTCCGCGTTGGTGAACGAGGTCCGAAGCTGGGCGGTCGGCTCGATGATCCGTTCGATGGGATCGTCGAAACGCTTGATGAAGAGGCTTGCGGCCAGGACGTCTTCCGCGCCCGGGAAGATCTCGTAGCGGATGTCGTAGTTCTGGATCAGCGCGCGCTGCAGGGCCGGGTTGCCGATGACGGCCCGGCCGCCGACGACGTCGGTGAACTCGAACGGCGCCAGCTCCCGGAACTCCGGACGGTTGACCGTCTGGCTGAAGCCGAAGCGCAGGTTGTGGTTGGCGCGCGGGGCGAACACGAGGTTCACGCTCGGGAAGAAGTCCGTCTCCTCGATGCTCGCGCGGATGACTTCGGGGTCATCGTTGAAGTCGAACTGGTCGAACGTGTCCACGTTCTGCTCGAACCGCTCGACCCGCGCACCTGCAATCAGGCGCGTCGACGCCCCGAGTGCCACGTCGGTCATCGCGTAGAAGGACGTCGTCTGCTGATCGGCGGCGTAGGTGTCGGTCGTCCGGGTCTCTTCCTTGATCTCGTAGCGCGGGCCGATGTTGACGGACGCAAAGAGCGTCTCGGGCGCCGCCGACTGGTCGAGCCCGACGGTGTTCGTCGGCACGAAGCGGAAGCGCCGCGACGAGAAGTCGCGCGTGCGATCGACGTGCTGCGCGCCGAACTTGATCTGGATGGGCCGCTGGTTCACCGAGCCGTAGGTGGACCAGTTGGCCGCCAGGTCGGTCGAGTCGTCGTCGAGGAAGTTGAACATCCGCAGGCCGGACTGTGACTGCTCCGACAGCACGAACCGCGTACCCTGGCGGTCGTAGAGCACCTCCCGCAGGTCGGGCTCGTCACGCTGCGCGGCCGAACGCGTCGCGCGCCAGTCGAAACGGCTGTTCGCCAGCGTCCGGAAGAAATGCTCGCCGCCGAGGCTGTTCGAGAGCAGTTCCTCTTCGACCCAGAAGAGGCGCTGATTGCGGAGGTCGGTGTTGGCGTCGCTGTTGAATCCCTCGTAGGTGCGTGTCTCGTCGCGACCCGAGTGGCTGTAGAAGTTCTCGAGAATCAGCCGGTGCGACGGGTTGAACTGCGCCGCGAGGTTCACCACGCCTCCGATCGAGGCCTTGGCCGTCGCTGTCTCGAAGTTGTAGTTGCTGAACTCGGACAGGCCCGCCGCGTCGCCGCGATAGTAGATCTGCCGTTCCTCGGTGAACTGCTCCTTGTACGACTGGCTGTAGCTGGCCAGCAGGCCGAGACGCCCGAAACGGCCGCCGAACGTGGCGCTGCCGGACTGGTTCGGCTTCGCCGATCGCGGCTCGACGTTCCAGGTATTCGGAAAGGCGCGGCCCACGTTCACGAGGTCCGCTCGCAGCAGCCCGACGTCAGGCGTGTAGATGCCGCCTCGAATCGCCTTCCGGTCGGGGATCCCGGATGGCAGCGCCCGCGTCCCGTCGTCGAAGCCCAGCCAGTCGCGGCCGCCGCCTGCGTATCCGAACACGTCCTTCCCCGTCGTCAGCGAATTGAGCCCGAGGCTCCACGAGACCTCGGCGACTCTCTGACTGGGGAACCGCAGCGACTGGATCTCGACAAGCCCTCCGGCGAACTCCGCCGACCGGTCAGGACTGTACGACTTCACGACCGACACGCTGTTCAGCAGGCCCGAGGGGAACATGTCGAGCGGCACGACCTTCTTGTCCGGCTCGGTCGTCGGCAGCACGGCGCCGTTCAGCGTGGTGTTGCTGTAGCGCTCCCCGAGGCCGCGAACGAACACATACTGGCTGTCCACGACCGAAAGGCCCGTCACGCGGGACATCGCCGACGCGGCGTCGCCATCGTTGTTCGCCTTCATCTCTTCGCCGCCAAGGTTGTCCGCGACCACCGCGGCGTTCCTGCGCTCGACGAACTGTGCGGCCGCCGAGGACGTCACCGCGTCGATCGGCGCCGTGCCGGTCACCGTCACCGTCTCCGCAAAGGCGTTCATCGACAGCCCGGCATCCACGGTCACCGTGCGCTGACCGGGCACCGCCTCCACCGTGATGGTGCGCTCCTGGTATCCATCCATCGCGATGCGCAGTTCGTAGGCGCCCGGCTCCAGATCCAGGCTGAAGCGGCCGTCCACGTCGGTGTAGACCACCTCGTTCGTGCCGACGACTTCGACCGGGACGCCGGGCAGCGTGATCGCGTTGAACTGGTCGCGGACCTGGCCGACGATGCGGACGCGCTGGGTGGACTGGCCGCTCTGCTCGACGGCGGCCGCGGCCCACGTGGGCGACGCAAGGCCGGCGATCAGCAGGCAGGACAGAAGCCCGTGGCGGGCCTTCACTGCGAGACTCATGGGTTTCCTCTGGCTGGACATCGGGGTATCGGTCCCGGCGGGCAGGCGGACGGCCGCCGGGCGTCTGAGATTCGAGTCCAGAGTAGAGGGGGGGTGTGAAACGGTCGTGACGGAAGTGTTACGTGAGGGTTAACAACGGGCCGGGGCCCGCCTGCGCGACCGAAGGCCCCCGCGGCGAAGCTGGCCGCACGGCCCGCCGGTGCCGTCAGGCGCGCGAGTGTGGATGCGGCGCGGTCAGACGGATCTCCGTGACGGGCACCTGCTCGAGTCCCGTGACCCCGTGCGCGGCGAGCACCACCAGGGTATCGCCCTCCTGCACCAGCTGCGTCAAGACCCCACGCCAACGGGCCAGCGAGGCGTCGTCCAGGCCGCCCTCCGGTTCGTCGAGCAGCAGACAGCTCGGCGCCGCCACCAGCGCGCGCGCCAGGGCCACGCGCTGACGCTGGCCCGAGGACAACGTCGCCGCCGGCGCCGCCCCAAGCGCGGTCAGATCAAGCGCCATCATCCACCGGTCGATGACGTAAGGCCGCGCGCCCGGCACGAGCCGCAGGTTGTGGCCGACCGTGCCCCGCATCAGATACGGCGTCGAGTGCACGTACACAGCGCCGCCGGGCCCTCGCGTCAGCGGCGGTTCAACTCGCCCGGCCACCGGCGGCAGCAGGCCGGCGAGCGTCTTGAGGAAGGTCGTCTTGCCGGACCCGTTCGCACCGCGGACCAGATGCAGACGGCCCGGCGCCAGATCGCCGTCCGGGACGTGCGCCACCACGTGGCCGCCATGCCCCACGGCCAGGCCGCGGAGCGCGAGGGTGGGACCTGTCATTCCCCATCACCTCGCAGGGCCGCGGCCCCGTGCACGACCGCGTTGACCGCGAGGGCAATGCCGAGCAGCACCAGCCCCATCGCCAGCGCCCGCGCATCGTCCCCGCGCGTGTGTTCCAGCGCGATCACGGTCGTCAGCGTCCGCGTGTGATGGCGGATGTTGCCGCCGAGAATCACCGCCGCTCCAAGCTCCGTGAAGACGCGCGCGAAGGCGATGAGCGCGGCCGACACCAGCGCCGGGCGCACCTCATTCAACACCACCCGCATGCGCGCGGCCCCGCGGATCCCGAGCGTCTGCACCGTCTCCCGCGCGGAGAGCGGCAGGCGCCGGACCGCGCCGAGGGTGAGCGCGGCGAGAATCGGGAAGGCGAGAATCGTCTGCCCCGCGACCATCGCGGCCTTCGTGTAAAGCACGTCCATCCACCCGAGCGGGCCGGACGCCGAGAGCGCGAAGTACAGCGTCAGACCGACGACCACGGTGGGCAGCGCGGCCAGGGCATGCAGCACGCCGCTTGCCGCTCTTGCAACGCCGCTCCGCGCGCGCGCCAGCGCGTACCCGGCGGGCACGGCAAGCGCGAGCGCCAGGGCGAGCGCCACGAACGACACCTGGAGGGAGACGGCGGTGACCTGCCACACCTCGCGGTCGAGGGTGGCGACGAGGGTCAAGGCATCGAGGAGGAGGGACATAGATAGATAAACAGACAGATAGAGGAATCTGGTGATCTCGTGATGTGGTGATGTGGTGATGTGGTGATCGGATGTTCGATGTGGGATCTTCTCAGGCTTCGCCTGAATCTATCTGTTGATGTCTGATCTGTTGATCTGTTGATCTGGTGATCTGGCCGGCGTGAAGACCTGTTCGCCGGCCACCCGGAACGCTGAGATCGCGCGTCGTCCGGCGTCGCTCAGGAACCAGTCGCGCAGCCGGACCGCCTCCGCCAGTCGGGCGCCGGCTCCCGGGGTCACGATCGAATAGACGTTCGCGAGGTCGTCACCGCCCTCGCGATGTACCGAGAGCGACAGCGTCGGGGCGAGTTGCAGGAAGGTGGCTCGATCCGAGAGGGCGTACGCGCCCCGCTCGCTCGCCACGCGCAGCGTGGGCGACATGCCCTGCCCCGTTTCGATGATGCGGGAGGGTGCGGGAGTGCGGCCGGCCGCGCGCCACAGGAGGAGTTCGCGGGCGTGCGTTCCGGAACTGTCGCCCCGTGAGGCGAACCACGCCCCGCGATCGGCGAGGCGCTGAAACGCATCCATGGCAGACCGGGCGCCGGCGACACCCGCCGGATCATCGCGCGGGCCCACCACCACGAAGCCGTTGGCCATCACCGCGACGATGTGCGCCGAGGGGTCGCGCTGCAGGTACGCTTGCTCCGCCTCCGGATCGTGAGTGAGCGCCGCATCCACGTCGCCCCGCGACAGCAGGGCGAGCGCGCGCCCGGTGCCGACGGCCAGCACGTCCACGCGGAGGCCAGTCTGCTCCGTGAACGCCGGCAGCACCGCCCCGAGCAGCCCCGAGTGGTCGACCGATGTCGTCGTCGCAAGCCGGATTGCGCGAGGCTCGGAGGCACACGCCAGGCTCACGACCGAAAGCAGGATCCCCGCCAGCAGGCGCATCCGACGATTCTACGCCGCGTCAGCTGCAGCAGCTGGGTCCGCAGCAGGACGCGGAGTTCGCACCGGGCTTCGTGGCCCGCACGAAGGCACTGATGAAGCGGCCGTCGACCTGCTGGACAAGTGCCGGATCGATCCCCGCCTCCCCAAGGAACAACGCCGCGTCCTCGGCCTTGTAGATGCGCGTGGGCTCGAGGTCAATCGCCTCGAACCCGGCGGCGGCGAGCCTGGTGCGGTACTCCCCCTCCTCGAGGGCGCCGGCGATGCAGCCCACCCAGAGCTCCATGCTGCGGCGCACTTCGGCTGGGAGGTCGTCGCCGCGCACCACCACGTCGGACACGGCGAAGCGGCCGCCCGGCTTCAGGACGCGGAAGGCCTCGCGCAACACCTGATCCTTGTCCGCCGACAGGTTGATGACGCAGTTCGAGATGATGACGTCCACCGAGTTGTCGGGCAGCGGGATGTGCTCGATCTCGCCCGTCAGGAACTCGACGTTGTCGATGCCGGACTTCCGCTGGTTCTCGCGCGCGAGGGCCAGCATCTGATCGGTCATGTCGAGTCCGTAGGCCTTGCCAGTCGGCCCGACCCGGCGCGCAGACAGCAGCACATCGAGGCCGCCGCCCGACCCGAGATCGAGCACGATCTCCCCGGGGGCCAGTTCCGCCAGCGCGGTCGGGTTGCCACACCCGAGCGACGCGACGACGGCTTCGATCGGCAGCGTGCCGATCTGCGCCGCGTCGTACAGGTCCGACGTGATGGGATCGGTGGCGCCACAGCCGCTGGGGCCGCACCCACAGCCGGTCGCTCCGGCCACGGCCCGCTCCGCAGCTTCGCCGTATTTCTGCTTCACGATGGTCCTGATGTCCGCGTGTGCCTCCACGATCGCAGCTCCCTTCCGCCGTGCTCCGGCCTCACAGATATTCGCCTGACCGAATGTATGTGCCCCGTGATATATTCGTCAAGTCAAATATCTTGACTATGGCCAGGACCCCGGCGCCCTGCTGCGCCCTCTCCCCCGTCCCCCGCCTCCGCCACGCCTCCGCCCTGGCGGATCTCTTCAAGGTCCTCGGTGACGAGACGCGCCTGCGCCTGCTCGCCCTGCTCGCGCGCGGCGAGATCTGCGTGTGCGAACTGCACGGCAGCCTGCGGCTGCCGCAGCCGACCGTGTCGCGTCACCTCGCCTCCCTGCGTCGCGCGGGACTGGTCGCGGCGCGCCGGGACGGCGTGTGGATGCACTACCGCCTCGCCGACACGCTCGATCCGGTGACGCGCACCACCCTCGACGCTGCGCTCCATGCCTTGACGCACACGGACACGACGGCGACGGATGCGGCGCGGTTGCGGGGGGAACTCCGCCAGCGCGGCTGACGATCAGCGGCTGACCCCGCTCGGGACCAGCCCGTGGGCCGCCGTGCGCCCGGCGACCCGCCAGGGCGCCTGCCGGTGCAGGTCATCGTAGAGCGCGAAGAAACGCGCCGCGGCCGCCGGCCAGCCCGCGTCGAGCGCGGTGGCGCGGGCGCTCGCGAGTCGTCCCGGGTCGGGCCACGTGGCCGCGTCCTCAATGGCCCGCGCGAACGAGACGGCATTGGGGGACGCCAGCCAGCTGTTGTGTCCCCCTGCATAGCTGAGGACACCGCCGGCCGCCGGCAGCACGACCGGCGTGCCGGACGCCATGGCCTCCAGTGGCCCGATACCGAAGGGCTCGCGCGGGTTAGGGTGCACGAACACGTCGGCGCTGGCGCACGCGCGCGCCAGCGCGTCACGTTCGCCGAGCACGCCCAGGAAGTGAACACGGCCCGGGACCCTGGCCTCGGCCTTCGCGCGCAGGTCCGCCAGCATCGGTCCATCCCCGGCAACGACCAGCCGGTAATCACGCCCTGAGGATCCGAGAGGCGCACTGAGCGCATCGACCACATCGATCAGCAGGCCGGTGTTCTTCTCGCGCGACACGCGGCCCGCGTACAGCAGCAGTGTGCTGTCGGCGTCTCCCCCGGCCTGCTCGAGGGCGGCCCGCCGCCATGCCGGGTCCCGACGCGCCGGATCGAAGGCGGACGTGTCCACGCCCATGTGGCACACGCGGACGAAGCCGGGATCGCGTTCAGGCATCGCCTCGCGTAGCTCGCCCGCCGTGTACGCGGAGTTGGCGATGTGAACGTCGAACGCGGGGCCGTAGACGTGGCGGATATAGCCGCGCGCGAACGCGCGCCCGGTGCGCCCCCCGGTCACGTGCGCCGCGACGTTGTCGTCCATGCGTTCACAACTGAGCCCGACGAGCGTCGGACGCGTCACCCCGGTCACACGGCCGCGGCGGAGCAGCGCGGCCAGGTGGCTGAGCGTGTACTTGTCGCAGACCTCCACGAGGTCCGGTTGCTCCCGCGCGAGGATCCGCGCCACGGCGCCGCGCGGCGACAGGTAGGTGGACGGCAACAGGAGCCGGTAGCGCGAATCGATGACGGGCGAGCGGCGCGCCCGCACGTGGTAGATCAGCCCGTAGCGGCCCACGCCTTCGACCCAGTCGCGGTCGCTCGGGACCACGAGGCGCATCAGCCGCTGCGCCGCATTCGCTTCCGCCAGCAGCGCCCGGTAGAAGGTGCGGATGCCCCCGGACGTCGGGTGGTACGCGTTGGTCAGGTGCAGCGTCTTGGGCGTCATGCGCACGCGACCTCGCGCCAGACCCAGCCCGCGAATCCGCCCACCACCGCAGGCAGCCGACGCAGGTCCGCGACGAGCGACTGGGCGCCATCCCCGACGATGAAGACGCCCTGACGCATCGCATAGACGTTGAACGCTGTCGAGCCCACGGTGAAGAGCATCGACACTAGGATGCTGCCCCAGAGGTTGGGCGTCCCCATCGCGGCGTGGGCCAGGATCTCGAGCGAGTGGGCCGTGATCGGCAGCAGCACCATCGCCGCCGCCATGCCGGCCCTCGCCGGCTCGGCGCGGTGCAGCGCCTGCGTCAGCGCCCCGTAGAATCCGGCCGTCAGGAAGCGGAGCCAGAACTCGGTGGAGAACGCGCCGAGCGCCGCCCCGACACCGGCGGACAGGTTCGCCGCGAAGAACAGCGCGGCGCGCACGCACGCGCTCAGCACGGCCGACTTGTAGTTCCAGCGGCCGACCAGGAACCGGCCGGGCTGCCGGACGACCAGCGCCAGGACCTCCGTCACCGAGAGTCCGTCGGAGACGTCGTGGGACTCAGGCCGCATGGGGGACGGCTCGCGCGGTGTGTACGGCACGATAGGTTTCGAACAGCGGCTCCAGCGCGACCTCCCACCGTCGTGACAACGCGTATTCGCGCGCCGCCCGCCGGACGAGCTCCTGTTGGGCTGGATCCCCGGCCACCGCCCGGAGAGCCGTACACCAGGCGTCCGGCGCAATCCCCGACACCACCCGGCCGGTCACCCCGGGCCGCAGGTGTTCGCGCGGCCCGCCAGCGTCCGACACGATCACGGGCAGGCCCGAGGCCTGCGCCTCGAGCACGACGTTGCCGGCGGTATCCGTGCGGCTGGGGAAGACGAAGACGTCTGCCGATGCGAACACATCCGCCACCGCCTCGCGGCCGAGTGGGCCCGTGAAGACCGCATCCGGGCAGGCGGCCATCAGCTCCGAGCGCATGGGGCCATCGCCGGCCACCACCAGGCGGTGATCGATCCGCGCGGCGCGCAGGCGGGCCGACACCGGGGCCAGGAGGTCCAGCCCCTTTTCGCGCGACAGGCGTCCGACGTAGAGCACTGCGAGCCGGCGGCCCGACACCCCCCACCGCTCGCGAAGGCGCTGATCGCGGCGGGCCGGCGTGAAGAGCGTCGTGTCCACCCCTCGCCCCCAGAGTGCGATCCGGTCGGCGCGTGTCCCCGCCTCGACCAGCATCCGGCGTGTGGCGTCGGAGGGAACGAGCACGCGCTGGCACCGCCCGTACATCCACCGCATGTAGTGGCGCATGAAGGCGCCCAGGAACGCCGAGCCGCTGAGCAGCGACGTATACGCGGCCAGATCGGTGTGGAAGCTGCCGACGAGCGGCAGCCCGGTCCGGTGCGCGACCCACAGCGCCGCCAGTCCCATCGGTCCCGGCGTCGTCAGGTGCAGCACGTCGATGCGGTCCTCCTGGACCCGCCGCAGGTACTCCTTCCAGTGCGGCACATACATCCGCATCTCCCCGTAGAACGGAATCGGCATCCCCTGCGAGGACAACGCGAGGTAGTGCGGCTCGTCTGAGCCCAGCGTCGCCGCCGTGTAGATCCGTGGCGTGATGCCGGACGGCGCGTAGCGCAGCACCGCCGTCAGGGCGGTGGTGACGCCGTTCACCTTGTCGAAGTCGTTGTCCGTGAAGATCGCGACCTTCATGCGGGCCCTCAGGCGGCGAGTCCGGCCGCCTGCGCCCCGCCGTGCGAGGGACGCGCGACCAGGTCGAAGAGGAGGTCCCGGTTGAAGCGCTCCTCGGACACGAAGTGCAGGTACGCGCCCGCCAGCGCAATCGGAATCAGCGGGAGCATCAGGAGCCCGCCCCACAGCGACGCGTGCGCCCGTGCATCGAGCGGGCGCCGCATGAGGCCCCCGGCGCTTTCACTGTAGAACCCGGCGGCAAAGCGCATTACGTCCGACGCGAGCGTGAAGTAGCTGCCCTCGCGCCCGCCGACGCGGGCGTGGCCCGCGCGCACGCCCGACAGGAACTCCTCACGCGTGCGCGCGCCGGGCACCTCGGTCCACGTCAACCCGAGTCCACGCCGGGTGTGCGCGTCGCTCCCGGCAACGATCGACTTCCCGGCCGCACCCGCGAGGCAGGCGGCGGTGCGGTTCTGCACGGGCAGCCGCGATCCGTTGATCACCTCGAGCGCGTCCACCCACGGCAGCAGCGCCGCGACGTGCCGCGCCGTCAACGGGCCGTTGATGCCCGAGGCGACATGGTTGAGTGACGTGAAGATCTCCTGCGCGCGCAGGTAAGGCAACAGGTCGCGCACGTCCAATCGCCGTCGCTGAATCTCGTCATGCTGCGGCTCGGTGAGGCCGAGCACATTCAGATGCACGCGCACCCCGTCGCCGGGGAAGACGCCCGTCACCTCGCATCCCACGATCACGTCGGGACGGTCCCCGAGCGCCAGCGCCCCGCTCACCTGATCGTGATCGGTAATGGTGACCAGATCCATCCCGCGCGCGCGGGCCAACTGATACACGCCCTCGGGTGTGTTGTACGACTCGCGCATGATGCGCCGAAGCGGCGCGATCGAGGTATTGCCGGAGTGAAACGTGTGCACGTGTGTGTCGAGCTTCACGGTGACCTCCCTGGCTGGGAGTGTCCCCTTTCCGAGCGACGATGATGTGGCGCGTGGGTGTCAGCCGGGCAAAATCTTGTGGCCGGCGACCCAGGGACCCCATGGGATTGCGGTCTGGGGGGTGGCGCCGGCCCGGCATCGAACCGCGCCGGGCGGCGAGGGTCGCCTCCGGCGCGGTTGGACGACTGTCGTCGAAGGCGATAGGCTAGGCGCGTATGCGTGACGTGCTGGCGATCATCCTCGGAGGCGGCCAAGGCACCCGGCTCTTCCCCTTGACGCAGCTGCGATCGAAGCCGGCGGTCCCGATCGGCGGGAAGTACCGCCTGATCGACGTACCGATCAGCAACTGCCTTCACGCCGATCTGCGGCGCATCTTCGTTCTCACGCAGTTCAACTCGGCGTCGCTCAACCGTCACGTGAGCAGCGCGTACCGCATGGACCTGTTCTCGCGCGGGTTTGTCGAAATCCTCGCGGCCGAGCAGACACCCGAGAGCACGACCTGGTTCCAGGGCACCGCGGATGCTGTGCGCAAGGCCCGGCGGCACTTCGAGCAGTACGACGCCGAGTACTACCTGATCCTGGCGGGAGACCACCTCTACAGGATGGACTACGGGGAGCTGATCGAGGCGCATCGCGATCGCCGGGCCGACATCACGATCGCCGCGCTTCCGGTTTCGGCGCACGATGCCACGGGCATGGGCATCTTCCGGTTCGACGCGCGCGGGCAGATCGACGGGTTCGAAGAGAAACCCGACCTGGCGCGGCTCTCCCAGATCGGCGCCAGCGCGCCCGCGGGATCCACGCTTGCCGCCCTCGACGAGGAGACGCCGTTCATCGCGTCGATGGGCATCTACATGTTCTCGCGGGCCGTGCTGCTCGACCTGCTGGAGCAGCAGGCCGGGATGGACTTCGCGCGCGCGCTGATTCCCGCCGCGCTCGACCAGTACCGGGTGTCGGCGTTTCTGCACAAGGGCTACTGGGCCGATGTCGGCACCGTCGAGTCCTTCTACGACGCCAACATCATGCTGACGGCGCCCGGGGCGCCGTTCAACTTCTACGACCCGCGGCGCCCGATGTACACGCATCCGCGCTTCCTGCCCCCATCAAAGGCGTTCGGGTGCACGCTGCACAACGCGCTCGTGGCGGAAGGGTGCTTCCTCGATCGGTGCCGCGTGGACGACTCGGTCGTGGGCATCCGTGCCAGTGTCGGCGAGGGCACCGAAGTCCGGCGTTCCGTGCTGCTCGGCGCCGACACCTACGAGGATCCGGCCGCCACCAGCGCGGACGCGTCTGGCATTCCGCTCGGAATCGGACGGGGCGCGGTGCTCGACCGGGCCATCGTGGACAAGAACGCGCGGATCGGCGACGGGGTGCGCCTCGTCAACGCCCGAGGCGTCGACCACGAGGACGGGGAGGGCTACAGCATCCGCGGCGGCATCATCATCGTGCCGAAGGGGGGCGTCATTCCTGCGGGCACGGTGGTCTGAAGGGGAGACGGGAGTGGGGGGTGGGTCGTCGGTAGTGGGTGGTGGGTAGTGGGTAGTGGGTGGTGGGTAGTGGGTAGTGGGTAG
>CAZNOC010000030.1:22367-25916 GCA_964574545.1 uncultured Bifidobacteriaceae bacterium | reverse complement strand
TGGTGGACCTGACCGGGATCGAACCGGTGACCTCCTGAATGCCATTCAGGCGCGCTCCCAGCTGCGCCACAGGCCCACTCTTGAACTTCCCACTATACCCCTTGGTCGAGGGACGGTCAAACAGCAGGTGTTCGATCGGAACACGGCGGCGGAACGCTCCCGAACACGTCGTCCCGCTCACCAACGGCTTGCAACCCTCACCTCCAGGCACCCCTCGAGCGGCGCGATCGTTGTGCCTGTCTCGCCGGGGTTCAGAGGCCAATCCCATCCGTCCGCCATCGGTGCGCCGATGTCGAAGACGACCGCGCGCCCCACGTCGGTGAACGTCTGCACCGCCCGCACCGTGCCGATCTCGCCCATCCGCTCAAGGAGCAACCGATCGAAGCCCCGCGGCACATCATCGAACCGGAATCCGAAGTACACGAGCGCGCGGCGGCTGCCCCGGATCACCTCGCCAAGTTCGTCGCCGCAGTCCGGGCCTCCGCGTTGGTAGCCGACCTCCAGAATCGGGCTGCCGTCCATCAGCCTCCCGGCGTCGCCCGGACGGCCGATGGGCACGCGCCCGTACCACCACACGGCGGGCAACGCCAGATGGGTGGTCAGGATGACGTCGCCGGGCCGCTGCTGCAGGAGGAGCCACGCGATGCCGGTGCGGTCGTCGAGCGCGTGGTTGCTCGTGGTGGTACGCGCCATCTCGCCACGGCCGCGCGCGACGACATCCACGCACAGCGTGGCGACGGTGAGCGCGGCGGCGATGGCGGCGGCGTGGCGGAGCCATGAGCCGCGGGGCGAGGCATCCGCGCCACGACGTACCGCTCCGGCGGCAAGCAACGCAATGCCCGCGTAAAGGGCCGGCACCATCCACAGCGAGAGGCGCTCGAACAACGGGACGAGGCGGAGCGACGCCAGGAGGAATGCAGACAACGGCACGGTGGCCATGACGAGGCCGAGCGGGCGCGGCACGGCCGCGGCCATGCCCGCGGCGGCAGCCAGCCAGAAGAGAAGGCCCCACTCGCTGCCGCCCGGCTTCAGCGCCAGCGGCTCGAGGGCGGCCGCCAGCCACGCGAGCGTGCCCGTGAGGCCCGCACCCTCGGGCGGCATGGCGAACGCCCAGTACCCCTCGAGGAACGAGCTGCCAAGCGTATGGCGGATCGCGACGAGGTAGTGCAGGCCAAACGACGCCAACCAGATCAGACTGAGGGAGGAGCATCGGAGCGCGGCGCGCCAACCCCGGCGCTTCAGGGTGACGAGGGCCAGCGCCGTCGCGCACCCCGGCGTGACGAGCAGCGCGCCATGCGCCACCCACTGCCCCACGGCGGCGACGGTCCACCACAAGGCGTGACGGCGCACCTCGGTTTGCGGCGATGGCGCTTCCAGTGCCCACACCGCCAACGCCGGAAGCCACAACGCGAACCACACGTCGGTCGAGTAGTGCTTGAGCTCGAGCGCATAATAGGCCAGCCATTCCCCGGTGACCGACAGCACGATCAACACCGTCGCACCCACGGCGCCAAGCCAGCGGCGACCCACCCACCACGCGACGGTCACCGTCGCGAGTGCCGACAGCATCGGCACGAGCCGCAGGGCGAGCTCGCCGTCGCCGACCGTGACGAGCGCCAGACGCTGCAACACGAGCCATCCGAACGGCGCCGCTTGCCCCAGCCAGAGGGCGCCGGCGAGATCCGCCCACCCGCGCTCTCGCAGGTTGAGCGCGATCATCTGTTCGTCCAGCCACAGTGGTCGCGCCTGCGCCCATTCGTGCACGAGCAGCACAGCCGCCGCCACGGCGATCACGGCCGCCGGAATCCACGTCACCTGCGCGCGGAGCGCGCGAAGAAGGGTGTCCACCCTGCCGGACCACCACCGCCCGTCAGCCCGCAGGCGGGCGGTGGTGTCGGGCAGCGTCAAGGCGACGGCCAGCAGGCCGGCAATCGCGGCCGCCAGCCATGCATTGCGCGGGTTCCGGGACGTGAGGGTGATCGCGCCGAGCGGCGCTACGATGCCGCCGGTGACCTGCACGAGGGCGGCCCAGAGCGCCGCGACACCCGCCACCGCCTGGAGCGCGCGCCTCGCGTGTGCGCGCATCAAGGTGCCCCGCCACCGGGGCGGATCAGTTCGCGGTACGCGTCCGGAGTGTCGAAGTCGCGAAATGCGCCAGGGTCTTCGACCTCGACGTCGAGCAGCACGCCGGCGTAGCGCCGCACAACGGACTTGGCGCCCAGCCCGCGATCGGCACGCCGCAGGTCGTCGAAGACGGCGCGGTCGAAGATCACGGGATGACCATGGAGGCCGCCTCGCGCGGGGCGCACGACGGGTGCGCGAGTCCGGCACCAGGCGTCGGTGATGGCGCGAACGGTGTCGATGGCAACCAAAGGGACGTCTACCAGCGTGACGAGGATGCCTTCAAGCGCCGGCACCTCCACGGCATCAAGTCCCGCCAGCAGCGAGGTGAGCTGCCCCAGTTCCCACTCCGGGTTGCTGACGAACCGTATCGCCTGCGCGCTGCCACCCCACGCGCCACGAACCACATCGTCATGCGAGCCGGTGACGACCACGACCCGGGGAAAGCCCGCCTCGAGGAGCGTGTGGACCGCCCGGGAAAGGAACGTGTGGCCATCAGGCAGCGGAAGGGCAGCCTTCGGCTGTCCCATCCTTGTCGACGCCCCAGCGGCCAGCACCAACGCTTCGAGCATGGTCTTCGGATGGTACCTTGTGCCGTCGGGGATCGATGGGACGGTGACGTCTGTAAACGTTGGCCGAACCGCAATCGTATACTTGACTTCCCCTACGGTCCTGCCTACACTTGCCGCACGTTTTTGACCCCGTGTTCAACCAGTGGCCTGCCGTAACCGGCCCCGGCCTCTTATCGCGACTAGCTTCGTATCGCGGTTCAGGCACTGGTAGAGGGTGAAGACCGGCGGAGGGCCCTTCTCCCCGCGTCTGGGGATCGCTGGACCATCCGGCGGAGACAGCTCGAGGCCACGGGCGTGGTCGGAGGCCCACCTCCGTTGCGCTGTTCGGACGTTCGTGCAGAATCGGCGACCGTTCCGCACCTAGCCGTGAGCCCCGGGACCTCTCTCTGGGGATCATCACGAATATCGGGAGGACTTCGGTATGCCGACCGGCACGATCGCTCGCCTGCTCATCGACAAGGGATTCGGATTCATCCGCGATGACTCCGGAGTCGAACACTTCTTCCATCGCAGCTCGGTGCGCGGCGCCGTGTTCGAGTTGCTCCGCGAAGGCCAGCACGTCGAGTTCACACCCGAGGACTCGGGCAAGGGCCCGCGCGCCGGCGATATCCGTTTGCTTGAAGGCTGACGCCTTGTTTTGACTTCCCCTCCCGGCCCCGCGACACGGGGCCGGGTTCGTTCCCTCCCCGATTCCCCTGCCACCGTTCCCGCGACGTCGGTCCCGCCAGGTCCGCTGCGACCGCCTGATATGATCGCGGACGGAAGCGAACGGGGCCCGGTGGCCCTCCCGGTCTTCAAAATCGGTCGCCGCCCTCTTTGAGGGCGGGCTGGGTTCGACTC
This sequence comes from uncultured Bifidobacteriaceae bacterium, assembly GCA_964574545.1. Taxonomy (GTDB): domain Bacteria; phylum Acidobacteriota; class Vicinamibacteria; order Vicinamibacterales; family UBA2999; genus JAUXWO01. The sequence continues at coordinate 22,383 of CAZNOC010000030.1, read as the reverse complement.
CCAGGCGCTTCCGCCA
>CAZNOC010000030.1:0-22267 GCA_964574545.1 uncultured Bifidobacteriaceae bacterium | reverse complement strand
GCCGGGGATCGGTGCAAGGTGCTCAGACGGTGGGACCCCTCACCGGTCACCGTCCACCGGTCACCGTCCACCGTATCAGTCCAGTTGCTCGTGGTGAATGTCGGTGGCACGCGGGCCCGAGGGTGTCCACTCGTGGCCGAACCCGACGCGTTCGCCCGTCCACAGTTCATCGAAGCCAGGTTCGCGCACCCCTTCGCGCACGAAGAACCAATCCTGGCCGCTGTCGTCAACGATGAAGCCGAAGCCCTGCGCCGGCTCGATGCGGGTGATGCGTCCGTACACCATGTGCGCTCCTCTCACGCTCCGAGTATCTTGCTCCAGAATCCCGCGGCTCTGCACTCCCCGGTGGCCGGGTGATGGGTCAGACGCCGGCCGCCAAGCGCGCGCGCGAACACCTCGTCTGCCGTGATCGCCAGCAAGGCCAGTCCGCGCGTCCGCGCGATGCGGCCGAGGTCTTCGCCGTACGCGGCCACGCGGTCGCGGGGCAGCGTCGCCGTCGGATGTTCGGCAAGCAGCACGGCGGGACCGAGCGCGAGGGCGCGCCCGAGCCTCACGCGGGCCTGCGCGTCGGCATCTGCCTCTCCCACTTTCTGCCGCCAGCACGTGTCGGGTACGCCGGCCTCTCGAGCCAGGGCCTCCACCGTCGGCGCCCACTCCGGCGACACGGGATCGATGGCCACCGTCAGCGGCAACGCCAGATTCTGCAGCACGGTGTACTGATCGATGAGCACCGCGCGGGCCGTGATGAGCCCGATCCGGTCGAGCAGCGACAGCCACTGGCTCGTATCGTCGATGGCGGAGGTCGAGCAATCGAAGAGGCGCACATCGCCGGCATCCGGCAGCGCCACGCCGGTCAGCAGGCTGACGAGCACCTCGGCCGCCGCAAGATCCACACCGGCCAGCGAGACGATGTCCCCGGGCGCAAGCGTGAACTCACGCACGCGCAACGGGCGCAGCCCCTGATAGTCCTTGTGGAGGTCGCGGATGCTGACACTCGGCGTCACGGCGCCATCGTCGCCTGCGGATCCGGGCAGGTCGGCCACCGTCCGGCCTCAGCGGGAGGCCGACGCGCGGGCGCGCTTCGTCTTCGTCTCGGCGGCGCCCGCGGCCGCGGCCTTGCGCTCCCGCCGCCGCTTCACGAGCCCCCGGTATTCCCGGATGAGGAGTTCGAGGTGGGCGCGCTCTTCCTCGGCGAACTCGAGGAAGATCTGCTTGCCTTCGGAGTCCTCGAAGCGCTCGCCGTAGCGCTTGAAGAAGCGATGCGATCCACGTTCGCAGCGGATGCCGATCTTGAGGGCCTCGAGGTCGTCGATGCCCTCGCGACGCAGATCCTCGGCGCCCTTCGCGAAGAGCCCGTTGGCAGCGCCTTTGAAGAAGAGGAAGGTGGGCTGCGACTCGAGGCGCGGGTCCTGCTTGAGCAACCGCTTGTAGCGGGTCTCGAGCGTACCGAGGTGCTCCTTCTCCTCTTCAGCGAGCCGCTGGAACACGCCGCGGCCGCGCGCGTCCCTGGCGATTCTGGCCGCTCGCGTGTAGAACTCGAGCCCGCTGCGCTCGGTGGCGATCGCGATGCGCAGGGCGTCGCGCGCGAAGAGCATCTCGCTCGTCGCGCCGCCCTTCACGGGTTCGCGTCCGGTGCGGCACGCCTCGCACGTCCCGTAAATCTGCACCACGCTCTGGCGCGCCGTGAAGCCGCGCGCCTGCGCGACCTCCTCGACGAGCGCCTCGATGTCGGAACTCAGGAACTCGTACGACTGGTTGCAGGTCTTGCAGATCAGGTGGAAGTGCCGCGGATGGCGATACGAGTGCTCGAAGCGGAAGCGCCCCTCTCCGAAGTCCACCTTCCGGGCAATGCCGGCCTCGACCATCCACTGCAGTGTCCGGTAGACGGTGGCCCGGCTGATGCGGTGGTCCTCGGCCCGGATCAGGTCCACGAGGTCGTCGGCGCTCAGATGCCCTTCCTGGCGCAGGAAGGCATTCACGATGACGTCCCGTTTGGTGGACCGCTTGGTCCCCGCGGGTCGCAGGCGATCGAGATCGGGAAGGGCAGTCGGCATGGCGAGGCTCGTGGCGTGCCTTCTTGGAATGACCGCCGAACCTCGCTGTCGCGCTGCCCGACGGGTGCTCCTGACTGACGTGCGCGGCGCGTCACCGGCCGCGACGGCGCATGGCCTCGCACCGGGGTCGGCGTCGGCAACACCGTCCGGCGGGCGCTAGACGTTGAACGAGGATCCGCAGCCGCAGGTCGACGAGGCGTTCGGATTCTTGATGGTGAAACCGCCGCCTGTGATCGTATCCACGAAATCGACCTCGGCGCCCTTCACGTAGCTCAGGCTCACCGGGTCGACGTAGAGCTTGACGCCGTTCGACTCGAACAGCTGGTCGCCCACGCCGACGCCTTCCTCGATCATGAGCCCATACTGGAACCCCGAGCAGCCGCCGCCCTGCACGAAGACGCGCAGGCCGCTGTCGGCTTTGCCCTCCTCAGCGAGCAGCTCCTGAATCTTCGCCGCCGCCGACTCGGTGACCGTGATGATCCCGGGCGTCGAAACCGGTACCGGCGTGGGAGTTGTTTCCTGAGTCTCAGTCTGCATGCCGTAATCCCTCTCCGAAGGAGTATACCGTGCGCCCCTGCCAGGATCCGGCTGGGGCGCGACGACACCCTGCTATTGTACCACCGATTCCCACCCGGGCTGAGGCCCGCAAGCTACTGATAAGACGCTGTTTGCGCCCGATCAGACTCACCCGTGCTCCGACCCCCCGTTGCCGACGGCGGGCGCGGCCAGCTCCGCCAGTCGTTGTCCCGACTCCGCCTCGAGGTCGCGATGCAGGCTGTTGCCGTGCGCATCCATGGTCACAATGGCCGGGAACGCCTGGAGTTGCAGGTGCCACATCGCTTCGGGGGTGCCGAACTCGAGCAGCGACACGCCGTCCACGCGTTCGATGCAGCGGGCGTAGAATTGCGCGGCGCCTCCCACGGCATTCAAGTAGACGGCGCCGTGCGTCTTCAGCGCGGCCAGCGTCTTCGCACCCATCCCGCCCTTGCCCATGACGGCGCGCACGCCGTACTTGCCGATGATGTCGCCCTGGTACGGCTCCTCGCGGATGCTCGTCGTCGGACCGGCGGCCGTAATCCGCCACGATCCATCGGGCTCTTTCACCACCACGGGGCCGCAGTGATAGAGGACGGCACCGTTCAGGTCCACCGGGGGCGCGTGCTGCATCAGGTGGTGGTGCACCGCGTCACGGCCCGTGTAGGCGGGTCCGGTGATCAGGACGACGTCGCCGACCTTCAGCGCACGAATCGTGGCCTCGTCGATCGGCGGCGTGAGCACCACCTCGCGGCCGGTGCGCCGAAACCCCGCCTGGTCCATCATCGGGATGGTGGGCACGGCAGGATCGCGGTAGAGCCAGCTCGTGATGGCTCCGCTCGTGGCATCGATCCGCACGCCCAGCCGGCGATAGGCCCAGCAGTCGTACGCGACGGACACGAAGAAGCTCGCGGGCAGCCGGTTCTGCGCACCGATCTTGCAGCCGATGAGGGACACACGCCCGCCGAACCCCATGGTGCCGACGCCGAGCGTATTCACCGTCCGCATGATCTCCGCCTCGAGCTCGGCCAGCCGCGGATCCGGATTCACATCGTCCAGGGTGCGAAAGAGCTGCTCCTTGGCGTGCACGTAGCCAGACGTCCGGTCGCCGCCGATTGAGACCCCGACGGCGCCGGGCGCGCAGCCTTTGCCCTGCGCCTGCCACACGGCATGCAGGATGCACTTGCGCACGCCCTCGAGCGTCCGGTCGGCGCGGCCGAGGTGCGCGAGCTCCACCGGCACGGAGTACTGCGCGTTCATGTTCTCGCAGCCGCCGCCCTTGAGGATGAGCTTCACTTCGATCGCATCCTCCTCCCACTGCTCGAAGTGGATGATGGGCGTGCCCGGGCCGAGGTTGTTGCCGGTGTTCTCCCCCGTGATCGAATCCACGGAGTTCGGCCGCAGCTTGCCGCGGCGTGTGGCCTCGGCGACCGCCTCGCGGATCTGCGCCTTCATCCAGATCTGGTTGGCGCCGACCGGCGTCTTCACCTCGAAGGTGGGCATGCCGGTGTCCTGACAGATGGCGCCCTCGACCTCCGCGGCCTGGTCGATGTTCTGCGCGATGATGGTCAGGGCCTGGCCCGATCGGCTGTCCGCCGGCTCGTCGGCGACCGTCTGCCGCATCGCGGCGCGCACGTCCGGGGGCAGGTCCGTGGAGGTCTTGACGATGAGGCTGACCACGGATTCGAGGAGATTCGGCAGCATAGAGGCTCAGTATAATCTTCTCGAGATGAGTCCAACGATCGGCTGGGTCCTCGTGGCCGTGACGATGGCCGGCAGCGTGGCCGGTGGGATGGCGGCTCAGCAACGGCCTCGCGAACACGGCGGGCTGTTCCCGCCGCAGGATCTGGGCCTGCTCGAGGCGCCCGACCGCGATCGCTGGCAGCGGCCCGACCAGATCATGGATGCGCTCGGGATCGCCGACGCGTCCGTGGTGGCCGACGTCGGCGCCGGCGCCGGCTGGTTCACCGTGCGGCTGGCGCGCAGGGTCGGGCCGAACGGCACCGTCTACGCCCAGGACATCCAGTCGGAGATGCTCGCGGCGATCTCACGTCGCGTGCAGCGCGAGGGTCTGCTGAACGTTCAGGCCGTGCGCGGCGAGGGCGACGACCCGCGGCTGCCCGAAAGCGCGATCGATGCCGTGCTGCTTGTGGACGTCGTCCGGGAGGTCAGCGATCGGGTGACGCTGTTCACCCACCTGGGGCGATCGCTCAAACCGCAGGGGCGGATCGGCGTCGTGGACTTCCGGCTGGAGGGCGGCGGGCCAGGCCCGGATGCCGATGCGAGAGTCAGTCCGGAGGTGGTGCAGGCTGCAGCGGAAGAAGCCGGACTCCGGCTGATCCGCAGCGAATCGTTCCTGCCGTTTCAGTACTTCCTGATCTTCGGCAAGCCCGCGCCGGGCGACACGAACGACCAGATCATCGGGAGCAGCGCCGCGGCGGCGAGCACCTTGACGATATCCGCGAGGACGAAGGGGTAGAAGGCCGCTGCCAGCGCGGGCTGCAGGCCGATGGCGCCGGGCATCAGGACGGCCAGCCACGAAACGCCCCCCGCAAACACCACGGCGAGGCCCGCCAGCATGGCCACGACCGCGGTGACGTAGCGGCGGTCGAACCGGCGCTCGGCCAACCACCCCGTGAGGTACGCGGCGAGCGGATACGCCAGAAGGAACCCGCCGGTCGGTCCGAGCAACCGGCCGGCACCCTGCGGCAGCATCGGCGAGAACGCGAAGACCTGCAGACCGGCTACACCCGCCGCCAGATACAGCAGCTGGCTGACGGCACCAAGGCGCGCGCCGAGCGCCGCCGCGCCGAGCAGCACAACCATCGGCTGCAGCGTAAAGGGCACCGGCGTGAACGGCAGGGGGACGCTGATCTGCGCGGACGCCGCGGTCAGCGCGGTCAGGAAGATCACCGACGCCGCGCGCATGCTACGCGCAGCCGCTGCGGCCCGAACCCGCGCGGTCACGACATCGAGCAGGACGGTGGCGGAACCCAAGGACTGAGCGCGATAATCGGGCATCACGGGACGGATTGTACTCCCATGCGCACAGCGATGACAATTGCCGGCTCGGACTCGGGCGGCGGAGCCGGCGTCCAGGCGGACCTCAAGACGTTTGCCGCTCACGGCGTCTACGGCACCTCGGCCCTGACCGCACTGACGGCGCAGAACACGCGGGGGGTTACCGGCGTGTGGCCGGTGCCGGCCGAGTTCGTGACGCTTCAGATCGAGGCCATCGCCGGCGACCTTGGGTGTGACGCCGTCAAGACCGGCATGCTCGGAGAGGCCGTCACGGTGGAGGCGGTGGCCGCCGCGATCGCGGCCCTCGAACTGCCCAACCTCGTCGTGGACCCCGTGATGGTGGCCAAGAGCGGCGACCACCTGCTCGCGCCGGATGCCGTGCAGGCCCTGCGCCGCTCGCTGCTCCCGCTCGCCCGGGTGGTCACGCCCAACATCCCAGAAGCCGGGGTGCTCGCGGGGAAGACGGTGGCGTCCCTCGCCGACGCGCGCGAGGCGGCGCGGCGCATCCACGCGCTCGGGCCGCAGGTCGTGATCGTCAAGGGCGGGCACCTCGAGGGTCCGGAGGTCTTCGACCTGATCTTCGACGGCAGCACCTTCGTCGAGCTCGTCGGGCCCCGTGTGCCAGGCCGCCACACCCACGGCACGGGGTGCACGTTTGCCGCCGCGATCGCCGCGCGCCTCGCGGGCGGCGCGACCGTTGAAGACGCCGCGCGTGCCGCGAAGGCCTACGTGTCCGGCGCCATGCGCGCAGGCATCCCCCTTGGCCAGGGCCATCGTCCGCTCGACCACTTCTGGGAGTACCGGTCGAACCCGTCGGTCCGGCACGAGCAGTAGATTGCCTTCTATACTGAATAGCTGTGATTCCCGCGACGCTCATCACCGCCGAGCCCCTCGACGCCGCGGGCGTGGTGCGTGCCGTTGATCCTGGCGGTATCGGGGCCGTGGTGACCTTTCTCGGGCTTGTGCGAGACCACCACCAGGGACGGCAGGTGACGCACCTGGAGTACGAAGCCTACGCCCCCCTCGCCGAGAAGGCGCTCGCGCGCATCATCGACGAGGCGGCGGCCGAGTGGCCGGACGCGCGCCTCGCGATCCACCATCGGACCGGCCGGCTGGACATCGGCGAGGCCAGCGTCGTCATCGCCGCGGCCTCCCCGCATCGGGCGGACGCGTTCGCCGCCTCGCGCTACGCCATCGAACGCATCAAGCAGATCGTGCCGATCTGGAAGCACGAGTACTTCGCGGGCGGTGACGCGTGGGTGGAAGGCGCCACCGCCGACCCAGACGATCAGACGGCGCGCGCGCGGGCGCTGGCAATCGCATGCGGGTGACGGTGCGGCTGTTCGCGCGGCTCCGGGAGATGGCGGGCGCCGGTGAGCTGACGCTCGACGTCGAGGGTCCGGCCACGGTGGCCGGCGTCTGGACGGCGCTCGTCGGCGTGCACCCGGGGGTGGCGCCGTACGCGGCCTCCATGTCGTGCGCCGTGAACGAAGAGTACGCGCGCCTGACGACGACGGTGCGCGAGGGAGACGAGGTGGCCTTCCTGCCGCCGGTCTCGGGCGGCGCGGGGGCAGAGGTCGCATGATCGACAAGTTGCAGACGATCGAGAGCCGGTACGAGGAACTGCTGTCGTCGCTCGGCACGCAGGGCGTGCAGAGTGACGCGGCGGAGTACCGGAAGCAGGCCAAGGCCCTGTCGGATCTCGAGCCGGTGGTCCAGTCGTTCCGCACGTATCGCAGCGTCCTGGAGCAGATCGTCCAGGCCGAGGACCTCGCACGCGGCGCCGACGCCGAGATGCGCTCGCTCGCCGAGCAGGAACTCCGGGAACTCGAGGCCCGTCGCGACACGCTCGCCGCGGAGTTGAAGGTCCTGATGCTCCCCAAGGACCCGAACGACGAGAAGAACGTGATCCTCGAGATTCGGGCGGGCACGGGCGGCGAAGAAGCCGCGCTCTTCGCCGGCGATCTGTTCCGCATGTACAGCCGGTTCGCGGAACGGGCCGGATGGAAGCTCGACGTGATGTCGATGAGCGATGCCGGCCAGGGCGGCATCCGCGAAGTCATCGCCAACATCGAAGGGCAGCGCGTCTACAGCCGGCTGAAGTACGAGAGCGGCGTCCACCGCGTGCAGCGCGTGCCCGACACGGAAGCCAGCGGACGCATCCACACCTCGACGGCCACCGTCGCCGTGCTGCCGGAGGCCGAGGAGGTGGACGTGCAGATCGACGCCAAGGACCTGCGCATCGATACCTTCTGCTCGAGCGGGCCCGGGGGGCAGAGCGTCAACACCACGTATTCCGCCGTGCGCATCACCCACATTCCGACCGGCGTGGTCGTGTCGCAGCAGGACGAGAAGTCGCAGATCAAGAACCGCGCGAAGGCCATGAAGGTGCTGCGGGCGCGGCTCTACGAGATGGAGATGCGCAAGCAGCACGACGCGATCGCCAGGGAACGGCGCGGGCAGGTGGGGACCGGGGATCGATCCGAGAAGATCCGCACCTACAACTACCCGCAAAGCCGCATCACGGATCACCGCATCAACTTCACGACGCACCAGCTCACCGGCGTGATGAACGGCGACCTCGAAGAGGTCCTCGACGCCGTCAGCTCGCACTTCCAGGCCCTGGCCTTGAAGGACGCCACCGCCTCGCCCACGCCATGACGATCGGCGACCACCTGCGGGAGGCGCGCAGCGCCCTCGTGGACGCCGGCGTCCCCGACGCCGAAGCGGCGCTCGATGCCGCGCTCCTCGCGCGGCACGTCCTTGGCTGGGACCGTGCCCGTTTGATCGTCGAGGCGCCGGATCCGGCGCCTCCGGCGTTCGCCGGCGCGTTCCGGAGGCTCGTCGCCCGCCGCGCCGCGCGCGAACCGGTGGCCTATATCCGCGGCGTGCAGGAATTCTACGGGCGCGACTTCACCGTTTCGCCCGCCGTGCTGATCCCGCGCCCCGAGACGGAGTTCGTGGTCGAAGAAGCACTCGCGTGCCTGCGCGAAGTGGACATGGCTCCGGCACCGCGCGTGGTCGACGTCGGCACCGGCTCGGGCTGCCTCGCAGTGACTCTGGCGGTCGAGTGGCCCCCGGCCCACATCGTGGGCACCGACGTGTCGGAGACCGCCCTCGTGGTGGCCCGGGCGAACGCGGAACGCCACGGGGTCCTCGACCGGGTGGCCTTCCGCCACGGCCCCTACCTGTCGGGCCTGGCGCCTCCGCTGGATCTCGTCGTCTCGAACCCTCCATACGTGCCCGATGAGGAGCGCGGCACGCTCGCGCCCGAGGTGGTTGATCACGAGCCCCACACAGCCCTCTTCGGTGGCCGGGATGGACTGCGCGATATTCGAGAACTCGTCAGGCAGAGCGCCGAGCGCCTGCGTCCCGGCGGGTGGCTCGTGATGGAGGTGGGCGCCGGTCAGGCCGCGCCCCTCGATCGGCTGCTCTCCAGCACCCAGGGTCTGACCCTCGTCCGGATGCGGAGCGACCTGCAGAACATCCCGCGCGTCGCCGTCATCCGCTGCGGTGGACGGTGAAGGGTGGACGGGGATCGGGGATCAGGGACCGGGGATCAGGGACCGGGGACCAGGGACCGGGGGACGGGGGCCGCATGGCGAATCGAAGGGCCCTCCTGTGAACTGACGACTGATCGCTGGCAACTTGACCGATAATCTCCCAAATGAGCTGTCTCTTCTGCAAGATCGTGGCGGGCGAGATCCCCGCGGTGCGGGTCTACGAGGACGAGCGTCTGGTGGCGTTCGACGACATCAACCCGCAGGCGCCGATGCACGTGCTCGTCGTGCCGCGTGCGCACGTGGCCACGCTCAACGAACTGACGGCTGAGCACGACGGGCTTGTGGGTGAGATGGTGCGCCGCGGCGCCGCACTGGCGAAGGAGCGCGGCTTCGACGGGACGGGGTTCCGCACCGTCTTCAACTGCAACGCGCAGGCGGGCCAGACGGTGTTTCACATCCACCTCCACGTGCTTGGCGGCCGCGCGCTCGCCTGGCCGCCCGGGTAAGGCCGCCCGACTCAAGTCCCCCGGTCCCTGGTCCCCGGTCCCTGGTCCCCGGTCCCTGGTCCCCGGTCCCCGTTCACCGTCCACCGATCACCGATCACCGTCACCAGTCACCGCGCGCCAGCAGGTAGCGCCCTCGCCCCTCCGCGCGGCTGAGCACGAAGTCCACGACGCGGTACCCCCGTCGGAGGTAGGTGTGGAAGATCTCGCGGGTCTGGAAGCGCCACTGCAGCGCCAGGTCCGGCGCCTGCTGCAGCATCTCGGTGAAACCGGTCGGGATCTCCACCGAGAGGTGCCGGCTGTCGATGCCGAGGTCCACGGCGGTGTTCTGCCGCAACCCACCGCTCACCATCGTCCGGTTGGCCGCCGGGGCGTCCGGGACCCCGGGGGGACGCGGCGCGGCGGGCGCCGAGAGCCGCTGCTCGACGTGGGACCCGCCGATCCACCACTGCGCGATTAACCGGTCCGTGGGCGTTCCGCGGTGCAGGGCCGAGCTCGACTCCCCGTAGACGTTGTCCGCGTACTCTTCCGCCACCGTCCCGAGCTTCGCGAAGTTGAAGTGGGCGTTCAGCGCCTGGAGGGGATCGAACGTCCACTCGACCAGGTCAAACCCTGCCCGGAGCGCGCGCTCGCGCTGGGCCAGCTTCAGGCGGTACCCGAGGCCGGTCCCCTGGTGCTCGGGCAGGACTCCCGTCATGTGCGACCACTGCCGCGCGTGACCGTCCTTGATCCCCACCAGCGAATACGCGAACCCCACGAGCCGGTCCCGCGCGTCGACGGCGCCGACCAGAATGGCGCCGCGCTTCACGGTAATGATGAAGACCGGCACGGTGAAGATGTCCGACGCGTCCGCGTAGCCCCAGATTTGCTGCTCGAGGGCCACCACGTCGCGGAACTCGTCGAGGGTCGTCAGGTCGCGAAAGCGGAGGTCTGTCATAGGGCTCCGGCGCGGCATGCGCTACACGTGCACGAGCAGTTCGTCGAGCGTGCGAATGACAGGCACGCCCCCGGGCACGTCCGCGGGGACCTCGCCCGACCGGCGGAGCAACACGGCCCGCATCCCGGCGCCCAGAGCGCCGCCGATGTCGGCCTTCAGGCTGTCACCCACCATCATCGCTTCGGACGGCTGCACGCCGGCCTCGGCCATGGCGCGCGCGAAGATGCTGGGATGCGGCTTCAGGTAGCCGTGCACCGAGGACGACACGGCCGCCTTGATCATCCCGTTCAACGCGAAGTGGTCCCGAAACGCGTCAAGGCAGCGGTGCGAGTTGGAGATCACGCCGATCGTCAGGTCGCGCGCCGCCAGTTTCAGCAGCATCGGACCGACGTCGTCGTACATCTCGAAGTGATGATTCGTCGCCCACTCCGCGTAGACCTCACGCGCTGCGCGGATGACGTTGGGGCCGCGGCCGCCCATGTGCTCGATGATCGTCGCCGTGTAGTGAATGAACAGGCCATCGTCGTACAAAGGCTCCTCGACGTCATCGAGGATGTACGACGCGGCGGCCACCGCCTGCTCGAAGCGCGCGGCGTCCACCTCGACGTCGTGCGCCTGGCAGAAACGCCGGTAGCCCTCGCCCTGCAACCTCGGGCCCGGGTAGATCAAGGTGAAGTCCACGTCGAAGAACACGGCACGGATGCCGGTGCCAGGCGCGCTCACGAGGCGCCCTCCTCGCGGGGGCCTGCCCACGGTCCGGCCACGACGATGATGGCGTGGGCCGGGTCGAGAAGGCGCCGGGCGGCCGCATGCACCTGGTCGGAGGTGACGGCCGCGATGCGGACGGGCAGCGCCCGGTCCTCGTCGAGATCCAGGCCGAAGTACTCGGCCTCGGCGAGGAACGCCGCGATCCCGGCGTTGGTCTCCAGCCGTCGCGGCAGCGATCCAATCAGGTACCGCTTCGACTCGTCCACTTCCTTCGCCGTGAACCCGTCCCGCACGACTGTCCGCATCTCCTCGTCGATCGATGCCAGGGTCCGCTCGACGTTGGCCGCCGACACACCAGCACGCACGGTCAGCGGCCCGGCCCCGTGGTTGGCGTCGAGCCGGCTGTAGACGTAGTAGGCCATGCCCTGCCGTTCACGGATGCTGTCGCCGAGCCGGCCGCCGATCGCATACTGCCCGAGCGCGTTGTTCATGACCCCGGCGGCCTCGTGATCGGGATCGCGCCGCGCGATGCCGATCAGGCCGTACGCCACGTCGGTCTGGGCCTTGTCCATCATGGGCACGGCGATCACGCGGCGGGGCGGTGGCGGCGGCGACACCGGCACCTCGACGGGCACCGGGGCCGGCGCGTGCCACGAGCCGAACGCCCGCTCCACTGTGTCGATGACACCCCCGGCGCCGACACCCCCGGCGATGACGATGGTGGTGGCGGCCGGCGCGAACGTCGAGCCGTGGAACCCTCGGAGACTGTCGCGATGGAGAGGGCTCACCGTCGCCACGCGGCCGTGGATCGGCCGTCCGTACGGATGTCCCGCGTACAGCTCCGACATCATCCGGTCAACGGCCATCGAGGCCGGATCATCCTCCGCCTCCAGCAGTTCGGTGACGAGCTCGGCGCGGCGCGTGGAGACCTCCTGTTCCGGAAACACGGGGCTGGTGATCACGCGCGCGGCCAGCGCCATCACGTCGCCCGTGTCCTCCGCCAGGCAGGTAAACGACAGCGACATGCGGTGGCGGCCTGTGCTCACGCTGAGCGCCGCGCCCCGGGAATCGAGGGCGTCCGCGATCGTTTCGGCACTCAGGCCCTCCGACCCGCGATCGATGACACGCGCGGCCAGAGCGGCCGTGCCCTCGTGGCCGGGCGGATCGCTGACCGCGCCTGCCGCCACCGAAATGACGGCTGAGACGGCAGCCGACGCCGGGTTCTCCTGGATCACGAGCGTGAGCCCGTTGGACAGGACGAGGCGACGCGGGGACAGCGGCATAAGGGGAGTCCGCGGGTCAGTGGATCCTGGCGCCCGCGGGGTCCACCCACCCGATCGTACGGTTGTCGGCCCGCAAGCGGCTGGCCGCGGCAGCGCTCACCTGCTCCACCGTGACCTCGCCAAGGCGGCGCTGCAGGTCGTGATACAGGCGCCAGCCCCCAATCGTCTCGAAGTACCCGATCTGGTGGCCAATGTCCGTGATGCTGTCGCTCTCGTAGACGAAGCGGGCGCGGAGCTGCGCGCGCACCTTCGCGCACTCGGCCTCGGTCACGCCCTCGCGGGCGATACGCGCCAGCTCGCCAAGCATCACGTCCTCGACGGCCGCCAGCGTCTGCCCGGCAGCGACCGTGGCCGCAATCGTATAGAGGTACGGGTGCTCGGTGGGGAGCAACCCGCCGCTCACAGACGAGGCGAGCCCGCGATCCACGAGCGCCCGGTACAGACGGGCGCTGCGCTGCGGTACCGGCACGCCGTGTCCGTTCCAGATGTTCAGCCCGGACGCGCCGTTCAGGATCGCGTCCACGAACAGGAGCGGAAAGAAGTCGGCGTCTCCGACCGCGGGGGCGTGGAACACCGCGCGCCAGTACGCGGTCGTGCCGGGCCGGCTCAGGATCACGCGGCGCTCGGCCGCCTGCGGCGGCTCGACGGCGGCCACGCGGGGCGGCGCCTGTCCTGCCGGAATGCGCCCGAAATGATGGTCGATGCGGCGCAGGGTCGCATCGGTGTCGACGTCGCCCACGACCACGATCGTGGCGTTATTCGGCACGTAGAACCGGCGGTAGTGCCCATAGAGGTCGTCGCGGGTCATCGACCGCAGATCGCCCAGCCAGCCGATCGTCGGGTGGCGGTAGGGGTGAACCTTGAACGCCACCGCCGTGACCTCGTTGTCGAGCAGCTCCTCGGGGTCGTTCTCCCCGCCCTGCAGCTCCGAAATGACCACGGAGCGCTCCGATTCGCAGTCGTCCGGATGGTAGAGGCAGGCGTCCATCCGCTCCGCCTCGATGAACAGCATCCGCTCGAGCGCGAGGGTGGACGCCGTCTCCATGTAGGCGGTCTGGTCGATCCACGTATAGCCGTTCCACGTGCCGCCGAACTGCTCGATGATGCCCTTGACCTCGTCGCGAGGGATGTTGCGGGTTCCCTTGAAGTTCATGTGCTCCACCCAGTGCGATACGCCGGTCAGTCCGGGGCCCTCGTCCTTCGAGCCCACCCTGTACCAGCACCACACCGAGACGAGCGGCGCCGTGCGCAGCTCCTGCACCAGCACCTTCAACCCGTTGTCGAGCACGGCCTCGCGGACCACGGCCTCGCCCGCACCGACGCCCGCCGTTTTGAGGCCCATCCCGCCATTATACGAGGGGCCACGATCCGGCCACCGTGCCCGTAACCCCTCTGCACTACAATGGATAGAGCCTCATGCCTGAATGGAAGGACACCTGCAACCTGCCGCGCACCGCCTTCGCAATGAAGGCGAACCTGCAGGCCGCCGAACCTGAAGCCCTCGCGCGCTGGGAGGCCATGGATCTGTACGGCCAGCTGCGCGCCGCACGCCAGGGTCGGCCGACGTTCCTGCTCCACGACGGCCCCCCGTACGCCAACGGCGACATCCACATCGGGCACGCCCTCAACAAGATCCTCAAGGACTTCGTCGTCAAGTCCCGGAGCATGGCGGGGTTCGACGCGCCGTACGTGCCTGGCTGGGACTGCCACGGGCTGCCGATCGAACTCAAGGTCGACCGCGAACTCGGTCCGAAGAAGCGCGCGATGCCGGTGGCCAACTTCCGCCGCGCCTGCCGCGACTACGCCTGGAAGTACGTCGAGATCCAGCGCCGCGATTTCAAGCGCCTCGCCATCTTCGGCGCATGGGACGAGCCGTACCTGACGATGCGGTACGAGTACCAGGCGGCGATCGTGCGGGCGCTTGGCACGTTCGTCGAACGGGGCATGGTCTACAAGGGCAAGAAGCCCGTCCACTGGTGCATCCACTGCCGCACGGCCCTGGCCGAGGCAGAGGTCGAATACGAGCCGCACGTCTCGCCGTCGATCTACGTGGAGTTCCCGATGGCCGGCGAGAGCCGCGCGGACCTCGTGTCGCGCGTGCCCGAAGCGGCATCGTTCGGCGATCGTCCTGTCTCGACGCTCATCTGGACGACGACCCCGTGGACGATCCCGTCGAACCTCGCGGTGGCGTTCCATCCTGATCTGACCTACGCCGCGTACGACGCCGGCGGCACGGTCGTGATCGTGGCGCGGGACCTGGGCGAGACGATCGCCACGCGCATCGGGCGTGCGTTCGGTGCCCCGCTGGCCACGTTCGAGGGCCGGGTGATGGAGCGCCTCGTCTTCCGTCATCCACTGTACGACCGGGATTCGCTCGGCGTGCTCGGCGACTACGTCACCCTCGAACAGGGAACGGGCGTCGTCCACACCGCTCCCGGCCATGGCGCCGACGACTACGGCACCGGTGTCCGCTACGGACTCGATATCTACGGTCCCCTCGACGCCGGCGGGCACTTCCTCGATAGCGTCGAGCTCTTCGCCGGGCTGCGCGTCTTCGAGGCGAACCCGAAGGTCGAGGAGGCGCTCGCCGCCCGCGGGCGGCTCTGGCACCGCGAGAGCTACGAGCACTCGTATCCGCACTGCTGGCGGTGCCACAACCCGGTGATCTTCCTCGCCACCGCGCAGTGGTTCATCGCGATGGAGGCGGACGGGCTGCGATCGCGCGCACTCGACGCCATCGATCGCACGCGGTGGATCCCGAGCTGGGGCCGCGATCGCATCTACGGCATGATCGCCAACCGGCCCGACTGGTGCATCTCCCGGCAGCGGTCGTGGGGCGTGCCCATTCCGGCCGTCGACTGCACCGCCTGCGGCACGGCCGTGCTGACACGGGCGCTTACCGACCGCGCCGCCGCGGTCTTCGAGCAGCATTCCGCCGACGCGTGGTACGAGCGCCCGGTCGAGGAGTTCCTGCCGGAGGGACTGGCGTGCCCCTCGTGCGGGGGCACCTCGTTCGAGCGCGAGGCGAACATCCTCGATGTGTGGTTCGATTCCGGCTCGAGCCACGAAGCGGTGCTGCCCTTCGCACCCGGCCACCACTGGCCGGCGGACATGTACCTCGAGGGGAGTGATCAGCACCGCGGCTGGTTCCACAGCTCGCTGCTGGTCGGGATCGGGACCCGCGGAGACGCCCCGTTCCGCCAGGTGCTGACACACGGCTTCGTGGTCGACGAGCACGGCCGCAAGATGTCGAAGTCGCTCGGCAACGTCGTCTCCCCTCAGGACGTCATGCAGGCGAGCGGCGCGGAGATCCTGCGCCTGTGGGTCTCGATGGTCGACTACCGCGAGGAGGTGCGGCTCGGCAAGGAGGTCCTGGCGCGCGTCGTCGATTCGTACCGGAAGATGCGGAACGTGATCCGGGTGCTCGTCGCCAACCTGTACGACTTCGACCCGGCGGCCGACATGGTGGCGCCGGCGGACATGCTCGAGGTCGATCGCTGGGCGATGGCCACGTTTGCCGCGGCCTCGGCCCGGATCACGGCAGCCTACGACGACTACGACTACCCGGTGGTCTTCCAGACGTCGAACCAGCTCGTGACGGTGGACCTCAGCGCGCTCTACGTGGACATCACCAAGGACCGGATGTACACGTTCGGAAGGAAGTCGGCGGCGCGACGATCCGGACAGACCGCGATGTATCTGATCGCCGACGGCCTGGCGCGGCTGATGGCGCCGATTCTTCCGGTGACGATGGACGATCTGTGGCGGACCCTGCCGGGGACCCGCGAGGCCTCGGTGCACCTGGCCGAGTTTCCCGCCGGGCTCGATCGCTGGATCGATCAGAGCCTGCTCGATCGCTGGGCCGCCCTCGTCCTCGTGCGCGATCAGGTGAACCTCGCGCTCGAGCAGAAGCGAAAAGACAGGGTGATTGCGGGGTCGCTGTCGGCGCGCCTCACCATCACGGCCGGCGGCGAAACATACCAGCGGCTGGCGGCGTACCTGGAGGAACTGCCCACGCTCTTCGGCGTGTCGGCGGTCGACGTGACCGAGCGGCCGGGCGAGGCCGTCGACGTGTTGGTGGACAGGGCCGAGGGCGCCAAGTGCGCGCGCTGCTGGCGGTATGTGGCGTCCGTGAGCACCACCCCCGAGTTCGAGGGCCTCTGCGAGCGTTGCGTCGCGGCCCTCGTCGAGACGGTCAGCCTGTAGGATGACGTTGCTGTCCTCGCGCCGGCTCGAGATCGCCACGGCCCTGACCGTCGTGGTGCTCGACCAGATCACCAAGGCCATCGTCCGGCCTCGCCTCGCGCTGCACCAGAGCGTCGAGGTGATTCCGGACCTGCTGAACCTGACGCGGGTGCACAACACGGGCGCCGCATTCGGGATGCTCAACGCCGCGGACTTCCCGTTCAAGACCGCCCTGCTGACGCTGGTCGGGCTCGCGGCGTTCTGCGGGATCGCGTGGTACGCGTGGACGGTGCCGCTGCAGGACCGCCTTGCGCGGCTGGGCGTGGCCTGTGTGCTCGGCGGCGCGGTCGGCAACCTGATCGACCGCAGTACGGCGGGGTACGTGCTCGACTTCGTGGACGTCTACTGGCGCGACTGGCACTTCTGGGCGTTCAATGTGGCCGACGCCGCCATCACGGTGGGCGTCGTGTTGATGATTCTCGATCTTCTGGGACTGGGACACCGTGCATCCGATCCTGCTTGAGCTGGGCCCTCTCACGATCTACTCATACGGCGTCCTGCTGGCCTCGGCGTACCTGCTCGGCCTCTGGATGGCCGTCCGGCGCGCGAACGCCGTGGGCCTCGATGGCAATCGCGTGCTCGACCTGGGCATCTGGGTCATCATCGCGGCCCTCGTGGGCGCCAAGGCCCTGCTCTTCATCGTCGACTTCCAGTACTTCACGTCGAGCTGGGACAACTTCATGACGCTCGTCCGGTCGGGCGGCGTCTTCTATGGCGGGCTGATCGCCGCCGTCGTCGTCTGCATCTACCAGCTGAAGAAGCACAAGCTTCCCCTGTGGACGTCTGGTGACCTGTTCGCGCCGGGCATCGCCCTGGGCTACATGGTCGGACGGCTCGGCTGCCTGCTGGCGGGCTGCTGTTACGGACGGCCCACGGAGGTCGCCTGGGCCATCACGTTCACCGATCCTGCCGCGGCCTTGAACGTGGGGACGCCCCTCGGCGTGGCGCTCCACCCGACGCAGCTCTACGAGGCCCTCGCGGGGCTCGTGATCCTCGTGACGCTGCTGGCCACCGAGGGACGGGGCCGACAGTTCGCCGGCCGCACCTTCTGGCAGTTCGTGCTCATCTACTCGGTCCTCCGCTTCGGCATCGAGTTCTTCCGCGGCGACGAGCGCGGCGTCGTGTTCGACATGATGTCCACGTCGCAGTTCATTTCGGTGGTCCTGTTCCCGCTGAGCCTCGTGATGCTCTGGCGCCTGAGCCGGACGGATCAACCGGCGCCCGCTCAGCCCTCCCGTCCCCGCAAGCCGCGCTTCTCATGATCCCCTCCCGCCGGACGCCCGGGGCGCCGGCCGTGACGCGCCTCGAGTTCGTGATTGGCCCGGAGCACGAGGGGATGCGCCTCGACCGCTTCCTTGCCTCGGAGGTCCCTCAGCACTCGCGGTCCCAGATTCAGCGCTTGATCGAAGGCGGCCACGTCACGCTGCCCCGCGTCAAGACCGTCAAGGCGAACGTCGTCCTGCGCGAGGACGACACCGTTTCGATCGAGCTGCCCGACGTCGAGCCGTCCGCCCTCGAGGCCGAGGACCTTCCCCTCGAGATCCTCCATGATGATGCCGACGTGGTGGTGGTGAACAAGCCGGCGGGCATGGTCGTGCACCCGGCGGCCGGGCACGGCAGGGGCACGCTGGTGAACGCGCTCCTCCATCACGTCAAGGACCTCTCCGGCATCGGCGGCGAAACACGGCCAGGCATCGTCCATCGCCTGGACAAGGGCACGTCCGGGGTCATGGTCGTCGCCAAGCACGACACGGCTCATCAGGAACTGGCGCGGCAGTTCCACGACCGCGAGGTGGAGAAGGAGTACGTGGCGCTCGTCTGGGGCATCGTGCATGCGCGCAAGCGGATCGATGCGCCGATCGGACGGGATCCGGGCAATCGACAGAAGATGTCGTCGCGGTCGCGCCGCGCAAGGACGGCGGTCACGCGCGTCACGTGGGCGCGTCACCTGCCGGGCGTGTCGCTCATCCGGGTGGCGATCTTCACGGGCCGCACCCACCAGATCCGGGTGCACTTGAGCGCGATCGGCCACCCCATCGTCGGCGACGCGCTGTACGGTGGTGTGCGCCGCCGTGTGCCGGGGTCGCTCCGCGCCGTCCTGAGACTCGACCGCCCGTTCCTGCACGCCGAGCGCCTGGCGTTCACGCATCCTGGTACCGGAGAACGCCTGGAATTCACCGCGCCCATTCCGGCACCCCTGCTGTCCGTGCTCGAGGACATCACGCCGATCGAACTGCGTGAAAAGGTGTTCGCCGCCAGGGACGCGGGTGCGGACGAAGGAGACGACGATGGAGGATGAGTCCCGCGGTGCGGGGGCTGCCGAAGGCGCTCGGGGTGGGCCTTCAGTGCTGCTGAGCCGCCGAGAAGTGCATCGGGGCCGGGTGTTCCGCGTGGAGGTGGACCGTGTGACCCTCCCGTCGGGGCACACGATTGACATGGAGATCGTGCGGCATCCCGGGTCCGTCGTTCTGCTGCCGCAGCCTGCGGCGGGGACGGTCATTCTGATCCGGCAGTACCGGTACGCGATCGACCGGTGGATCTGGGAACTGCCTGCGGGCAGCCTGGAGCCTGGGGAAGATCCTGCGGAGGCAGCCGCTCGCGAGTGTGAAGAGGAGATCCGCCTGGTGCCCGGGCGGGTCGAGCGCGTACACGGCTACTTCCCGACGCCGGGCTTCTGCGACGAGGTGATGATCTACTACCGCTGTCTCGACCTCGCGCCGCCGGCGCCAGACTCCTCAGTGAAGCCGGACGCGGACGAGGCGATCGAGCCGCGCACGTTCACGGTGGACGAGGCCCGCTCGCTCGTGCGGTCCGGCGACATCCTCGACCTCAAGACGGCGTTCGGACTCACGTTGATCTGAGGCGTGCGCGCGGTCCGTGGTCTCCACGCGCCCGTGGGCACGGGCGCCGGCCGAGGCGTCAGAGCCGCGACGCCTCCTCGACGGTGGCGAAGTGGATGTCCACGGTGTCCTCGAGCCGCCGCGCGTAGCCCCCTGCCAGCACCACCACCACGGGGACTCCGGCGTTCCGCGCCGCCTGCAGCACCATCCGGTCGCGAAGGCGCAGGCCCTGCTTCGTCACGGCGAGGCCGCCGAGCTGATCGTCCTCGTAGGGATCGGCGCCCGCCAGATAGAACGCGACGTCCGGCAGGTGCTCGAACACCTGCTTCAGCGCGCCGCCGAGCCGGTCCAGGTACGCCTCGTCCGTCGTTCCGTCGGGCAGCCCGATGTCGAGCGAGCTGGCCGGCTTGTGCACCGGGTAGTTGTACTGCTGGTGCATCGAGAACGTGAAGACACGTGCGTCGCCGTGGAAGATGGTGGCGGTGCCGTTGCCCTGGTGAACGTCGAGGTCGATGACCGCAGCACTCGAGGCTGCCGCGTCCGCGAACAACACGCGGATGGCCACGGCCACATCGTTGAACAGGCAGAAGCCTTCCCCGTGATCGGCGAACGCGTGGTGAAGCCCGCCGCCGAGATGGCAGACCACGCGCGCGGCGGCCGGTGTGCGGCCGCTGGCCTCGGGGCGCTGCACGACGAGGCGCGCCGCCAGGATCGTGCCCCCGGTCATCGTCCGGAAGCCGTCCACGATGCCGGCCGACCATGGAATCTCGAGCTGCGCCAGCTCCTCGGTGCGGAACACCCCCTGCCGGAGCTTCTCGAGATACTCGGGCGTATGGACGAGGCCCAGCTCGTCCCAGGAGGCGGGCGGCGGTTCGATGACCACGTCCGGCACGGCGAGGCCGGCCGCGACGAGGCGGTCGTACAACCGGGCGTACTTGACGGTCGGGAAGACGTGCGAGCCGATATCGACGTGGTAGTGGCGCGAGTAGACGATGCGCATGGCCCTGGGGCCTGGCCCGCGCGGGCGGGCCGGCGGTGTGAGGACGATCCTACTGCACCGCGGCGTGCGCGCGGCGGGACGCCTTGCGCCCTGCCGGGCGCGGCACGGGCAGCAACGCGAGGAGCAGCACTTCGTCGATCGTGTTCACCAGGTGGATGGTGAGGTTGCGGGTGAGCTCCTCGCCGAGGTCCTCCTTGACGTTCTTTTCGTTCTGTTTGGGCAGAATCACTTCGCGCACGCCTGCCCGGCGCGCCGCCAGCACCTTCTCCTTGATACCGCCCACCGGCAGGACGCGGCCCGACAGCGTGATCTCGCCCGTCATGGCGAGGTCGCCCCGGACGGAGCGATGTGACAACGCCGAGACCAGGGCCGTCGCCATGGTCACGCCTGCGGAGGGACCATCCTTGGGGATGGCGCCGGACGGGACGTGCAGGTGGATCTCTGAGCCCTTGAAGAACTCGGGATCGATGCTCCACTCGGTGGCGTGCGCGCGCACCCAGGAGAGCGCGGCTCGTCCTGACTCCTTCATCACGTCGCCGAGCTGCCCGGTGAGTGTGAGCGATCCGGTGCCCGCCATGCGCGAGGCTTCGATGAAGAGCACCTCGCCGCCGACGGGCGTCCAGGCCAGGCCGATCGCAACGCCGGGCTCGCGCGTGCGCTCGGACATCTCCTCGTCGAGGAACCGTGGCGCGCCGAGCATCGCGTGCACGACATCGGGCGTGACGCGGACCTTGCCGGCATCGCCTTCGGCACGCCGGCGCGCCGCCTTCCGGCAGAGCGCCCCGATCTCGCGTTCGAGGTTGCGGACACCGGCCTCGCGCGTGTACCCGCGGATGAGCGTGCGCAGGCCCGCGTCCGGAAACGCGATCTGCTTTGGCGTCAGGCCATGATTCTGAATCTGCTTGCCCACCAGGTGTTCGCGGGCGATGGCCAGCTTCTCTTCCTCGGTGTAGCCGGGCAGTTCGAGCACCTCCATCCGGTCGCGCAGGGCCGGCGGCACCGGGTCGAGGATGTTGGCCGTCGTGATGAAGAGCACCTCCGACAGGTCGAACGGCACGTCAAGGTAGTGGTCCCTGAAGGTGTTGTTCTGCTCCGGATCGAGCACTTCGAGCAGGGCCGAGGCAGGATCGCCGCGGAAGTCGGCGCCCAGCTTGTCGATCTCGTCGAGAATGAACACCGGGTTCTTCGAATCGGCGCGCCGCAGGCCCTGGATGATCTGTCCCGGGAGCGCCCCGATGTACGTGCGGCGGTGGCCGCGGATCTCGGCTTCGTCACGCATGCCGCCGAGCGAGACACGCACGAACTTGCGGCCGAGCGACTGCGCCACGGACCGCGCCAGGGAGGTCTTGCCCACGCCTGGCGGGCCCACAAAGCAGAGAATCGGCCCCTTGACGTCCGGGTTCAGCTTGCGCACCGCGAGGTACTCGAGAATGCGATCTTTGGCTTTCTCGAGCCCGGAATGCTCCGCATCGAGCACGGCCTTGGTGCGCGGCAGGTCAATGACCTCCTCCGTCCGCTTCAGCCACGGCAGGGCCAGGAGCCAGTCGAGGTAGGTGCGTGACACCGTGTACTCGGCCGCGGCCGGCGGCATCTTCGACAGCCGGTCGAGCTCGCGCCTGGCCTCCTTCAAGACCAGCTC
>CAZNOC010000029.1:0-26224 GCA_964574545.1 uncultured Bifidobacteriaceae bacterium | reverse complement strand
TGGTGCGAGGCGATGTGGAAGCCGGTGGAGACGCCCGCGTCGGTGAAGACGCGGTTCGACACGTCGCGGCTCATCTTGAACGCCGACACCCGGGTGATGTCCGAGGTGAAGGCGAGCGCCTGCAGGTCGAGCATCAGCTTGACGTGCTCCCCATACGAATCCGGGACGCCGATGGGCGCGTCGGGCAGTTCCCTCGCCTCGCCGCTGCTGTTGGCCGCTTCGACGCGCTGGATGCGCTGCTCGATCTCGCGCACGTCGTCGAGGTAGCTGGTGAGACGAACCCGATCGGCGGCCCCGAGGTCGGCCTTCATCCGGTTCACCGAGCCGCTGACCCAGTCGAGGATGCTGCGGTCGCGGCGGCGCCGGGCGGCACGCGCCTCTGGCGTCGCGCCGACGCCGAAGAGCTGGTCGAAGACCATGCGCGGGTCGCGCACCATCGGCAGCGGCTGCGTCGGCGACGCCCAGCTGATCGAGTCGGTATACGCGCATGAGTAGCCGTAGAAGCACCCGCCCGCCTGGTCCACGTTCTCGATGCACAGCTGCATCGACGGGATCGGCGTGTCCTTGCCGATGGTCTGCGCGATCACCTGGTCAATGGATGTGCCGGCCCGGATGTCCGAACCCTGTGTCTGATAGGGATGGGCCTGGGTGAGGAACACGGCGGCCGAGCGGAAGTGGTCGCCGCCGATCTCGGGCGGAGAGAACGCTTCGGCGTTCCTCACGTCGGTGTTGCTCACGATGGTGAGGTAGTCGCGGTAGGCCTCGAGCGGCCTGAGGCTGCTCGGCGTGAGATCGAAGTCACGACCCGCGTCGGCAGGCGACCACAGGTGCTTGCTGGCACCGATGGCGGTCGCGCCGGCCGATCCATGGACCATCTCGATCGCCATGAAGCGCAGGTGGCCCGCGGCGGTGGCGGCGTGCGCCCTCCCGGCAGGCACCATGGCGTCGAGCAGCGGCAACGCGATCGTGACGCCCATGCCCTTGAGGACGGCGCGGCGGGACAGGTGCTTCTTGGTGATGTACATCGTTTCTCGTCCTTCCGTCTGCGTCTGGCCGCGCGGGCGGCCTAGCGCTCCTGCTCGCGGCTCGCCACGGTGGCGGCCGCCTCGGGCACACGGCTCATCCGGAATGCCGGGCTGTCCACGATGGCCTGCACGAAGGCCGACACCCTGTGGTCCTGCGCCCCGGCATCACGGATGATGCGGCGCACGGTGGGCAGGTCGGCCGTCTCCACGCGGCGGCCGAGCGCATAGGTCATCAGGTTCTCTGTGAAGCTCAGGAGAAACGCGTCCCTGTGTTTCAGGAGCGCGTTGCGCAGGCCCCCCGGGCCATCCATGGGCGTGCCGTCGTACAGCTCGCCGACCGGATCGACCGGCACGCCGTTGTCGCGGATCCGCCACTGGCCGGTCGGGTCGAAGTTCTCGAGCGCGAGTCCCAGAGGGTCGATCACGCGGTGGCAGGACGTGCACGCGGGGTTGGCCCGATGCTCCTCGAGCCGCTCGCGCACCGACAGCAGGCGGCCGCCGTGCGCGGCGCCCGACGGCTCGAGCTCCGGCACGTTGGGCGGCGGCGGCGGCGGCGGCGAGCCGAGCAGCACCTCCATCACCCACTTGCCACGCATCACGGGCGACGTGCGATCGGCGGCGGAGGTCAGCGTGAGGATGCTGCCATGGCCGAGGATGCCGCGCCGGTTGTCGTCGGGCAGCGTCACGCGCTGAAACGACGGCCCGGTGACGTTCGGAATGCCGTAGTGCCGCGCGATCCGCTCGTTGACGAACGTGTAGTCGGCGGTGAGCAGGTCGAGGATGCTCCGGTCCTCGCGCACAAGGCTGTCGAACAGCAGCTGCGACTCGCGCTTGAACGACTGACCGAGCGTGTGGTCGAAGTGCGGATACAGCAGGGCGTCCGGCAGGATCTGATCGACGTCCTGCAGCCGCAGCCACTGTGACGCGAAGCGCGTCGAGAGCGACTCGGCTCTCGGGTCGGCCAGCATGCGCCTGACCTGTGCCGGCAGGGCCGCGCTCAGTCGCCCCTGCCGCGCAAGCGCGAGCAGCTCCGCATCCGGCCCCGTGGACCACAGGAAGAACGAGAGCCGGGTCGCGAGATCCCGTTCGTCGATCCGGTAGGTGCCGCCCGCCGAAAGGGTTGATGGCGCTGATTCCACGCGGAAGAGAAACTGCGGGCTCGCGAGGATGGCTTCGAGCGCGGTCATCACGCCGAACTCGAAGTCCCGTTCGCGCCGTCCGTCCTCGTAGAAGGCCATCAGACCCTCGAAGTCCTCGGTGCTGACCGCGCCGCGGTAGGCCTTCGTCGCCAGACCGCGCACGATCTCGGCGGCGCAGGCGGGCTCCTCGTCGGCGGTGGTCGGCCGGCAGGTGAAGATCCGGCGGCGGCTCTCCGTCTCGGAGATGCCGGTGACGTTGCGCGGGCCGATGACGATGAGATCGCGCAGGTGCGGCACGGTGGTGATGCCGAACTCGACGCCGATCTGCGTGTCGGCGAGCGTGTGCTCGATGGGGGCAATCACGTCGAGGACGGGGCTCTCGGCGTGCCGGATGAACGCGGCCGAGACTCGCTGCGCGCCAGCCTTCAGGTGAATCGGCGGCGTGCGCAGCGACAATCCCGTGGTGGCCTCGGTCAGCCGGCGGTCGATGTCGAGCAGCGCAACGCGGCGGCCGTCGATCGAGATCTCGATCTGCTCGCCGTCCACAGTCGCGCCGAACAGGACGCCGCACGCGTTTGCGTGCAGCTCCACGCTGAAGATGTAGTCGCCGTCGGCGGGGAAGTTATGGATCACCGACGTGCCGCCGCGAGTGCCCATCGGGGCGCCTTCGACGTGCTGGAGCTGCGAGGCCGTCCGCGTCACCTTGTACGCCGTCTCGGCCGCTGTCGTCTCCGGGTCGCCAACGGCCAGGGCCGCGATGCGCCCGGCCGCGCGAAGGTAGCCCTCCATCAACGTCGCCGAGAACGTCTGCACGTCCGCGACGTTGTCGAAGCCCTGGCTGATCGTGTCGGCGGGCAGGTAGGCGGCCACGTCCACGTCGATGCCGACCAGGTCCTGGACGGCGCGCGCATACTCGACGCGGTTCAAGCGCTGGAACGGCCGCCAGCCCGGGTCCGGATTGAGGGCGGCCGCCTGGTCCATCCGCGTCTCGAGCGCGGTCACAAGCGCCGTGAGCGTGGTGGCCTCCGGCCGCTTTGCGCCCGCCGGCGGCATCATGCCCGCTCGCAGCTTGCGGATCATCTTCTCGGTCACCTCCGCGTGATCGGGCGCGGTGGCGGCATCGAAGGCGGCCAGCGACAGACCGCCGGCCTTGGCACGCTCGCTGTGGCAGGTTCCGCAGTACTGCTTGACGAGTGCGGTCTGCTCGGCCGCGTCGAGAGACGAGGCGGTTGCCGCGGGGGTGTGCGCTGCGATCGGCCGGGGAGGGGGCGGCTGCGCGACGGTGAGGGCGGAGGCAGGCGCCGTGACACCAGGAACGACGATGGCCATCGGGCGCTCCGGCCGCAGGTCGCCGGGCGGCGCTGTCGCCGCGCCGAGACCGAGTCCCATCAACGCCGATCCCAACGCCGCTGCTGTCAACCTGTTCATCGTGCCCTCGGACGACGCCCCCACGGCGATGCAGCACGGCGCGAGGGGCGCGACCAGTGTGCGGTTCCCCGTGATTTTACGGCAATTCTGGCCGCGCCGCGCCGGGTTTCCTGCCCAGAATTGTCTTCGGTTGTCTGCGACTGTCTCGGTCGGGAATGGCCCTTGCCGACCGTGCCAGGCGCAGATGCCACGGATGAGCTGCCGCTCCGTTGCTGTCCCGACCGTCGATTGGAGGTCGACATAGACCAGCTCTTCATGCACAATCCCCGGCACGGACGCCACCCGGCCGATTTTGCGCCCCCCTCCTCGGGGCGGCGCGCCACGGGGTTCCATGAAGACACGGCGGTTTGCGCCCTTCCTGGCGGTCGTCGGCACCTCGATCCCCCGTCGCTTCCGTCCGCCCGCACTATTCCCGTGCCGTTATGTGCCGAAGGCGCGCGCCAGCGCCGTCGGCGGAACGCGTCAAATCCAGCCAGCCAAGTTGGTGACCAGGAGGGCACCGGTGGAGCGAGGCGGTGTGGCCGCCGTGGGAGACGGCTCCGGGCGCGACGGCGCACCGGTTTTTCGGGTGATGGAGGTGGTCGAGGGTGCCAGGTGCGGAGTCGGACCGGCCTGACACTCGATGAGGAGGGCGTATGAGTGGGATGACTCTGCGACGGATTGCGGCGGTGTCCGTTCTCGTTCTCTCGGTGTCCACGGCGCACGCCCAAGTGCAGACCGGTTCGATCGTCGGGATGGTCACAGACACGAGCAGCGCGACGCTGCCCGGCACCACCGTGTCGCTCAGCGGCGAGCGGCTCATCGGCGGCACCCAGGCCGTCGTGACCGACGCGACCGGCTCATACCGTTTCGACCGCCTGCCGCCCGGGGTCTACGCGCTCCGGTTCGAGCTGCCGGGTTTCGGAGCGTCGAGCAGCCGGACGTGCGCGTCAGTGCCTCGTTCGTAGCCACGGTCAACGCACGGCTCGAGCTGGGGAACGTCGAGGAAACCATCACGGTCACCGGCGAGTCGCCCACCATCGACGTCCGCTCCACGCTCCAGCAGACCGTGATGGGGCAGGATGTGCTCGAGGGCGTCCCGACCGGGCGCGACCCCTGGTCGCTGGCGAAACTCATTCCCGGCGTTCAGGTGTCCACCTACGACGTCGGCGGCACGCAGTCGGTTCAGCAGAGTGGCATGTCCTCGCACGGCTCCAACACCAACGACGTCAGTTACAACATCGACGGTGCGACGGTGAACTGGCCCGGCGGGGGCGGCGGCGCGACGATGCTGTACTACGACCAGGGCATGTTCGAAGAGGTCAACTACATGACGTCCGCCATCCCGGCCGAGGTGCTGGTCGGCGGCGTGTCGATCAACATGGTCACGAAGACCAGCGGTAACCCGTGGCGCGGGAACCTGCGCTACTCGTTCGCGAACGAGGACCTGCAGGCCAAGAACCATCTCGACATCGCCAACGAGTGGGCCGGGTTTCTCGGCAACCCGACGCTCAAGACCTACGACGTGAACCTGTCGGGCGGCGGCGCCCTCGTTCGCGATCGCCTGTGGGTCAACGGGACGGTCCGGCGGTGGATCGTCAACAAGCTCGTCAATGCGCGCAACTCAGACGGCAGCCAGGCGCTCGACGACAACACGCTGAAGAACTACTCCGGGAAGGTGACGGCGGCCTTCACCCCGAACAACCGGCTGCTCGTCTCGTACCTGTGGAACGACAAGATCCGCGGGCACCGCCGCGACGGGTCGCTGGCCATGCCCGACATCGCCTCGGTCGTCCAGACCAACCCGGCGAGCACCACGCAGGTGAAGTACACCGGCGTCCGGAACCTCGCGGTCTTCGAGTCGGCGTTCAGCGCGATGCTCGGCCAGACGAACTACTCCGTCCAGCCCGGGACGCCGGCCGACGCGGTCCGCATGGAAGACTCGACGCTCGGCATCGCCGACTACGTGGCGAACCGGCACGAACAGCAGCCCAACCGGCGCTTTCAGTGGGACAACGCGCTGTCCTACAGCATGAGCGGCCTCGGTGGCGAACATCTGTTCAAGGCAGGCATCCAGCTGGCGCGCCTGTCGTTCGAGCAGGACTACACCGTTCAAAACCACCACCACGTGCTCTACTCGGGCGGCGTGCCGATTTCGGTGCGGCAGTACAATACGCCGGTCAACCCGCAGAGCGTGGCCAACGTGGTCGGCTTCTTCGTCCAGGACTCGTGGAACATCGCGCGGCGGTTGACGCTCAACCTCGGCGCGCGCTTCGACCGCTATGTCGGAAAGCTTCCGGAGCAAGGCAGCCCCGGCGGTCCGTTCAGTGAGGCACGGCGTTTCGAAGAGCAGGAAGTGATCAGCCAGAGCATCGGCGTGTGGCGCGCCGGCTCGGCGTACGACCTGTTCGGCAACGGCCGCACGGCTCTCAAGTTGAGCTACAGCCGCTACGCGCTGCAGGTGGGCATCGACCGCGTCACCTCGGTCAACCCGAACACGGTGGGCAGCCGCACGTGCCCGTGGGGCGACGCCAACGGTGACGGACGGTTCCAGGTCAGCGAGATCACCGGACCGTGCACGGGCTTCAGCGGCGGCGTCTCGACGTTCTACGATCCGAACGGCGTGGACTGGCCGTTCTCCGACGAGGTCACCGCCGGTATCGAGCACCAGCTGATGCGCGACATGCGCGTGGGCGTGGTGTATTACTACCGCACCAACCGCAAGCAGCTCGGCGTGCGGAACACCGCCGTGCCGGCCAGTGCGTACACGCCACACCAGCTCACGGTGAACGGACCGGCGGGTCCGCAGCAGGTGACCGTCTACAACATCGCCCCGGCCTTCGTGGCGGCACAGAACAACATCCGCGGCAACCAGGACTACCTGGACACCGAGTACCAGGGCGTGGAGTTGACCGCCGCCAAGCGGTTCTCCAACCGCTGGCAGATGAACGCCGGCCTCACGCTCGGGAAGAACCAGGGCGGACAGACCCAGGGCACCGACCTCAACGACCCGAACGTCACGGTCTACGATCGCGGCATCATCGGCAACGACTCGCCGGTGTCGTTCCGCCTGTCGGGCAGCTACATGCTGCCGGGCGACATCAACCTGTCCGGCTCGTTCATCGCGAACACCGGCTACCCGGTGGTGTCGACTTTCCAGGTGACCCGCGCGCTGGCGGCCCAGCAGGGGGTGGCCCTGACGCGCGCCAGCCAGACGGTGCCGCTGAGCCGGCGCGGTGACGAGCGGCTGCCGAGCGTGCGGATGGTCGATCTGCGCATCGCGAAGTCGTTCCGCTTCGCGGACGGCCGCCGCATCTCGCCGCAGATCGACTTCTACAACATCAGCAACGCCGAGACGATCGTGAACTGGAACAACGCGATCGGGGCGAATCACCGCCGGCCGAACGAGATCCTGGCGCCGCGGATCATCCGCGTCGGCTTCAGCCTCGACTTCTGACGCATCCACCCTGGCCGGCGCGGTGAGCCCGCGCCGGCCGGGGCCTCCCTCTCGCTCGTCGTTGACCGCAGCCGTGGCCCGCGACATCATGGCCCTCGGGCCGCGCCGCCCCAGACACACTCATTCGAGGGAGAAGATCATGCGTGCTCGCCTGCTCGTCGTCGTCGCCGTGCTCGTGGCCTGCGTCACCGCGAGGGCAGAGGCGCAGCCACGAGGCGTCGTCCCGTCAGACTTCTATCGCGAAGTGGCGGTGAGCGACGTCACCGTGTCGCCACCGGGGGAGTTCGTCGCCTTCACGGTGACGACGGTCGTGGAGGAGGACAACAAGCGGCACCGCACGGTGTGGCTGCAGCGGCTCCGCGACGGCCGGCCCGAAGGCGACCCGTTCCGCTTCACCGATCCCACCGAGGACTCGTCGGGGCCCGTCTGGTCGCCAGACGGTACGCTGCTGGCGTTCACCTCGAGGCGTGGCGACGACGACAACGCCACCTGGTTCGCCCGCGTCACCGCGCCGGGCGGTGAGGCCTTCCGTATCGACGGTGTGGAGGGCACGCCCATCTGGTCGCCCGACGGCAAGTGGATCGCCTACGTCAAGGCGCCTTCGCGCGGGGACGACGAGGCGAAGCCGCGTGAGGGCTGGATTGCGCCGAACGCCGTCACCCGGACGCTCGATGCCGATCGGTTCGACGGGCGTGTCGTGACCTCGATGCGCTACAAGAGCGACGGCACCCTGCAGTTCGTGCCGCACCCGTCCGTGCGTACGAAACGTCAGCTGATGGTGGTGCCCGCCGACGGCGGCGAGGCGCGGCAGCTCACCAGCCTCCCGTTCGACGTCGGGCAGGTTGCCTGGTCGGCCGACGGCGCACGTCTCTACTTCGTCGGCGACGAAGCACAGGACGACGAGTACAGCGCCGATCCCACGACGGACATCTATCTGGTCGCGCGCGACGGCGGGGAGCCCCGGCGGTTGACGACCAACCCCGGTGGGGAGCGCGCGCCGGCCGTCTCGCGCGACGGGCGCCGGCTCGCCTTTCTCTCGACGCCCGAGCGCGGGGCCGAGACGGATGTGATGGTGGTGGACCTCGGGCCCGACGGATCGTTCCAGGGCGCGCCGCGCAATCTCACCAGCGATTGGGACCTCGCGCCGGGCACGCCGTCGTGGCGCGCCGACGGACAGGCCGTATGGTTCCCGGCGGGCGTCGGCGGCAATGCACACGTGTTCGAAGTGGCGGGGGCCGGCGGGCCGGTGCGCCAGGTCACGTCGGGCGACCGTCAGCTGTCTTCGGTGTCGCTCGCGCTCGACGACAGCGTGATGGCGTACGCGGCGACCGATGCCGTCACGCCTGACGAGGTGTTCGTGGCGAGCGCCGACGGCGCCGGCGAACAGCGCGTCACCCGGTTCAACGACGCGTGGCTGGCCGATGTCACGCGGATGCCCGCGGAGCGGCTGACGTGGACGGTCGCCGACGGCACCGAGATCGAGGGCTGGCTCGTGAAGCCGGTCGGTTACGAGCCGGGGCGCCAGTACCCGATGGTGCTCAAGATTCACGGAGGGCCGCACGGCGCGTACGGCAACACGTGGTTCCGCACGTTCCACGTGCTGTCGAACGCCGGCTTCTTCGTGCTGTATCCCAACCCGCGCGGGTCGAGCAACTACGGGCACGCGTTCACGTACGCGACGCGCGGCAAGTGGGGCGAGATGGACAGCGAAGACTTCCTGACCGGCATCGACGCCGCGATCGCGAAATATCCCGAGATCGACCGTCGTCGCATCGGGGTCTCAGGGGGGAGCTACGGTGGGTTCATGACCAACTGGCTGTCGGCCACGACCAACCGGTTCGCCGCGGCCGTCACGAGCCGGTCGATCACGAACTGGGAGAGCTGGTACGGCACGTCCGACGCGCAGGGGCTCACCGAGTACGAGTTCCTCGGCGCGCCGTGGGAGCAACGCGAACTGTACCGGCGGCTGTCGCCGATCTCGTACGTCGAGAACGTCACGATCCCGACGCTCATCATTCACAGCGAGAACGACTACCGGACGCCGATCGCGGACGGTGAGCAATGGTTCATGGCGCTGATGAAGCGCAAGGTGCCGGTGGAACTCGTGCGCTATCCCCGGTCCTCGCACGGCCTGTCGCGCACGGGCGAGCCCTGGCTGCTCGTGGACCGCCTCGAGCGGATCCGGAGCTGGTTCGTGCACTGGCTGATCGAGCAGCCGGCGCCGACAGTGGAGAGGCCTCGCTTCTGACCAGGCTCACGTCGCTCGACGTCTTCCGGGGTGCCACGATGGCCGCCATGGTGATCGTGAACACCCCGGGCGACTGGGGCGCGGTCTACGCGCCGCTGCTGCATGCCGAGTGGCACGGGTGGACCCCGACCGACCTCATCTTCCCCTTTTTCGTATTCATCGTCGGCGTGTCCATCGTGCTGTCGCGTCGACGCGACGCGGGCGTGGCGGCGTTCGTGCGCCGTGCCGCCGTGCTGTTCGGGCTCGGGCTCCTGCTGGCGCTCTATCCGCGCTTCGATGTCACGACCGTCCGTATCATGGGCGTGCTGCAGCGGCTTGCCCTCTGCTACCTCGCCGCGGCGCTGTTCCATCGCGCGATGGCGCGTCACGACGAGGCCGGCCGTCTCCGTGGCGCCCTGGCTGGTGCGGGCGCACTGCTCGTCGCGTACTGGGCACTGCTGCGCTTCGTCCCTGTCCCGGGCGGCGCAGCCGGGGATCTGACGCCGTCGGGCAACCTCGGCGCGTGGCTGGATCGCGCCGTGCTCGGTGAGGCTCATCTCTGGCGGCAGTCGGCCACGTGGGACCCGGAGGGGCTGCTCAGTACCCTCCCCGCGATCGCGACCGCCCTGACCGGGCTGGCGGCCGGCACGCTCCTGCTTGGTACGGGGACACCGGCTCGCAAGGTGGCGTGGCTCATCGGGGCGGGCTTCGCCTCCACTGCGGCGGGTCTTCTCTGGGGCGTCTCGTTCCCCATCAACAAGAACCTCTGGACGAGCTCCTATGTGCTCTTCACGAGCGGCCTCGCGTCGCTGGGGCTGGCCGTTGTCTACTGGGTGGTGGATGTGCGTGGGTGGCGAGGCTGGACCAGGCCCCTGGTGGTGATGGGCACCAACGCGCTCGCGCTGTTCGTGGTGTCGGGCCTGCTGGTGAAGACGCTTCTGCTGATCCGCGTCGATTCGGGTGCCGAGACCGGTGTGACCCTGTACCGCTGGCTTCACGCCACCCTGTTCGAGCCGCTCGCGCCGCCGAAGACCGCGTCGTTGCTGTTTGCCTTCACGGCACTCGCGGTGCTCTACGCACTGCTCGAGGGGCTCTACCGGAAGCGCTGGTTCCTGCGGGCGTAACATCGATGCTGAAGCCACACTCGACCCCGTGGTGGAGGGCGAGGAGGTGGAGGTGACCGTGACGGTGAGCGCCTCCACGGCCATCGTCGAATCACAGCAGCGAAGGAGCGCGGGCGAGGTCCAGGTCGAGGGGCGCATCGAGTCGCTGGTGCCGCAGTTGATGGTCGGCGCGCAACCGGTGCGCGTCGCGTCGGAGACGCTCATCCGCAAGGGTGGTGTCGTCGTGCCGTTTGCCGACCTCGCAATCGGGATGCGCGTGCACGTGTCGGGCGTGCTCGAGTCTGGCGCGGTGACCGCGCGCGAGATCATCGTGCAGAACACCAACACGAGCGTGCCGGTGACAGTCAACGGCGCAATCGCGCAGTTGAGCGGCACGGCCACCGCGTTCGGGTTCGTTGTGGACGGGCGCCAGGTGCGCGGGGATGCCCGGACGGCGTTCAACGGCCCCCGCGGGTTCGGCGATCTGGAGAACGGTGTCCGGGTCAACGTGCTCGGGTCCCTGCAGGAGGGCTACGTGCAGGCCACCCGGGTCACCATCACGGGTCCTCCCAGCGAGACCGCACCTCCCGGCGGCGGACCTCCTGGCGGAGGCCCTCCCGGCGGCGGGCCTCCCGGTGGCGGGCCTCCTGGCGGCGGTGGAGGCGGGAACTGACGCGGGAGCGGGGGACGCTCCCGCGACCGGGTGAGAGTGGACCCGCCGGACCCGCCGAACCCGTCGGACCCGTCGGACCCGCCGGACCCGCCGAACCCGTCGGACCCGCCGGACCTGAGATCATCCCTTCGGATCCAACGCATCCCGCAGGCCGTCGCCCGCGAGCGAGAAGCTGAGCGCGACGATGGTAATGGCCAGCCCCGGGGCGATTGCGCCGAGGGGCGCCGTCCGCAGCATGTCGCGACCGCGGCTCAGCATCGCGCCCCACTCCGGGTCGGGCGGCTGCACGCCGAGGCCGAGGAACGACAAACCTGACGCCAGCAGAATCGCGGAGCCCAGCATCACGGTGGCCTGCGCCACGATCGGCGAGAGGCACATCGGCAGGACGTGACGAGCGAGAATCCAGCGGTGCGACGCCCCGGCGGCGCGTGCCGCGAGTACGAAGTCGTTGGCGACCGCGCCGAGGGCGGCGGCACGCGTCACCCGCCCGAGCGTCGGCAGCGAGAACGCCATGACGGCCACAATTGTGCTCGCCTGGCTGCGCCCGAGAATCGTCACGACGGCAATGGCCAGGAGCAGATCGGGAAAGGCAAGCAGCACGTCCATCACCCGCACGAATGCGGCGTCCACCGCGCCGCGGTACCAGGCCGCGAGCAGGCCGAGGGTGACTCCCAGGACGAGCGCGGCGCCGATGCTCACGAGGCTGATGCCGAGCGAGACGCGCGCGCCGAAGAGGAGCCGGCTCATCGTGTCGCGGCCCAGGTGGTCGGTCCCGAGCGGATGCGCCGCCGACGGGGGCGCCAGCGTGTTCATCAGGTCCACGGCCAGAGGGTCGTGCGGCGCCAGCCACGGGGCGGCCAGCGCCGCGCTGGCGGCGGTGAGCAGCACGAGGGCCGCGCCCGCTGCGGCGCGATTGGCAAGAAAGCGCGACACGGCGCCCCGTCTCACGTACGCACCCGTGGATCGAGCACACCGGCCATGGCATCGGTGGCGGCGTTGACGACGACATAAAGCGAGGCCACCACCAGCACGCCACCCTGCACCATGGGGAAGTCGCGCGCGAGCACGGCATCCACCATCATCCGGCCCACGCCGGGGATGGCGAACACGCTCTCGACGAGCACGGTGCCGGCCAGCAGCCCTCCGAAGCGGAGGCCAATCACGGCGGTGATCGGGACGAGCGCGTTGGGCAGCGCGTGGCGCCACAGGACGCGCGCGGCCGGCACGCCGTTGGCGCGCGCCGTGCGGACGTAGTCTTCCTGCAGCACGTCGAGGAGCGTGGCCCGCGTCATTCGCGCGACGAGGCCGGCCGACTGCAGCCCGAGCGTGGCGATCGGCAGCACGAAGTGGGCCGGCGTGCCGATGCCGATCGACGGCAGCAGGCCGAGGTGAAGCGAGAAGGCGAACATCAGCATCAACGCCAGCCAGTACGACGGCGTCGACACGGCCACGAGCGTCAGGCTCATCACGAGGTGGTCGATCCAGCGGTTGCGGAAGACGGCGCCCAGGACTCCCGCCGCGAGCCCGAAGACCGTCGCCACGATTGCCCCGGCCGCGGCCAGAAGCAGCGTCAGCGGCAGCCGGTCGGCAATCTCGCCGGCGACAGGGAGGCCGGTGCGAATCGAGATCCCGAGATCGCCCTGCACGGCGCGGCCGACAAACGAGACGAACTGCACGGGCAGCGGCCGATCGAGACCCAGGTCGCGACGGATGCGCTCCACGGTCTCGGGGCTGGCCTCGAGCCCGGCCGCAATCACGGCGGGGTCGCCGGGGATGGCGTGGACGATCAGGAAGACGAGCAGCGAGATGCCCGCCAGCACAGGCAGCGTGCGGCCGGCAGCCGTGGTCAGCGCGCGGGCGATCACGCCGGCCGCGGGCGCGCCTGTCACGATCAGTCGCGCACGACCGCGCGTGTGAACGTTACGGTGCCGAGCGCCGACGGCGTCACGCCCTCCACCGCCAGGCGCGCCGCGACGAGGTAGTAATTATCGAAGAGCCAGATCGCACCGGGATCCTCCAGGTAGACGATCTCCTGGGCGCGACGGTAGAGCGCCTGGCGCGCGTCGTCGTCGGTCTCGCGCATGGCGGCCTGGATGACGCGATCGAACTCGGCGTTCGAGTAGTAGCCGTAGTTGTTCTCGTTGGTCGGCGCGGTCTGGAAGATTGGCCGGAGGCCCCAGTCGGCATCAGCCGTGGACGCCCCCGCGCCCATGATGAAGATCTCCTGAGGGTTCTTCTCGGGCGGCAGGCCCTGCCAGAACTGCACCATCGTGCCCCAGTCGTACACGTCGATGCTTGCCTCGATACCCACCAGCTTGAGCTGCGACGCGAGGACCTCGGCCAGTTCCACGCCCATCGGGTAGCGCGGCGTCGTGGCGATCGTGGTGCGGAAGCCGTTCGGATAGCCGGCGTCGCGCAGAAGCGAACGCGCACGCTCGAGGTCGTAGGGGATCTCGCCCAGGTTGGCATAGCCCCGCATGATCGGGGTGAGCGCGCTCGTGGACGGCGTGGCGAAGCCTGCCAGCAGCGTGTCTACGATCGCGCGCCGGTCCACGGCGTGCGCAATCGCTCGCCGGACGCGTGGATCCTTGAAGGGCGCCTTGGTCATGTTGAAGCGGAACTGCTGCGCGCCGATGCTCACCGTGCGCAGCACCGCGACGTGGCCCGAGGCCTCGAGCCGCCGCATGTCGGGCGGCGGAACGCGCGAGATGACGTCTACGTCCCCGGCCTCGAGCGCCATGACGCGCGCCGCGTTCTCCGGAATGGGACGGTAGAGCAGGCGGCGGGTTGGCGGCGTGCCGGTCCAATGTCCCTCAACGCGTTCGAGTTCGATCTCCTGGTCCTTGCGCCACCGCACGACGCGATAGGGGCCCGTGCCGGACGTTGCCTCGGCGGTCGTGCCGAAACGCGATCCGGCGCTCTCGGCCACCGCCGGGCTCACGATCGCCGCCGAGACGTGCGCCATGGTCGGCTCGAACGCGCCGAAGGGGTACTCGGTGACGATGCGCACCGTGTGTTCGTCCACGACGTCCACGCGTTCGATCATCTCGAACAACTGGAAGCGCTTGTGCCCTTGTGCCGGGTCCAGCACGCGCGCGAAGTTGCGCTGCACCGCGTGCGCGTCGAATGGAGCGCCGTCGTGAAACGACACGCCCCGGCGAAGGTGGAACGTCCAGGTGACACCGTCCTCTTCCACCTCCCACCGCTCCGCGAGCCGCCCGACGATGCGCATCTCGTCGTCGAAGCCGATCAGCGTCTCGAACACCATCTGGATCACCTGGTCGGATTCGGTGTCGGTGGTGTTGTGCGGATCGAGCGTGGTCGCGTCGGCCGGCGCCGAGAAGATCAGCGTGTCGCGCACGCCGTCCGTCGAGGAGCCTGTGCCGCCGCCGCACGCGGCGGCGATGGCGCCGAGGGCCACCGCGAGCATAGGCATCGCTCTCGTCATGCCGTCACCCATCCCGTGCGCCCGTCCTCGCGGTTGGCCACGCCGTAGGCCCAGCCGCCCGGGCGCACCATGTGCGCGCGGCACGCGTAGAAGATCGTGCCGTGACCGGGGGCCCGCACCTCCTCGACGACATCGAAGGTCCGCGGATCCACGACGCGGGCCATCAGATCGCCGGGCTGGACGTCGGTGAACTGCCGGTCGAGCCCCATGACGGGCTCGAGGTAGCCGCCCGCGCGCGGTCCGACGCGCCAGTAGTCGTGCACTTCCAGATACCGGTCGAGGCGGGGCGGGTCGCCGTCGACCATCCCGAGTTCACGCATGACGCCGAGCGTGCCGTCCACGTTCTGCGCGATCCAGGCCTCTTCCCGCGCGTCTCCGAACCCGAGCCCTCCGACCTCGGCCACGAGACCGGGGATGCCGAAGCGTTCGCCGGCGAAGCCCAGCGAGGTTCGCGGTCCGCGGAGCCCGGTGTGGATGGTGAGCGAGTGGAGGACCGGGAAGCCGAACGCGATGGCGAGCGCGCGGCTGCGCGCCGACACCTCAGGGTCCGTGTGGTCGCTCACCCAGCTCACATCCGCCATGGCCGCGCCCCAATCGCCGACATGGTAGTCGATGACGGCGCTGGCCAGCGGCAGGAGATGGTCCGCGATCGCCCGCGTGATCTGATTGCTCAGCCACTGGTAGGGGCCCCCGAACGTCCGGTTCGCGTCCGGTTCGTCCGCATCGTCCTGGATGCAGCGCGTGCGGGTGAGCATCGCCGGTGCGTTGGCCACCGGCACGGCAAGTACGTTCCCCCGCAGGGTGTCCGGGTCGATGCGCGAGAGGATCTGCCGGACGGCGAGGGCCGAGAACCATTCGTTGCCGTGCAACATCGAGAGCAGCAGGAGCGTCGGTCCGTCGTGCCGGCCCGCCACCGCGTGCGTGACGATGTCCACGGGGCCGGTGAGGTCGTGCGCGACCGGGAGCCGTACGATCCGGCGCGCTCCCGCAGCGACGTGTTCGCCGGCCAGGTGCAGCTGTGGCATGGAGCGGGATCATAGATCGCAATTCGCCATTCGCCATTCGCGATTCGCTATCCATGATTCGTGAACGGCGACTTTGCTACAGTGGAATCATGATCGGAAAGACGCTCGCCGTCGGTGCGGCCGTGAGCCTGGGGCTGGCCGCGGCGCTGGCCACGGCTTCGACGCAGCGCGACGACGCGTTTGGGGAGTCGCGCGATCACCCGGCCATCGCGTATACCGGGACGGAGCCGCGCGATGCCGTCGCCGGCCTGAACCGCCGGCTGGCCGCCGGCGAGGCGCGCCTGCGGTTCGATCCGGCCCATGGCTACCTCGAGTCCGCGCTCGAGGCGCTTGGCGTGCCGGTCGCGTCGCAGGTGCTCGTCTACTCGCAGACGAGCTTCCAGGCGCCGCTGATTCGCTTCGATCAGCCGCGGGCGATCTTCTTCACCGACGAAGTCGCCGTCGGGTGGGTGCCGGGCGGCGACGTCCTCGAGGTGTCGGCGCTCGACCCGCGGCAGGGCACGATCTACTACCAGCTGGCGCAAACGGCCGACGGGACGCCCGCGTTCACGCGCAACGACCGGTGCCTGGCCTGCCACATCTCGTGGGACACCCGCGCCGTGCCGGGACCGCTCGTGCAGACGGCGTTTCCCCGGCGCGACGATCGGGAGTACGCGAACGGGTTCGTCGTGGATCACCGTGTGCCGCTCGACGAACGCTGGGGCGGCTGGTTCGTCACCGGGCGGCGCACCCCGGCCGTCCACGTGGGCAATCAGCCGCTCATTCAGCCTGACCTGAAGGGGCGCGCATCAGCCCCGCGGCCGCTGACCGCCGTCGCCGGACTGACCCGCGACAGGGGCTACCTCTCCGACCAGAGCGACATCGCGGCGCTGCTGGTGCTCGAGCATCAGGCCCACCTCACCAACCTGCTGACACGTGCGGGGTGGGAAGCGCGGGTGGCCGAGCACGATGGGTGGCTCCCTCGTGGCGCCTCGACGGTGGGAACCCTCCCGCCGCGGGTGCGCCAGGCTGTGGACGAACTGGTGGACTACATGCTGTTCGTGGACGAAGCGCCGATCAGTCCACCGGTCGAAGGCGGGTCCGGCTTCGCGCAGTGGTTCGCGGCGCAGGGGCCGCGTGACGGCCAGGGCCGGTCGCTCCGCGAGCTTCGGCTCGACGGACGCCTGGCGCGTTATCCGCTGAGCTACATGATCTACACAGCGGCCTTCGACGCGTTGCCACCCGTGGTGAAGACCGCGGCCTACCGTCGCGTTGGTCAGATTCTGTCGGGTGACGTCCAGGATCGGCGATACGCGCATCTGACCCCGGACCTCCGGCAGGCCGTACTCGAGATCCTGAGCGAGACGAAGCCCGACTTCGACGCCGACCTGCGCTGAGCTCCCGACGTACAATGGTGGGATGCCTTCCACCCCGCGCACCGCGCCTGTCACCCCCGGTTTCAAAGGTCTCGGGCTGGGGGAGTCCCTTGTCAAGGCCGTGGCCGCGCTGGGCTACGAGGAACCGACGCCGGTTCAGCGTGCCACGATGCCCCTCCTG
The DNA here is from genome assembly GCA_964574545.1 of uncultured Bifidobacteriaceae bacterium. Lineage (GTDB taxonomy): Bacteria > Acidobacteriota > Vicinamibacteria > Vicinamibacterales > UBA2999 > JAUXWO01. The sequence goes on along the minus strand of CAZNOC010000029.1, from coordinate 9,184 downwards.
CTCGAGGGCCGCGACCTGATCGGACAGGCGGCGACCGGCACCGGCAAGACGGCGGCGTTCGCGCTGCCGATGATCCAGCGGCTCATGGAGGCCGACACGCCGGTGTCCGGCGTCAGGCGCGGGTCACGCCGCGCGCCGCGTGGGCTGGTGCTCGTGCCCACGCGCGAGCTGGCGATGCAGGTGGCCGAGGCCGTCCACAAGTACGCGCACGGGACCGGCGTGTCGGTGGTGCCGCTCTACGGCGGGGCCTCGATGCTGCAGCAGATCCGCGCCCTCGAGCGCGGCGTGGACATCGTGGTCGCCACGCCCGGCCGCGCGCTCGATCATCTGCGGCGCGCGTCGCTCGACCTCCGGTCCGTCGCGATGCTGGTGCTCGACGAAGCCGACGAGATGCTCGACATGGGCTTTGCCGAGGACATCGATGCGATTCTCGAAGCGACGCCCACTGAGCGGCAGACGGCGCTCTTCTCGGCCACGATGCCCCCGCGGCTCCGGGCGATCGCCGAGCGGCACCTGCGCAAGCCCGAGCGCATCACCGTGCAGCGCGAAACGGTGGCGGCAGGCAAGCTGCCGCGCGTGCGCCAGGTGGCCTACATCGTGCCCCGCGCGCACAAGGCGGCGGCGCTGCAGCGCGTGCTGGACATCGAGAGCCCGGCTTCCGCGATCGTGTTCTGCCGGACGCGCATCGAGGTGGACACCCTCGTCGAGACGCTCAACGCGCACGGCTACCGTGCCGAGGCGCTCCACGGCGGAATGATGCAGCGGCAACGCGAAGCCGTCATGCGCCGGTTCCGCGCGGCCGGGGCCGACCTGCTGGTCGCGACCGACGTCGCCGCCCGCGGCCTGGACATCGAGCAGCTCTCGCACGTCATCAACTACGATGTCCCGTCCGCCCCCGACGCCTACGTCCATCGCATCGGCCGCACCGGGCGCGCGGGCCGCGAGGGCACGGCCATCACCCTCGCCGAACCGCGCGAGCATCGTCTCCTGCAGAGCCTCGAGCGCGCGACGCGCCAGAAGATCGAGGTCGCGACGCTTCCGACGGTCGCCGACTTGCGTGCGCGACGGCTCGAACTGACGAGCGCGTCGCTGCGCGAGCAGATTCTCGCTGGCGGACTTGACGAGGTGCGCGTGGTCGTCGAGCAGCTGGCGGGGGAGTTCGGCGTCCTGGACGTGGCCGCCGCCGCGGTCAAGATCGCGCACAGCGCACTGACCGGCGACGGGGACGAGCAGGAACTGCCGCCGGCGACGCTCGCGCGAGAGCCCAGGGCCGACCGCGGTTCGCGGGATCGGCCGGAAGCGCGCCCGCGCCGTGCGGCGCCGTCGGGCCCCACCGCTCGCCTCTTCATCGGCGCCGGCCGCGCCGCCGGGATCCGTCCCGCCGATCTGGTCGGTGCGATTGCCAACGAGGCGGGCATCTCGTCCCGAGACCTTGGCGCGATCGAGATCACCGACCGCTTCTCGCTGGTGGACGTGCCCGAGGATCGCGCCGACCACATCGTCGAGGCGATGCGCCGCGCGATGCTGCGTGGCAACAAGGTGGAGGTGCGACGCGATCGTGACGGCGAGCCGCCGAAGTCCACCGCGCGCGCCCGCTGACCTGACGGTCCGCAGATTCCGCGGATCACGCGGATTCGTGAGACGCCGCGGTGTCCGCCGCCGCCGGTCCCCGGACCGGCGGCGTGGCCGTGACCGGAGCGTGGGACGTGAGCTTCACCATGCGCCGCCCGGGCTCACGTCCCCACGTTCCGGCCACGGCCCGGCGGCTTCCAGCCGCCCTGGCGGACGCTCGTCAATGGTTCCGCAATCGGTCGGCCCTCCCGCTTCAGCGTTAAGCCATCCGTGTAATCTGCGTAATCCGCGGATGACTCGTCCTCGATACCCCCGCTAGAAGACCGGCAGCAGCCAGTGGCCGAAGAACCGGATGACGACGGCGATCAGCACGATGGCCATCAGATTGAGGCCGAACCCGGCGCGCATCATCTGACCAACCGTCACCATCCCAGACGAGAACACGATCGCGTTTGGCGGCGTCGCCACCGGCAGCATGAACGCGCACGTGCAGGCGAGCGCGGCGGCGAAGAGCACGGGCATCGGCTCGATGCCGAGCCCCACGGCGGCCGCCGCGAGGATCGGGATGAACGTGTTCGCGACGGCCGTGTTGCTCGACAGCTCCGTCAGGAAGATGATGAGCGTCGTCGAGGCCAGCAGCACCCACAGCGTCTTGAGTCCGGCGAGCCCGCCGAAGCCCGACGCGAGCCAGGCGTCCACGCCGTTGCCGCTGATGGCGGCAGCCAGGCTGAGGCCGCCGCCGAACAGCAGCAGGATCCCCCATGGCAGCGTCTGCGCGGTCGGCCAGTCGAGCGCGAACTCCCGCGTACGCCAGTTGACGGGCAGCACGAAGAGCGCAAGCGCGCCTGTCATGCCGACGATCGCGTCCGAGAGTCCCGTGAGGCCCGTGGCTGCGGCGATCTGGGGACGGAAGATCCAGCCGAGGGCCGTGGCGGCGAACACGGCCGCGATGATGCGCTCGCCGCGGCTTGGAGGTCCGAGCCGGCTGAGTTCCCCGTGGATCTCGGCGGTGACCGACGCCGGCACGTCGAGCCGCACGGGGAACGCGATGCGGGTCAGGAAGAGCCACGTCAGCGGCAGCATCAGGGCGACGAGGGGCATGCCGATTCGCATCCACTCGATCATGGTCACGTCGTAGCCGAGTTCGGCGCGCGCGTACTGCGCGAGCACCAGGTTGGGGGGCGACCCGATGAGCGTGCCGAGGCCGCCGATGGAGGCGCCGTACGCGATGCCGAGCATGAGGCACGTGGCCAGGTTTGCGAGTCCCGCGGCGACCGCCGGGTCCTGCCGGTCGAGCCGCTGCTGGAGCAGATGGATCACGCTGGCGCCGACGGGCAGGAGCATCACGGCGGCGGCGGTGTTCGAAATCCACAGGCTGAGCGCGGCGGTCGCCAGCATGAACCCGGCGACGAGCCGGGCGGGGGCCGTGCCGACCACGCGCACGATGCTGAGGGCGATCCGGGTGTGCAGCGACCAGCGCTGCATCGCCAGCCCGATCATGAAGCCGCCCATGAACAGGAACACGATGTCGGAGGCGTACGGGCGCATCGCCTCGGCGGCCGGCAGCACGCCGAGCAGGGGAAACAGCACCACCGGCAGCAGGGCCGTCGCCGCCAGCGGAATGGCCTCGGTCATCCACCAGACCGCCATCCAGGTGCCGATGGCCGCCGTTGCGCGGCCGGCGTGCGCGAGGCCCCCTCTGTCGGCGTCGGGCAGGAAGACGTAGCAGGCCAGGCCGAGCAGCGGCCCGGCCCAGAAGCCCGCCCACGCGAGGCGATCCGCCAGGAACATGGGCAAGACAGTACCTCAAGTGATCGGGCCGTCTCTGGCACCAGGGTGCCGGTGTGGACGGCCCGACCCGCAGAAGCCACCTCCCGAGGGCCTTGGAACTCGCCGCAGGCAGCGTCCCCAACGCCCAGGTCTTACCGAGCGTTTGTTCCAGGAATGCAGAGAAACGGGGTCGTCTCTCGACGACCCACGGTCGTCGTATGATCTAAACGCATGTTTACCAGTAGTTTACGTAGAGTGACCGCGTTCCGACGGATGGGCCGGCGAGGGGCTGAGTCCCCCTAAGTGTCTACGTGTCCAACATATACGGAGACAACTTGTTGCACTTTCGCACGCGCGCCTGGCCCCGGAGGGGTGTATAGTCTCGGGGAATATCCAGATATCGTTGGCCACGGCACCACGTGTGCCCGGTCGAAAGGGGAGCCGCTCGTATGAGGCGTTCGATGTTGACGGTCCTGGGCGTGAGTGTCATCGCCCTCGGCCTCGCAGCCACGACGGGGACGGCACAGCGCGGGCCCGACGCCGCACCGTCGCGATCGGGCGCGGTGGCCACGCCCTCGACTCCGGTGAGTGCGCCGCCGATGATGAGCACGCGTGCGGGCGCGACCCGCGCCGTCGCCGCGTCGGTCGAGACGCACAACGAGACCCTCAAGCAGTACTGCATGACGTGCCACAGCGAGCGGGCGAAAGCCGGCGGGCTGTCGCTAGCCGACTACGACGTCGCAAAGGCCGCCGAGCACGCCGAGGTCACCGAGCGGATCATCGTCAAGCTGCAGACCGGCATGATGCCGCCGGCGCCGGCGCGCCGGCCCGATGCCGCGACGTATGCGTCGTTGATCAACGCGCTCGAGACCGGCGTTGATACGGCCGCGGCGCGGAACCCCAACCCTGGCCGCCGCACGTTCCAGCGGTTGAACCGGACCGAGTACACGCGGGCCATCCGCGATCTGCTGTCGCTCGAGATTGACGCGTCGAAGTGGCTCCCGCTCGATCAGATGAGCGCCAACTTCGACAACATCGCCGACGAGCAGACGCTGTCGCCGCTGCTGCTCGAGTCCTACCTGAATGCGGCGGCCGACATCAGCCGCATGGCCGTTGGCGACCGCGAGACGGGCGTGCTCGACCACACCTACACGAACCCCAGCTACGTGTCGCAGCACCCGTGGGACCACGTCCCGGGCGCGCCGTATGGCACCCGTGGCGGCATCGTGGTGGACCACGTGTTTCCCGCCGACGGCGAATACGTGTTCGAGCTGACCTTCATCTCGGGCGACAACTCCCGGTTCGAGGATGTGGACGTCTCGATCATGGGCGAGCGGGTCGCCTTCCTGCCCTACGAGATCGCCGAGAGCGGCGGCGCCGATGGCCGCGGCGGCGAGGTCCTGCGTACCGAGCCGCTGTTCGTGCGCGCGGGCCAGCAGCGCGTGGCGGCCGCCTTCATCCGGCGCGCCGAGGGGCCGTACGAGGACTTGATTCGGCCGCACGACTGGTCGTACGCCGGCGGCGGTTCCGGCGGCGCGGGCATCACCACGCTGCCGCACCTGCGCGACATCGTGATCAAGGGGCCCTACAAGGTCACCGGCATCTCGGAGACGCCAAGCCGGCGCATCGTCTTCACGTGCCGCCCGACCTCGTCGGCGGAAGAGGCGCCGTGCGCCGCCGAGATCGTGCGTGCGCTTGCGCGTCGGGCCTACCGCGAACCGGTGAGCCCGGAGCGATTCGAGAGCCTGATGCGGTTCTACGAGCAGGGCCGCGCCGAAGGGGACTTCGAGCATGGGATCCGGACGGCCCTCGAGGCCATTCTGTCGAGCCCGAGCTTCGTGTTCCGCATGGAGCGCGCGCCGCAGACCGCGCAGGGGGGCGCGGCGTACCGCGTGAACGATCTGGCGCTGGCCTCCCGGCTGTCGTTCTTCCTGTGGGGGATGCCGCCCGACCAGGAACTGCTTGACGTGGCGGCCGCCGGGAAGCTGACGGATCGGGAACTGGAGCGGCAGGCCCGTCGCATGCTGGCCGATCCCCGCGCGGAGGCGCTCGGCACCCGGTTTGCCGGTCAGTGGCTGCGGCTGCAGGACCTCGACAAGGTCAAGCCGGACCCGAACTTCTATCCCAACTTCGACGAGAACCTCGCGTCGGCGATGAAGCGGGAGACCGAGCTCTTCTACTACCACCTGGTGAAGGAAGACCGGAGCGCGCTCGAGCTGCTCTCGGCCGACTACAGCTTCATGAACGAACGGCTGGCGCAGCACTACGGCGTGCCGGGCGTGGCCGGCCGGGAGTTCCGCCGGGTCACGTACCCCGACGACAGCCGCCGCGGGCTGCTCGGGCAGGGCACGGTGCTCGTGCAGACGTCCATGGCGAATCGCACCTCGCCGGTGCTGCGTGGCAAGTGGGTGATGGAGGTGCTGCTCGGATCGCCGCCGCCGCCGCCGCCGCCGAACGTGCCGGAGCTCGACGAGGTCGAGGGTGAGCACGGGCGCGTGCTGACCACGCGCGAACGGCTGCAGATCCATGCGGCGAATCCCGCATGCAGTTCGTGCCACCGGATGATGGATCCCATCGGCATCGCGCTCGACAACTTCGACGTGACGGCCCGGTGGCGGATGCGCGAGCAGGGTGCCCCGCTCGACACGCGCGGCGACTTCTACGACGGCACGCCGATCAGCTCGCCCGGCGAGCTGTCCGCGGCGCTCATCAAGCGGCCCGTGCCGCTCGTCCGCACGATGACCGAGAACCTGCTGGCCTACGCGCTTGGCCGGCGGGTCGAGTATTTCGACCAGCCCACCATCCGCGCTATCACGCGGGAGGCCGAGGCGAACGACTACCGCATGTCGTCGTTCGTCCTGGGCGTGATTAAGAGTGACGCGTTCCGAATGGCATCGGCGGACGTCGAGACGTCCACCGATGCCGGCAGTTCATCAGTCGGCCGGTAGCAAGCACCACCACAAGTCGAGGAGACCAAGACGATGTCCTTCATCACTGGAAAGCACATGGCTCGCCGCACCTTCCTGCGCGGCATGGGAGTGACGGTCACGCTGCCGTTCCTGGATGCGATGGTGCCCGCCGGACGGCTGTGGGCCAAGTCTCGCGACGCAGGACGGACCCGCCTGGTGTGCATCGAGGAAGTGCATGGCCTTGCCGGCTGCAACGAGTGGGGCGCCCAGCAGGGGCTGTATGCCCCGACGCAGGTCGGCTCGAACTTCGAGCTGGTGCCCGATAACCCGCTCACCTCGATCCTGCCGTACCGCGACTACCTGACCATCGTCAGCAACACCGACGTCCGGATGGCCGAGGCCTTCTCGCTGCCGGAGATCGGCGGCGACCACTTCCGGTCCACCGCCGTGTTCCTGACGCAGGCGAAGCCGAAGCAGACGCAGGGATCCGACATCTACTGCGGCACGTCGCTCGACCAGCTCTACGCGCAGAAGTTCGGCCAGGCCACGCCGATGCCGTCGATGCAGTTCTGCATCGAGGCGCTCGACCAGGCCGGCGGCTGCACCTACAACTACTCCTGCGTGTACACGGACTCGGTGAGCTGGGCGTCGCCGACCGAGCCGCTCCCGATGATCCGCGACCCGCGCGTCGCCTTCGACATGCTGTTCGGCGCCGGCACGACGCCGGAAGACCGGGCCGCGCGCCGCAAGTCGCGTCGCAGCATCCTCGACTGGATCCAGGGCGAAGTGGCCGACATGCGCAAGGATCTCGGGGCGTCGGATCGCCTGCGGCTCGACCGCTATCTCGAGAACGTCCGCGAGGTCGAGCGGCGCATCCAGATGGTCGAGGCGCACAACACGAGCGGCGAGCACCGCGAACTGCCCGAGGCGCCCGTGGGCGTGCCCGATTCGTTCACCGAGCACATGCAGCTGATGTTCGACCTGCAGGTGCTGGCGTTCGAGACCGACATGACCCGCATCACGACGTTCAAGACGGGCCGCGACGCGCAGAACCGCGTGTTCCCGGAGAGCCCGTCGAGCCAGCCGTTCCACCCCGCATCCCACCATGGGAACCGGGAGGACCGCATCCTGGAGTTCAACAAGATCAACCAGTTCCGTGTCGGCCAGCTCCCGTACTTCCTCGACAAGATGAAGGAGACCATGGACGGCGAGCAGAGCCTGCTGGACAAGACGGTGATCATCTGGGGTTCGCCGATGGCCGACGCCAACGTGCACAACCACCGCCGCTGCCCGCTCATGCTGCTCGGCAAGGGCGACGGCATCCTGAAGGGCAACCTGCACCTGAAGGCGGCCGACGGCACGCCGATGGCGAACGTCTTCCTGACGCTGCTGAACGAGCTGGGCGTCGAGAACCTCGACAGCTTCGGCGACAGCAACGGCCGTTTCTCGGTCACGCAGCCCGTCGGGGTCACGAGCTAACTTGCGAGGAGCCACAGAAGCCATGCGACGCCGTTTTGGCACGAGCCTGATTGCCGCTGTCCTGATGGCCTCGGTTGCCGGGGCCGCTCAATCCAACGCCCCGGTGGCCGATGCGGCCATGCGGGGCGATCTCACCGCGGTGCGGACGCTCCTGCAGGAAGGCGCCGACGTCAACGCCTCGCACGGCGATGGCATGTCGGCGCTGCACTGGGCGGCCGAGCGTGGCGATGCCAGCTTCATCGAGATGCTGAACTTCGCGGGGGCCAACCCCCAGGCCGTGACCCGGATCGGCCAGTACACGCCGCTTCACCTGGCCGCGCGTGCCGGGCAGCCTGCGGCCGTGGCCGCGCTCGTCAGGGCCGGGGCCGCGGTAGACGCCGTCACGTCCAATAGCGGCGTCACGCCCGTCCACCTTGCCGCGGCGGCGGGGAGCGCCGAGTCCATCCGGTTGCTCGTCGAGAAGGGCGCCGACGTCAACGCCGCCGAGGCGCAGTGGGGGCAGACCCCGTTGATCTTCGCGGCCGCGCAGAACCGCACCGAGGCGATCAAGACGCTCCTTTCACTGGGGGCGCAGCCGAATGTCACGACCAGCACGGTGGACCTGTCCAAGCACGCCATGCTCGACCGTGCCGCCAACCAGCTCCAGCGCCAGATCTACGAGGGCTTCCGCAAGCAGCAGGGCGCCGGCCGCGACCTGTCGCCGGCGCAGGTGCAGGCGGGCGTTCAGGCGGCGCGCGCGCTGTACGCCTCCGGCGAGCTGCCCCCGGCTCCGGGTGAGCAGGGCGGCCAGGGTGGCGGGCAGGACCAGCAGATCCAGCAGTTCATCATGCAGGGCGTCTCGTCCGTCGGTTCCAAGGGCGGCCTGACGGCGCTGCTCCACGCGGCACGCCAGGGGTACGTGGACGCGGCCATGGCCCTCATCGACGGAGGCGCCGACATCAATCTGGCGAGTGCCGGCGACGGCACCAGCCCGCTCCTGATGGCCGTCATCAACGGCCAGTTCGACATGGCGATCAAGCTGCTCGAGCGCGGCGCCGATCCGAATACGACCGCCTCCGTGAACGGCGTGGCGCCGCTCTGGGCGGCCGTCAACGCGCAGTGGCAGCCGCGGACCCGGTTCCCGCAGCCGCAGCAGATGGAGCTGCAGTCCGCGACGTACCTCGACGTCATGGAGGCGCTGCTCGAGGCGGGAGCGGATCCGAATGCCCGGATCGGCATGCACCCGTGGTACATGGTCTACAGCGGTTGCGGCAACGCCAACTGCGGCCTCGCCGACACACGGGGTTCCACCGCCTTCTGGCGCGCCGCCTACGCGGTTGATCTCGATGCGATGAAGCTGCTCGCGAAGCACGGTGCCGATCCCAACATCCCGACCGTGGCGCCTGAACAGCGGCGGCGCGGCGGCGGTGGTCCGCCTCCAGCAGCGGCGCCGGCGCCGGCGGCAGCTGCGCCCG
>CAZNOC010000028.1:8852-26450 GCA_964574545.1 uncultured Bifidobacteriaceae bacterium | reverse complement strand
GCGACCGTGCCGGCCCTGCTCGAGCATCCGACCCGTGTGTTCGTCCGGGACGCGGCGCTCTGCGGCGAGCAGACGGTCGCCGATGTCGTGGCGCCGCTTGTCGTCGAAGCCAGCGGTCTCGTCTCTCCACTCCAGTACGGGTTCCCGCGGGCCTGGTCGTGGGGCAACGTCAAAGGCGCACGGCTGCCCGACCTGGCCGCGGCATGGCTGTCACGAGACTACGCGGCGTTCCTCGCGCTCTGCCGGCACGTCTACGGTCACCTGGTGGCCAACGACGACGAGCCCGTCGTCAACTGGTATCAGCACGTCTTCGCCGCCGCCGCGGAGTTCTCCCCCGACGACGTGCGGCGCCAGATGGCGGCGGCCGCGGTGGGCACGACGTCCAACGCCGCGCGTGCCTCTGAGCTGGGATCCACCGCCGCCGGCGCTTCAGGCTAGCAGCCCGTGGTGCAAGTCGCGGCGAGCACCGAGACGTGTGAGGCGCCCCGTGGGCAAGGCGCGACGAGCGAGAGTATTGGGCATATTTGAACGAGGAGCAACGCCGCCCACGGGGATGCCTCGCGCGTCGAATGCCGTCGCGACTTGCACCACGGGCGGCTAGGCCCTTCCGGCGTTCCGCCGTGCGTTGCCCAGGGCCACGAGCGACCATCCCGCCGCGAGGAAGGCCAGCGCAATGCCCACGGCATACACCGCCACGCCACCATAGCCCCCCATGAGGGCCGGATTGAGGAACGGGTACGGATACCACCCAGCCGCGCTGCCGCGCAGCAGAACATACGACAGGTAGACGGCGGGGAAGGCGAGGCAGATCACGATGTCCCGCGGCTCGAGGCGCGCCCGCGGCGGCTGGACCATCCAGTCGATCACGATCGCGCACGGCATGACGTAGTGCAGCACGACGTTGACCCACGGTTCCAGCGCACCGAGATCGACGTCGCGAAGGAGGATCGCGAAGACGACGCCCACCACGGTCATCTGGGTCGCGGCGATTGCGCGCACACGGTCGGGCGGCCCTGTGGCGCCGTGACTGCCCGGCCCACGTGCGCCCCACAACAGCACGATGGCCGCGAACAGGTTCGACAGGTTCGTGAAGTAGCTGAAGAAGTTGATGACGCTCAGTCCGAGGGACACGTGGATCGTCAGCTGCCGGCCGATCGCCACGAGCGTGAGGAGGGCGAGCGCGACGCGGACGCCGATCAGGAGGGAGGGGTGCGGTGCGGTCACGCCTCGAGCTTCTCCATCAGCAGGCGCCATCGCCGGCGGCTCACGGAGAACGTCGCACCGCCTTCGAGCGTGACCTGGCCGGTCCCGTCCGACATCGGGCGGGCCTCTCGGATGGCGTCGAGCCTGACGATCACCGCGCGCGAGACCTGGGCGAACGCCGTTGGTGGCAGTCGCCGGGCAAGCGCGGCGAGCGTCGGCTGCATCCAGAGCTGCTCGGTGGCGGTGTGCAGCCGCGTCAGTCCGTCGTCGAAGCTGAACGCCGTGACGTCGGCCAGGGGCACGACGCGGTACCGGTTGCCCTTGCGCGCCAGGAACCGCGTGGGCGCCAGTCCAGCGGACCGCGACAGCCCGTCCACGACGCGATCCCGGGCGCGTGACACGCCTCCACGGACGCGGTCGAGGGCCGCCTGCAGCCTGGCCCTGGTGACCGGCTTCAGCAGGTAGTCCACGGCCTGCAGTTCGAAGGCATCCACCGCGTACTGGTCGAAGGCCGTGCAGAAGACGATCGCGGGCCGTGGTTGTGCCAGCGACGAGGCCACCTCCAGGCCGCTGCATCCCGGCATCTGGATGTCCAGCAGCACGAGCGCCGGCGCGAGCGCGGACACGGCTTCGATCGCCTGGACGCCGTCTTCGGCCTCGCCCACCACGTCCACGTCCGCGTGCGCGGACAGCAGCTGGCGCAGCCGGTCCCGTGCCGGCTGTTCGTCGTCCACGATCAAGGTGCGAATCGTCATGCGAGGTTCCTGCCGATGACCATCACGGTCACATCGTCCTGGCGCTGCTGGCTGCCGCGGTGCGCCCGGACGGCGTCGACCATCGTATGACACAGCGAGGCGGCGCTCGCGCGCGCGCCGCCAACGAGGGCCTCGAGCCGCGCCTGACCGAACTCCACGCCGTCGTCGTCCTGCGCCTCGGTGACCCCGTCGCTGTAGCAGATGAGCCGGTCACCGGGATCGAGCCGTGTGTGACGGGTGGCGTAGCTCGCCGCCGGCAGCAGGCCGATCGCCGGCCCCGTGGACGGCAACAGCTCGAGCGCGCCGGACGCGCGGGCGAGGAGCATGGGGAGGTGGCCGGCATTGACGCAGGCGATGGCCCCGCTTGTCGTGTCGAGGTGGACGAAGACGAGGGTGGCGTAGCGCGCCCCGTCGGTGGTCAGGTAGACATCGCTGTTGAGGCCGGAGAGCAGCGCCGCCGGGTCGGCCGCGGCATGGCGGGCGGCGGTGTGGAGGCGCGCCTGGATGCTCGACGCGACCAGACCGGCCGCCGTGCCTTTGCCGGACACGTCGCCGAGCGAGGCGGCGACATGACCCGGCCCCGTGGCCAGCAGATCGTAGAAGTCGCCCCCCACGCCGTGGGCCGCCAGCGTCTTCGCGGCGCAGTCGAATCCACCGATGGCCGGCAGGTGACGCGGCAGCAGGTGCGACTGCACGTGCGTGGCCTCGACGAGGTCGCGGTCGAGGTCGCTCTGGTGGCCGAGCCGGGCACGGATGCGAGCCAGTGTCTGCGCCAGCCGCTGGCGGGTGATCGGCTTCAGCAGGTAGTCGGTGGCGTCATGCTGATAGGCCTCGAGGGCGAAGCGGTCGAAGGCCGTCGCAAAGACGATGAAGGGACGAGGCTCGGGAAGGCTGGCGGCCAGCACCGTGCCGGGCGTCTCGGGCATTTCGATGTCGAGGAACACGACGTCGGGCCGGTGGGCGGCGACGGCGGCGCGCGCCTCCTCGGCGTCGGCGGCCTCGGCGATCACGCGCACGCCGCCAAGCTCCGAGAGCAGCGCCCGCAGTCGCGCTCTGGCCGGCGGCTCGTCGTCAACGAGCAGCGCGCGGATCACAGGCGGACTCCCGCCGTGCCGGCCGGTCGCGGCTCGGGCGAGGAGGTGGCCGGCATGTCCACCGCCGCCACCGTCGTCCCGCTCCGCTCGTCACGCGTGAGCGACAGCGTGGCGTCACCTCCGTAGTGGCCGCGAAGCCGGTCGCGGATGCTGCGAAGGCCGAACCGCTCCCCCTCGGGTCCCGTGCCAGGCGAGGCGACAGACGGCGCCGGACCTGGACCGGTGTCGTGTACCTCGAGGCGGACCCGGCCCCCGTCGCACGACGTGCGGACGAGGATGTGGCCCGGGGTGCGCTGGGCGGAGATCCCGTGCTTCACCGCGTTCTCCACCAGCGTGTGCAGCACCATCGACGGCACGTGAATGCCTCGGGTGTCGGGACCTGTGTCGATCGTGTAGCGGAGCCGCCGCCCGAAGCGCGCCTGCTCGACATCGAGGTAGGCCTGAACGAAGGACAGCTCCTGATCGAGGGGGGCCCACTCGGACTCGGACCGGCGCAGCGTGTAGCGGAAGATCTCGGCGAGCTGTTCGACGGCCGCGTCGGCGCGCGCCGGGTCGGTGTGAATGAGCGATGCGATCGCGTTGAGCGCGTTGAAGAGGAAGTGCGGGTTGATCTGCGCACGAAGCGCCTTCAGCTCCGAACGGCTGGACTGCAGCCTGAGCTCCTGTTCGAGCTGCTCCTGCGCCTTCCGCCGATCGTGGAGCCTCAGGTTCTCGAGCAGATAGACCACCACGGTGCCAAGTGAACGGAGCAGGGCCTGGTCTTCGCTCAGCAGGTGGCCGGCTTCGCGACGCGCGGTGATCCACAGCACGGGTGTCCCGTCCGCGCCGGCCACCGCGAAGGCGAGGTCCTGGTCGTCCTCAGGCGGGGCCTCGGTGTGCAGGTCCACCGGCACGCGAAAGATATCCCGGAATCCGGCCTGGGCCGCCACGAGCAGGGAGCGTTCGTCCGTGGCGCGCTGAAGGCTCGCCAGCACGACGCCCACGGCTTCGGCGGGCGTGTACGCGCGGCCGAACCACACAAGGTCAAGGAGACGTCCCACCTGCGTGTGCAGCCATGGCATGAGCATGGCGAGGGGCATCGCCGCGAGCGCCAGCAGCCAGGGGCGCGAGAGTCCGGGCGGGACCTGGTCGAGCCAGGGCAGCGTCATGGCCAGGAACGCGCCGACCAGCACGAGACTTGCCAGGAGCTGCGCGCCCCGCTTCACCACGAGGTCGTAGAAGACGAACTGGTTCTCGAAGTAGATCGCCGCAACGAGGAACGCCAGCGGCGCCGTGCGGACCGCCCGCTCCATGGTGAAGACGAGCAACGGCTGGTCGCGCATGAACGTCAGCACGAGGATCGCGAGCGTCATCACCCCGAAGAGCGCGATCATCGTGTTGTGTCCTCGCCGCTCCGCCGATTCGGCATGCGGACGCCGCCCGCGGGTCATGAGGGCGACGCAGTAGGCGCTGCACAACGTGAAGAGCACGCCGACCGACACGCCGGCGACGGCGCCGAGCATCGGCACGCGCGGCACCACGTTGAGGACCATGCCAAGCAGCGTCAGTGCGACTGCCGGTGCCACGACGTACATCGCGACGAGGAGCCATCGCCAGAGAGGCTGCCCCGCCACCTTGGCGTGGTGAACGGCCTCCGCATAGATCACGTGCATGATCAGCGGCGGAAACCCGAAGGTGATGAGGATGCCGGCCGTGCTGAGCAGCATGTTGCCAACGCCGCCAACGAGCCACCGCAGCTCGATGATTGCGGCGACGACGAACGAGACGGCGGACCACGCGAAGAGAGCAAAGCTCGGGACTTCGAGCGACCCCGCGGGCGCGGCTGCCCGCAGGTGCCGGGGAGTCCAGATGGGGAACGCCTGCCGGAGAGACAGCGCCAGCGCCGACCCGTACGCGAACGCCCCCAGCACGTAGATGAAGAGCGCGATGAGGCTGATGGTGACCATGCGTCCCTTGCCGTCCTGGCTCCGCCCGCCCGGCCTCGCTCCGGCCCGGACTGAGAGCCGAAGGCCTATGGAGGAGAATACGGGAAGAAGGCTGTCGCAGGCCCGCATCCGCGGTTCGAACGGTCGGCTCGCGGCGTCGAGCGGCGCCGCACCGGCCGCGTCCGGCGCCGGTAACCCTCAGCACCCATGCTCCTGACCCCTCACCTGGCCACCCTCGCGGCCCGCCTGCCGTCCCGCCCGCGTACCAGGTTTGCCCCCGCCCCCACTGGCCATCTACACCTCGGGCATGTGGTCAATGCCATCTACGTGTGGGGCCTCGCCGGCGCGCTCGGTGGGGACGTCCTGCTGCGCATCGAGGACCACGACCGTCAGCGCTGCCGTGCCGAATACGAAGACGCGCTGCTGGACGATCTCGACTGGCTCGGCTTCGCACCGGACTGGCCCTCGACCGACGAGTTCCGGAACGGTCCCTGCGAGGGGAGGCAGCGCGATCGAACGGCTGCCTACCTCGCGGCCTTCGAGCGTCTCGCGGCACAGGGACGCGTGTACGGCTGCGTCTGTACCCGTCGCGACATCGTGGCGGCGCCCGGTGCGTCAGCGACGCCCGAACTGCGCTACCCTGGCACCTGTCGCGAGGCAGGTCACGCCCTGAGCGACGGGGTCGGCTGGCGGCTTCGCCTCGACCGCGAGGAGATCCGGTTCGACGATGGGCTGCAGGGCCGTGAGGCACAGACGCCGTCGGATCAGTGCGGAGACCTGCTCGTGCGGGATCGGCTGGGGAACTGGACGTACCAGTTCGCCGTGACGGTGGACGATCTCGCGCAAGACGTCTCGCTCGTCGTGCGCGGGCGCGATCTCCTCGAGTCCACCGGCCGCCAGATTCAACTGGCTCGGCTGCTTGGCCGCGAGGCTCCTCCGGTGTTCGTCCACCATCCGCTGGTGATGAAGTCTGCCACCGCGAAGCTCAGCAAGTCCGGCGGTGATACCGGTGTGGCCGACCTGAGGCGTGCGGGCAGGGCGGCTGACCAGGTGATTGGAGAGGCCGCCTGGCGCGCCGGCCTCCAGTCATCGGCTGCGCCCCTTGCGGCGGTCGATGTGACGACGCTCTTCGGCCAGGGCTGAGCGGTGCGGCGTCTGCCGGCTGGGCCGACGCAGTCGGAGTCCCGTCAGGGCGTCTGGGCCGTCCGGGTGAGCGTCTGCCCCGGCCGTGCCTCCGTGTGCACGCCGTCCCGCACGATCGCGACACCGTTCACCAGCACATGGCTGATGCCGTCCGGATACTGGTGCGGCGCTTCGTAGGTGGCGCGATCGGCCACGGTTACCGGATCGAAGATGACGATGTCCGCAGCCGCGCCGACGGTGAGCCGTCCGCGATCGGCAAAGCCGAACACGCCGGCGGGGAGGGCGGTCATCTTGCGCACGGCCTCTTCGAGCGCGATCACCTTTCGCTCCCGCACGTAGACGCCCAGGGCGCGGGCGTTGTTGCCGTAGCCTCGCGGGTGGGGGACGCCCTGGTCCATCACGTTCAGGCCGCTGTCGGAGGCGAGGGCCACCTGCGGGTGGCGGAGGATGCGCTCGATGTCCTCGTCCGACATGAACTGGTACACCATCGACGCGCCGCCCGCCCGCAGCATCCGCCGCATCATCTCGAGCTGTGTCTGGAGGTCGCGCGCGCCCAGCACGCGTTCGGCGGCATCGGGAATCGACAGCCCGTTCAGTGACGGGTCGGCACCGTGGGAGGCAATGCGCGCGAAGCTGTAGTCGTCGATGCCGCGCTCGCCGATGAGCTCGCGCATCTCGTCCCGGATCCGCCCCCACGTGGCTGCATCGTCGAGCCGCTCGTTGATGGCGTCCTGGCCGCCCTCGAGCACCCACGAGGGGAACCGGATGCCGAGCGAGGAGCTCGCCGCGTCGTAGACGTACTGATCGGCGGTGACGGCGATGCCGCGGGCCCGCGCGGCCTCGATCAGGGCCAGAGCGTCGGCGCTCGCGCCCCAGCGGTTCGGCGCGTCCACCTTCAGGTGGGAGATGTGCACAGGCAGGCCGGCGCCCTCGCCGACGGCGATCGCCTCCCGGATGGCGGCCTCGAGCTCGGTGCCCTCGTTGCGCATGTGTGACGTGTACAGGCCGCCACGCGCGGCCGCGGCCTTGGCCAGCGCCACCACTTCGGCGGTCTCGGCGTAGGTGCCAGGCACGTACTGGAGCCCGGTCGATAACCCGACGGCGCCGTCGGCCATCGCGCGGTCCACAAGCGCCTGCATCTGCGCGAGCTCGTCGGGCGTGGCCGCGCGGCGCTCGGTGCCCATCACCTCGCGGCGCACCGTGTTGTGCCCGACAAGCGTGGCGAAGTTCACCGACACGCCGGCCGTCGCGATCGCGTCGAACGCCTCGGCCACGTTCGCCGCGGAGCTGCCGCAGTTGCCGGCCACCACGGTCGTGACGCCCATGCGCGCGAAGTGCTCGGCGAAGGGGTGATTGGCGATCTCGTCGGCGTGCGTGTGGACGTCGATGAACCCCGGCGCCACGATCTGGCCGGTGGCGTCGATCTCGGTGGCCGCCCGCGCCGCGTCCAGGCGGCCGATGGCGACGATGCGCCCGTCGTGAATCGCGAGGTCCGCCTCGAACGCACGTGCCCCCGTGCCGTCGATGACGAGCCCGTGGCGGATGAGGATGTCGTAGCCGGGCTGAGCGTCACCCGCGCAGCCGGCTGTCAGGCCGCAGACAAGGACGAGTCCCAGGGAGGGAATCGACGTCTTCACGAGGCCCATTCTATGCCGGTATTCCAATTAGTCCAGCGGAGGTAATGTTGCCTCCGGTGACGGCCGCCGCACCTCACAGGATCTGTTTTCCCGGGAAGGTTGCCTGACCGCGCGGGCATTCAAGGCCTGATGCGCAAAGGCGAGCAGCTCGTACGCCGGTGAGCGTACCTTCTTGCCAGACAGTACCGAGGTTTGACCTCCCGACCCCCGGTCCTTACAATCCTCGATACGGTGCTTCCTGCAGAACTCGTCGGCCGGATGCTCGGGCAATATCGTGTCGAGTCGCAGCTGGGGGCGGGCGGGATGGGGGCCGTCTACAGGGCCTACGACACGAGGCTGGAGAGGCGCGTCGCGCTGAAACTGCTCGCCGAGGAGACTGGTGAGGCCGAGCGGCGCGCCGTGCTGCGCGAGGCGCGCGCCATCTCGGCGCTGAACCATCCGAACATCTGCGCGGTGTACGAGGTCGGCGAAGCCGACAGCCATCCGTTCATCGTCATGGAACTCGTGGGCGGCCGCCGGCTCTCCGAGCTGATCGTTCCCGGGGGGCTGCCTGTCCCGACGGTGCTTCGCCTCGGGATCCAGATCGCCGACGGCCTCGCTCATGCTCACCAGAATGGGGTCGTGCACCGCGACCTGAAACCTGACAACATCGCCATCACTGCGGACGGCCGGATCAAGATCCTCGACTTCGGGATCGCGGCGAGACTCGCGCGCCCAGGCGCCATCGACGAGACGACGATCTCAGCCCAGGCTGATGCGGCGTTCGTTGGCACGGTCCCCTACATGGCGCCGGAAGCGCTTCAAGGGCAGCCGGCGGAAGCGGCGGCCGACATCTGGGGCCTCGGTGTGCTCCTGCACGAGATGTCCAGCGGAGATCGCCCGTTCGGCGGGGACTCGACGGCGCAGCTCGTCTCCGGGATCCTGCGCGACCCGGTCGCGCCGCCGACCGGGCGGCACACCGGATTGTGGCGCATCATCCTGCGCTGTCTGGAGAAGGATCCCGCGGAGCGCTACGGGTCGGCCGCGGAGGTTCGAACCGCCCTCGAGACGATCGCCGGGGCGCAGCTGGAAGCGGCGCCCGCCGCCCCTCGGGCGCGCGACCGATCCGCGTTGCTGGTCGCGCTCGTGCTCCTCGCTGCCGCCGGAGTCGCGCTGTGGTGGATCCTGGGGCGAGGGGCGTCGGTAGGGCCTGTCAATTTCCGGCTGCTCTCAACCTTTGCGGGAATCCACCGCGCCGCGACGTTCTCGCCGGATGGTGGCCGGATCGCCTTCGTGAGCATCGAGCAGGAGGTTCCAGAGATCTGGGTGAAGAGCCTCGCCCAGGGGGAGCCTATCCAAGTCACCCGGGGGGAAACGGCCGCCCTGAGGCCGCGGTGGTCGGCCGCCAACGACCACGTTGTCTTCGCGCGCCGGGGCGCTGGCATCTGGGAGGTGCCAGAGCTCGGCGGGCCGGAACGGCAGCTGATCGGTGAAGGGACGAACCCGGACTTGTCGGCCGACGGCCGGATGATGACCTTCGAGCGCGGCGCCGAGATCTGGCTGGCGGATGCGGACGGCCGGAACGCACGGCGCGTGGAGGGCGTGCCGCGGCGGGGCTACAGCGTGGACCTCGCGCCCGCGCTGTCGCCCGACGGCTCCCACATCGCCTTCTTCGTCTCCGAGCTGGGCCCGAACGGCGACCTATGGGTTATCCCGTCGAGCGGCGGCGAAGCGCGCCGCCTCACCCACGACGTCGCCGAGGGGGGAACGCCCGCCTGGACGCCCGACGGGCGCCACATCGTGTTCTCCTCGGCCCGCGCCGGGAGCCACATCCTCTGGAGGATCTCGGCCGATGGGGGTGAGGCCGTCGCCCTGACGACCGGGGCCGGCGAGGACCGCGACCCCGTCCTGTCGCCCGACGGCCGCACCCTGCTTTACACGAACGTCAGGAACACGTGGGGGCTCATGCTGCGCGATGGTGCCACCGGCGAGCCGCGCCAGCTGCTCGACCGCCGGTGGGGCATCCTCTGGCCGATGATCGCGCCGGACGGATCCCGGATTGCGTTCTTCGGCCCCGACGGGCAGGGCAGCGTACACGTGTTCACTGTGGACGTGCAGGGCGGCGAGGTACGCCAGGTCACGCGCGGCCGGACCGGCGAAAGCGAGATCAACACGATGCCGCGGTGGGCGGGCGATGCCGATCACCTCTACTACTATCAGCAGCGGCCGCAGAACTCCTTCCGGAGAGTCCCCGTTGTCGGGGGGCCGGATGAGGAGGTCGCGCCATGGGCCTGGGAGGTGCATTTCGGCGCCGCCGTTCAGCCGGTAGACGGCAGGGTGGCGTATGTCCTGCGCCAGCCCGGGCAGCCGGGGCTCGCTCGCGTGCATGATCCGGCGCGCGGCAGCGATATCGACCTGCCGGAGACGCTCAGTGATCTCAGCTGGTCGGGCGACGGACGGTACCTGCTCGGCAGCCGTGAGGGCACGATTCACCGGTGCGATGCGGCCTCGCTCCGCCCGTGCACGCCAATCACTTCCGGGTCGAGGCCCTTCCTGCCCGGTGCAGGCACGCACCTCTACTTTTTCCGCCAGGGGCCAGCGGCCTTGCTGCGCGAAATCTGGGTGAAGGATCTCGGGTCCGGCGACGAACGCCTGATCGACACCATCGGTCCACTTCGCTTCATCGACCTGCACTTCCACGTGTCATCGAACGGCACGATCGTCTGGGCGCCATTCCAGGAGGGCCGGCACGAACTCTGGATGGCCGAGCTGCGCTGACGGGTCCGGCCGGTCCCACATCGTCTGTCGTCGCCGCCCGCGCTTCAGCGGCAGGCCGGGCTGCGTGCAATTCAAAGTCTGGATCTGGCTCTTCTCATCGACGCACAGGACGAGGGCGTGGTCCGGCGGCGCGGGGTACGACCCGACGATCGCCTCGACGCATGACGGGCTCTGGTCCGCTACATGCCACCGAGATCCATGACCCACAGCGCGCTGCGTCCGACCCGAAAGCTGGAGAACACGATCTGGTGGTCGGTGGTGAGACCGATAGTTGGAGACAACGGATGGAAGGGGCCAAGCGGGCCGACCTGCTCTTCGTCTCCCGTGGACAACTCGACGCGCCAGACGGTGGCGCTCGTGGGTGTCACATCCCGCTGAAAGTAGATGTGTTCACCGTCGCGGCACCATACGGGACGGGTGCCCAGGACGAGTGTGCGGCAGCGGCCGCTGGCCGACTCACACACTGCCACGGATCCGTCGTGGCGCTGGCCAGCCAGCTGCCGGCCGTCAGGCGACCACCGCGCCGCATGCAGGTGGGGGCCTTCGAGCGCGCGGTCGTCACCGGTCTGGAGGTCCCGGATGTAGGTGGTGTCGCGCGCATACTCGCCGGTGTCACTGTGCACGCGCGTGTACAGCGCATAGCGGCCCGATCGGTCGACACTTGCGTAGCTATGCGTCTGCCACTGCCAGCCGGCAGCGACCTCGGTGTCGGCGCCGCCGTCGGCATTCATTCGATGCCAACCGGCGACGACGCCCTCTCCCGCAACTCTCTTGTTGCGGTAGTAGTAGATCGCCGAGCCATCCGGTGACCAGCTCGGGTGCATGTGGTCCTGCTGCGTCGCGAACGTGAGCTGCCGCACGTCGCTGCCATCGCGGTTGATGCTGAAGAGATGCATGTCACCGGCGGCCTTCGAGAAGAACACGATGCGGTCTCCTTTCGGCGAGACCTCCGGAAGCCACTGCACCGACGCGCTCTCAGCGAGCGTTTGGGATCGCCCGCGCCCCGGATCCCAGGCCATCAGCGACGACTGGTCGCGCCGGTTCGCATAGACGAGCCGCGAGCCATCGCGCGAAATATCAGGTTCATCGTCCACACCCGCACCCGCCGTGAGGGCCCGCAACTCGCCGGTGAGTCCGACCCGCCAGAGCGTGCGGCTCCCGCGTCGCTCCGACGGCATGATGACGCCACTCCCGTCACTGGTCCAGGCGGGTGCGCCCCCCTCGGATTCATCCGTCGTGAGGCGCCTGGCGTTGCCGCCCGCGGCCCGCACGATCCACAAGTCCCCCCGAGGACCAAGGCTGTGGCGGAAGAACGCGATCCACTCGCCGTTCGGCGACAACGCGGGGAACGTTGGCTCGGCCCAGAACGGCTTGTCGGGCACTCCCGGCACCTCGCGCACGTTTGTGCCATCCGCGGCTGCCAGCCACAACCCCCAACGATGAGATGGCGGTCCGCGCTCGAACACGATGGTCGATCCGTCGGGCGAGAAATTCGGGCTCCTGCCCGGCTCGACGAGCAGGCGCGCGTCGCCGCCGAGCGGTGGAACCGACCAGATGCGTGCCTGCCGCTCGAACACAATCTGGTCGCCGCGAGGCGACCAGCGCGGCCTCTGTGCGGGGCTCGGTCCCTCGGTGATCTGCACTGCGCTCCCAGCGCCAATCGGCCTGACCCAGACTTGGGGGACGCCGTCCACATCCATGAGATACGCCAGCATGGCGCCGTCGGGAGAGAACGAGGGACTTCGGTGGCTGCCGTCGAAGGTGGAGAACAGGAATTGTTGCCCTTCGACCGTGTCCTGCCTCGCGCCACCCGTGAGATACACGAACAGACCGGCAGCCCCGCCAGCGAGCAGCACAACCAGCACGGCCCAAGTGCGCCCACTCCACCGCCAGCGGCGCGGCACCTCGGGGGGTCGTGCCGCTGTAAGCGGTTCAGTCGCCAGGGCGGCGTCCGGGACATCGTCGGGCTCGGCGATCGGTCGCCGCTCAGCGCTGCCAACGGCCGACGGCACAAGCCGGATGGACGAGAGACGGGCTGGAGGGGTAGCGACCTCGCGCCGGTCGCCGAACCCGGACTCTGCCGCTTCGGGGCGCCGGCTGTCTTCGGTCACCTGTCCAACGAACTGATACCCAACGCGCGCGATCGTGCGGATGTAGGTCGGCTGCTGCGGCGTATCACCAAGCGCGTCCCGGATCTCCCTGATCCGCTGTGTCAGCGTGTTGTCTGTGACGGCAGTGTCCGCCCACACGACGTCGAGGAGCTGTTGCTTGGTGAGCCCCCTGTGTCGTTCGCGGACGAGGAGCACCAGAAGCTCGAATGCCTTGGGGGTCAAAGGCACGTCTGCAGTCCCGCGAGCCAGACGGAATGCGTCGGGGTCGAGCGTGAACTGTCCGAACCGATAGAGCGGTGCAGGCGGCATTTCGTTCCTGCTGAGGAGTTTAGGTCAAGAGCGCATGGTATGGCGTCTGCCGCGTCGATTCAACCGGCCACGGACGACTCGCCGTGCAACGACCGGGTTCCGGGCCTTCCCGCATCTGTCACGAAACCATCACGCGACTGGCACTGGGCAGTCACGACATCAGGGCGGCCCGCACGTAATTTAGGCCCACGGAGGTCCCGAGGACTGGGGCCGTCTGCCAGGCGCCCAGCCAGATGTGCTTTGAAGTAGCTGGACCTGCACAGGAGAGCGAACATGAAACGAACGGCGCGTGCACTGACTCTCGCGGCCGGCGTGGCGATGCTTGGCGGTGTTGCCGCCGAACGCGAGGCCACCGCTCGTGGACAAGCGTTGACCGCGAGCGGCGACATCGCGGCCAAGGGAGCCTTCACGTGTGAGCTGACGCTGCCCGCTGATGTGAACACCTGGTATCCGGAGCCCATCGCGGCTGCCCTGGAACGCGACCGCATCATCATGGCGCGTGAGCCGGGTCTCCTGCGAAAGCACATCCCCCTGAGCTTCGATCAAGGAACCGGCAACCTGCTGGCCGGTGGGCGATATCTCTTCGACACCGAGCAACACGCCCGGCAGTACAAGTCCTTCGTGGAGGGCTACACGCTCAACGGGATCAGGTTCCTCGAACGCCCGGAGTTCATCGAACACGACTGCCAGGCGTGGAGCGTCATCGGTGCGCGCGACTTCTCGGACGTGCATACCTCGCACGTAGTCCAGCGCACCGAGCGCTGGCAGGTGCCGCCCGCAAACCAGCGCCACTGGCTCGAGGGGCAGTGGGCGTCCGTTCGTTCGGAGGCCCAGGCGCGCGGGCTGACCAGTGTCTGGCTGCTCTACAACCGCCATGAACGGCTCGTGACGCTCGTCTACTTCGCGGACCGGCTGGTGCCGCAGAATCCGAGCACTCCGGACTTCGTGTCCTTGACCGCGCTGGACACAGCGCCGCCGCTCGGCGCGGTGCTCGAGGGTTCGGGCTACGCGAAAGTCTTCGATCGCACCCAGTGGAGCTGGACGATCTGGTTTCCTGTGCTGGCGGGCGACCGCGGCGAGCCGTCGCGTTGGCCCAACTCTCCGCCCTTGCCGGAGCCGTACTCCGGCGACGGCGTGTGTGAAGTCAGCCGGGGGGAAACACACGCGAACAGCCCGACGGACTGTGGGCCCACGTGCGGAGACACGATCTGCCAACAAGGAGAGACGGCACAGAGCTGCCCGGGCGATTGTCGTTCGTAGACGACGAGCCGCTTCGGCGTACCGGCTGTGCAGAGCCGCGCCACCACAGCGCCGCCGTCGACCGGATCGCACGCCTCGCAGCGCCACGGTGTGCCGGCTACTCGGCATGCTGTGCCGGTACGGTAAACGATGTCGTCTACAACGGCACCCTTGGTGGCGACTTCGCGATCGTCAAGGGAGCAACCCGTTCCGGGACAGGGCCAGCCGCGACCCGGACGGACGGTCTCGCGGCGCTGTACGAACGATTTGAAACGTAGGCTTCGGGAGGTCACATGTCCGTGAAACATCGAACTGGCGTGGCTCTGGTCGCGCTGCTCATCCCACTTTCTGCCCTCGCGCACGCCCAGGTTGTTCGGGAGCACACCTCTGGCCTGCGCGCACCGGTGGGGTTGACGGCGTTACCCGACGGCAATGTGCTCGTGGCCGAGGCCGGCATGGGACCGAACACCGGTCGCGTGTCGGTGGTCGACCGTGACGCACGCCGATTCACGATCATCGACGCGCTCCCGTCGGGGTTCCATGGTCCCGGTAACGACCCGACGGGCCCGTCCAGCGTGCTGCTGATGGGACGACGGCTCTACATCCTGATTGGCAACGGAGACATCTCCATCGCGGCCGCGGGCGGCATTGAGCGTCTGAATCCCTCGCCCTCGTCGCCGCTCTTCGCCTCGGTGCTGATGCTGGAGTTCCTGTCGGACGCCCCGCGCATTCCGCTGGGGTTCAGCATGTCTCCGGCGGCCCACGCCGCCCTCGCGGCCGGACGGGGCGTGTACCTCACCAACGTCGATGGAGAGACAGCGCGGCTCGGCCGGCTCGTGGCCCTGCCGCCCCCGATCGCGGAGCCTCGGCCCGACGTCCCCGACAACGTGCGGATCTCGAACCCCTTCGGTATGACCGGCAACGACGCGCGCCTCGACATCGTGGATGCGGCGCGCAACCTGGTGTGGAGCGTGCGGATCAACACCCGCGAGCCGCAGATTCTGGCCATGCTCCCGCCGGTGCCCAACACGCTGGCCCCCATGGGGCCGCCCGTCGTGGAGCCGGTGCCCGCGTCGATCCGGGGCTTCCGCGATGCGTTGCTCGTGTCGTACCTCACGGGGTTCCCGTTCGGACCGGGCGCGGCGCGCGTGGTCAGCATCAATCGGCACACCGGCGAGGTCACTCCGGTCATCCTGGGCCTGCGAACGGCCATCGATGTGCTGCCCGTGACGCGCGGCCGGGGGCTGTTCTACGTCCTGGAATACAGCACTGACTTCCTGGCCGGCGCGCCCGGGCGGCTGCTTCTTGTGGAAGACCCCGACCGGCCGCCCCTGGTGCTAGCCGAGGGCCTGCAGGGCCCGACGAACATGGCAACAGACGTGCGCACGGGAGACCTCTTCGTGAGCGAGATCAAGACGGGGCGCATCATGCGCGTGTTGGTGCCGTAGCCCTTCGACTCGGATATACGGAGGATGCCCGCGCTTCTCCCCTGGCGCAGCTGGCCCATGCGCCGGCGTCGCGCCGTGGCCAGCTGTTCACGGCGTCGCGAACGGCCGCGGCGCTGTCGGTCAGCATCTGCGCGATGCCACGGCTTCCCCGCGCCTTGGCCGGTGTGGATTTCCTGGTCGGCGACGAAGCGTTCGAGCATCACGCCGCCGGGATCGGTGGTCGCGGAAGTCCTTCGGCCAGCAGCGTCAGCGAGGTTCGATGATGGTGACGTCGCCGGGGGGCGGCTCGAAGTGGCGAGGATTGAGCGTCAACAGGACGTCGGCGCCGGCCGTTGCGGCTTGCCCGCCGATCAGCGCATCGTAGGTGCGTCCGCCGCCCGTGCCGGCCGCCGCGAGCCGAGCCAGCAGTACCGCATGCGCCGGACCCTCGAGCGCGACGAGCTTCGCCGGCTCGACGAAGTTGGCCGAGAGGAGTGCCCAGGCGTCCGCGGGCGCGATGCGGTGCGGCGCGGGCAGCCGCGTCAGGACGGCGTACGCTTCGACCAGGGCGTGTGCGGGGATCGCGAGCCGCCCGCGTGCGGCCAGTCGCCGCTCGACCTCCGCCGCGACGACGGCGTGCCGCTCGTGCCAGGAGCAGACGGCCGCCACCATGCAGCTCGAATCCAGCGCGATGATGCTCAACGACTCAGCGCCCGTCGCGGCGGCGGCCGATCTGGCGGCGGGTCCGTTCCACGGTCGCCGTGCGCAGCGGCGGCACGTGGGCACCCGGCGTGGCTACGAGCAGCCGGCCCTTGCGCTGGAGCTTCACCTTCAGCGGCCGCGGTTCGATCTCGATGACCCCGTCGCGCCAGCGCACGTCGAGCGGGGTGCCAGGCTCGATGGCGGCCTCGCGGCGGATCTCACTCGGAATGACGAGGCGGCCAGCGGCGTCCATGGTAGCAACCATGGTAGAAATCATACCATGTCGCGTCGTGACGACGGGCGCGCGCAAGCGCGCCCGTCTTGTCGTTCGGCTCCGGCGGGTGCAAATCCCGCCTCGGTAGGCGCCGGAGCGCCGAGTAGCAGACCCCAGGCGGCGGGCGAGAGCCTGTCGGCCCAAGCGGGGTGTCAGAGGCTCTACGGAGGGAGCCAGTCCGCGGGCCGCCGTATCACCTCGGTCCACCCGATCTGGTCCAACAGGTCCTGCCGGACAGGTGGATTCCTACGGACGGGGCCGCCGAGGTGCCGCCAGCCGTCCGAGCCGATGCAGCGCGCGCCAACGTCTCCTCGGCGACAAGCGGTGGCACCGGGTTCTCGATCCAGTCCTCACGCGGCCGTTCGTGATTGGCACTGTTCCGAGTGGTCGTCCCGCCGCGCATCCGCAGGGTGCGCGTGACGCGCTGGCGCGGGGCCACACGGGTCTTCCCGAAGCACGCCGTGCCGCGGTAGGCGGGGTTGCGCAGCATCGCCCAGTCCATCGAGCGCTCCCAGCGCGCGCCGGCCGTGCGCGTGGCCGTGGACAGGTTAGTTCAACTCAGGTTATGTTGCCTCTAGATCTCGCTAAATCTTCTTATCGTCTCAAACAGGTCGGCGTGTCGACCGAGCTCTTCATGTATCCCGGCAACACCCACGGCCTCCTCGACGCGCGCAATCAGCTCGTGAAGGCCGTGAGCGAGATGGCGTCGATGGACTACTACGTCCGCGGCAAGGGGGAGAAGTTCAGTTGGCGGATGGTGCTGGAGATGCTGAAGTGACAACTGAGGAGTGAGAGGACAGCATCGCCTAGCCGAAAGCTGCAAGGCGAAAGCCGCAATCCCCATGTCCGTCCCCGTACACGAGCCCATTGAGGATGCGGCGCTGCACGCCGCGATTGAGGAGACGGCCGCGCGGATCGCGGATGGGGAGAGCGCGCAGAGGAGAGAGCCTCTACGTGAGGCGCGGATCAGCTTGTCGCGCAACCGCCCCGACGACTGGGCCGATCGAGTGATCTACGTGTGG
>CAZNOC010000028.1:1814-8752 GCA_964574545.1 uncultured Bifidobacteriaceae bacterium | reverse complement strand
CTAGGCCCAGTAGTACCCGTGTTTGCGGAGCGGCAGCGAACGGACGCGCTCGCCGGTCGCCGCGAAGATCGCGTTGGTCACCGCGGGCAGGATGGGCGGCAGCGCCGGCTCGCCCAGCCCGGTGGGCGGGTTGTCGCTCAGCACGAACTTCGACTCGATGACCGGCGGCGCCTCGCGCATGCGCACGAGCGGGAACCGGTTGAAGTTGTCCTGCACGGCCGCGCCGTTCTCGTAGGTGATCTCCTGGGCCATCAGCTCGCCCAGCCCGTCGATCACCGATCCCTGCATCTGCTGATCGGCGCCGCTCGGGTTGATGATCTGGCGGCCGACATCGCCTGCCACCCAGACCTTGCTCACCCGCAGCCCCTTGTCGCTGTCCACCGTGACCTCGGCCACTTCGGCAAAGTAGCCGCGGTGGCTGTAGTAGCACGCGATGCCGAGCCCCGTGCCCTTCGGCACCTCCCGGCCCCAACCGGACATCTCGGCGGCCAGCTGCACCACGCCCCGCATGCGCTCGCCGCTGAACCCGTCGTTGTTGATGCCTTCCGGCAACTGGCGCGTCGCCGCCATCAGATCGAGGCGGAACTGCACCGGGTCCTTTCCCGCCGCGTGCGCCAGCTCGTCGAGGAACGACTGGTAGACGAACGCCACGGAGTTGCTCCGCGGCGCTCGCAGCGCGCCTGTCGGCACGCCGAGCGGGATGAGCGAGGCCTCCAGCCCGAAGTTCGGGACGTAGCCGGCCGGGAACTCCGTGGCCGGCAGGTTAGCTGAGGGCGCGAATCGCTCGCCCTCGCCGTAGCTCACGAAGTGCCCGTGCCAGGCCACGATCCGCCCGGCTGCATCCACACCGCCGCGCAGGCGGTGGTAGCCACCGGGCCGGTAGATGTCGTGCCGCATGTCGTCTTCACGCGTCCACAGCAGCTTCACCGGCTGCGCGACCTGCTTGGCGATCGCGGCGGCCTCGACGACCGAGTCGTTGTACAGCCGGCGCCCGAAGCCGCCGCCGCCGTGCTGCAGGTGGAAGATGATGTCGGCTTCGTCGATGCCGAGCGACTTGGCGACCATCTGCCGGCCCCGCGCCGGTGTCTGGCTCGGCGCCCAGAGCTCCATCTTCCCGTCGTGCCAGTGCGCCAGCGCGTTCTGCGGCTCGAGCGGGGCGTGCGCGATGAACGGGTACGAGTAGGTACTGTCCACCGTCTTCGCGGCGCTCGACAGGGCCCCGTGGACATCGCCAACGCTGGTGATCGAGAAGGCCGGCGGCTGCGTGAACAGCGCTTCGGCCTGCTGGTCGAAGCCCACCGAACTCTGACTCATCGTCGGGTGATCCTGCCAGGTGACCTGCAGCCGGTCCCGCGCCGTCTTCGCCTGCCACCACGAGTCGGCGAGGATAGCGACGCCACCCACCAGGCTCTGGATGTCGCCATCCCCCTTGAGGATGAAGGCGTGCCGAACGCCGGGCATCCCGCGCACCTCGTCGAGGTTGGCGGTCGCGACCTCGGCCCCGTACACCGGCGCCTTCTCGTACACCGCCCACAGCATGTTGGGCACGGTGAAGTCGCTGCTGAAGACCTGGGTACCCGTGACGATCGCGCGGTTGTCCACGCCGGGCGTGGCCTTGCCGATGATCCGGTAGTCTTTGGGGTCCTTGAGCGGCACCGTCTTCGGGTCGGGCGGCGTCAGCGTCGCCGCGCGTGCGGCCAACTCCCCGTAGCCGGCCGAGCGGTTCGAGGCTGCGTGATGCACGCGGCCCGAGCGGGCGTGCAGTTCGCCCTCGGGCACGCTCCACATGGCGGCCGCAGCGGCAATGAGCATCTGGCGGCCGACCGCGCCGGCCTGGCGCAGCGGATCCCAGTTGACCGGCGTGCTCTGGCTGCCGCCGGCGCTCTGCGGGCCGTAGGCCTCTGGATTCAGGTCGCCCTGCCGGATCGTGATCGCGTTCCAGTCGACCTCGAGCTCCTCGGCGAGGATCATCGGGAGCATCGTCTTGACGCCCTGGCCGACCTCGGGGTTCTTGGCGATGAGCGTGACCGCACCCTCACCCGTGATCGTGATGAAGGCGTTCGGTGCGAACGTCCCGGACGTCTGCGCGAGCGCCTCGCCGACGGGTCCGAGGTAGGTGCCGATCACGAGGCCGCCGCCGGCGAGGGCGGAGACCTGAAGGAAGGCGCGCCGGTCGAGAAGCTGTGGTGCCACGTCGCCCTCCTATTCCTGTTCCTGGCCAGGCCG
The DNA here is from genome assembly GCA_964574545.1 of uncultured Bifidobacteriaceae bacterium. Classification (GTDB taxonomy): domain Bacteria; phylum Acidobacteriota; class Vicinamibacteria; order Vicinamibacterales; family UBA2999; genus JAUXWO01. The sequence goes on along the minus strand of CAZNOC010000028.1, from coordinate 6,526 downwards.
GTTGGCCGCCTGCTGCACGGTGGTGGTGGCCATGGTGGCCGCCGCCTTGTGAATGGCCTGCCGGATGCGCAAGTAGGTGGCGCAGCGGCACAGGTTGCCGTTCATCGCCTGGTCGATGTCCGCGTCGGTGGGTTTCGGCGTCTGCGCGAGCAGCGCCGCCGCCGACATGATCTGGCCGGCCTGGCAGTAGCCGCACTGCGGCACGTCCACCTCCTGCCACGCCTGCTGCAGTGGATGGCTGCCGTCCGATGACAGACCCTCGATCGTGAGGATCGAGGCGCCGTCCGCCGCCGACACCTTCGTCTGGCAGGCGCGCACCGCGCGCCCGTTCATGTGCACGGTGCAAGCGCCGCACGCGCTGATGCCGCACCCGTATTTCGTGCCGCGCAGGCTGAGGACGTCCCGCAGCACCCAGAGGAGGGGCATGTCGGCGGGAACCTCGACCGTAGTGGAGCGTCCGTTGACCGTCAGGGTGTAAGCCATGGCACCGCTGATTGGACAGTACACGGCGCTTCAATGCAAGCGGATCAGGGTGCCGGATTCCCGACGATCCACGGACTCGAACTCCAGCGGAAAGCCGTCCTGGACTCGAATGGCCAGCGGCCAACCACGGATCCTTGGCGTTCAGGCGACGGACGAGTTCTTGCATCCCTTCAGACAATGGCCTCCTGTCCGAACGGGGGGTGTTGCGGGTTGGGCTTCACCGGGGATTCCGGGACCTTACCGGGGGACGTCATGCAATCACATAGAAACTTTGTCGTGCTGGCCACTGGAGTCGCCTTGCTCTTCGGCGTCGTCCTGGTTCGCGCTGGGATCGGGCAGCCCCTTGTGGAGCACGACGGGTGGGAGGTGCCGGCGGCTGTCGCGTTGCCTGTGTCGGGCGCGCAGGCCTCCGACTGCACCGCGTGTCATACCGGGTCCGCGTTCGAGGGGATGGCCGTCTTCCATCAAGACTGCACGACCTGTCACGGCGACAGCGAGGCGCACCTCGCGTCACCGGAGATCGGCACCATCGCCATGCCGGCGGCCGCCGACTGTCTGTCGTGCCACACGCGCTCGGCCGGGCTCGCTCACTGGGAGTCGGGGGTTCATGCCCGCAGCCAGGTCGGCTGCAGCAGCTGCCATAACCCGCACGACAGCGGTCTTGCGACCGAGTTCCGAACCGTTGGCGCCCGCCGCCTGGACGCGGTGTCCGCGGCGTGCACGACGTGCCACCAAGAGGAATTGGCGAAGTTCTCCCTGCCCTCGCATCACCCGGTCCGCGAAGGCGGCCTGTCGTGCGTGAGCTGCCACGACCCCCACGGCGCGGACCAGGTCACACGGCTGTCGAAGACCGACACGTGCCTGACGTGCCACGCGAACCATCGCGGGCCGAAGGTGTTCGAGCACGCCCCGGTCGCCGAGGACTGCTCCTCGTGCCACGTGCCCCATGGGTCGGTGACCCGCAAGCTGCTCGAGCTGCCCCAGCCAGCCCTCTGTCTGCAGTGCCACTCGCTGGCCGACAACCGTCACGGGCTGGGCGCGGTGGCGGGGGCGCGGGTGAGTGGCGCGGCGTTGCGCAACTGCACGGGCTGCCACGCGGCAATCCACGGCAGCGCGTCTGACGCGATTCTTCGGTACTGACAGGAGGGCACCATGATTATCCTCAAGACGGCTGCGCGCATGCTGCTGGTCGGGGCGTGGCTCCTCCTGGTGGCCACGCCGGCGCCGGCCCAGACCGCCCCGCCCGCCTCGACGTCGGGGTGGATTACGCCGACGTTGACGTTCTTCGACTTCTCCAAGGGCTTTGGGGACGACCTGACCCAGGTGCTCGAGCAGTACGACTACCGTCGCGCCCTCGGGGGTGACCGGCGGTCCGGCGCGTTGCTGGATGTGGGTGACCTCCGGATGGTGCACTGGAGCAACGGCCGCCCGCAGTGGCGCGTGGAGCGCCGCGCGGCCAGTTACGACAACCATCGCGGGCAGCTCCAGTTCGACACGGACCGGGTGCGGCTGCAAGGGGGCTACGGCTACCTTCGCACGGCCAGCGACGGCGTCGGGTACCTCTACTCCCCGAACCGCGTGCGCGGAGGCACCGACCCGGAATACGCGGGAGGCACGGTCGGGTTCTTCCGGACGTTCAACGACGACAGCGGCCAGACGCTGTTCCGCGTGGGGCGCCTGACGACGGGAGCCAGTCTGCGTGTCAAGCCGGAGGCGCTGGCGGATCTCGGTGCGATCGCCGTGTCGGTCGATCGCGTGGCGCGCACCGGCAATCGCCTCGGCTACTACATCCTCGGCGGCGGGGACACGACAGGTCCGGCGGACGCGCGGGCGCAGCTGCGCTGGCGCGCCTACGACCGCGAGGAGGACCACACCCTCGACACGGGGCGCTTCCAGGTCACGCTGTCGCCGCGGGGGGCCTTCACGCTCGACTACCAGCTGAGCGTCGACCGCCTGCAGAACCAGGCGCCTGACTACACGTTGGGAGGGGTCACGTCAGGCATTCCGTTCGCCGGTAACGCCGCGACGGAGGCGTTCTTCAGCGCCGGTCGTGAGACGCTGCCGCTGCAGTTTGTGCCGAACTCGGGCGTGGTCAGCAACCGGGTCAACCTGACCAAGCGCTTCGGCCGAACCGGCGTGGCCGCGGCGGGCTACGGCGTGAGCGTGCTGGACCAGGACACCTTCGAACCACGCCAGACGGCTCGGGGGTTCACGCGTGGCCGGATCACCACCGACACGGCCTTCGCCAGCGCGCAGGTGCGTCCGTCGCGACGCGTGGGTCTCGAGGCCCGTGCGTCGTACGCGAATCGTTCGAATGAATCGACGTTCCCGGTGGTCGGCTTCCACGATCCGAACTCGTCGATCACCCAACCGCGTCTGAATACCCTCAAGCGGACGGGTGTGGGGGTGGAGGCGACCATCGACCCCGGGTTGCCGCGATCCACGGTGGCCCTCGGCTACCAGCGCGACACGGTGGACCGCGACCTGAGCTTCGGCGTCGGGCGCGGTATTCAGCCCGCGCGGACGCTGTACAGCGAGGCCACGGAACTCGACCGCCTCTACCTGCGGTTCGTGACGCGGCCGGTCAAGGGCTTCAACGTTCGGCTGCGGGCCTCCACGACGTCCGGCGACAAGACGGGTCTCATCACGGAGCCGGAGTCGGCCACCGATGTCCACGTGGCGGTCGGCTACGCGGCGCCCGCGGGTGGGGCACTGAGCGTCTTCTACGGCGTGCGGGACCGGTCGAACGGCCTGTCGACCTTCACGGGCGGGCCGGCGCCAGGGCCGGTGACGCTGCCCCAGCGGCGCGACGCGACGTTCGCCTCGGCCGGTGTCGTCGGGAGCTACGCGCCAGACGAGCGGGCCGGCGCCACGTTCAGCTACGTGTGGTCACAGACTGACGTCGAGACCAACTTCATTACGACCAACATCCGTCGCTTCGACTCGGCGACCTCGCCCGCGGCCATCATCTTCACGGCGCGGCAGGCCACGCAGACGCTCATCGATACGCATACGCTCTCGCTCGGCGGAGATGTGCGCGCGTCCGACCGCACGACGCTCAGTGCGTCTTACATCGTGACGGCCGTGCGCGGCAGCGCGGCCAACGGCCAGGTCGCTGCTGCGCTGCCTGTCGAGGACGTACGCGCAGACAATTCGATGCATGCGCTTGCGGTCTCGGCCGACTACCTCGTCAGACCGGCGTGGACCCTGCGCACGACCTACGTGTTCGACTACTACGCCGATACGGCATTCCGGGACCTCACCGGCGGACGACACTCGGTCATGGCAGGGGTCGTCCTCGGCTTCTGACGCATCGCCGGGCGGGGCCCAGGAGAGGCCTCGCCCGGACAGCGGTGACCTGGCACAGCGGCAGACGCGCTTTGGAGCGGCAGCAGGCGGCCGGCATCCGGCAGCGGCGAGCGCGAGCGCGCCAGCCGCCTCAGGCGGTCGTCGGGTCTCTCCAGCGGACTCCAGGGAACCTCGCGAAGTCCGCGTCGGTCGAGTGCAACTCGGCCTGATGCTCGATGTTCACGTCGGGGACGATCATCGATGGAGTCTCCGGGCCACGTCATCGACCTCCAGTTCGTCGACCAGCTGATTCAGGCGATCCGGGTCGATGCCTGGCCGCAGGCCGAATGCGTGCGGCTTCACGGTGAAACGCGGGGCCTTCGGCGGCCTCCCGGTCAGTCCCAGCCCAAGTCGAATCGCGTCGTTGACCAGGGTCTGCGGGCTCTTTCCGGTGCGGCGCGTTTCGCCGGCGAGGCGTTCGGCCACGTCCGGATCGAGGGTGAGAGTGGTCCTCATGAAGGCATCATGATGTCGGTTACTGACGCCGTCAAGATGCCCTCGGAACGTAGCCTCGTTAGCCAGGAGCCGTGAGGACTTGCGGGCACAGCGTCCGAGCACCCACCCGGTTCCCGCGGCTGGAATTGCGGTTCCAGGGGACTAGGAGAGAGGCAGGCCCGCGAAGCGCAGCGGGGCGGCTGCCGGCGGTGCGCAGCGGGGGCGCGGGTCGGTCAGGGGCTGAGGCCGCTCCGTCGGGCCGTCCGGTCGGCGCGGGTCGAACAGGTAGATCTGCCCGGGGATCAGATGCGCGCGGTAGGCGAGGACCGGCGCCATGGCGATGCGGCCCAGCCGGTTCCGGGACGCGAAGCGCGCCTCGAACCGCGGCAGCTCCCAGTCCTCGAGCAGGAGGTACGCCGGGCGATTCTGCGCCGCCAGCCACGCCA
>CAZNOC010000028.1:0-1714 GCA_964574545.1 uncultured Bifidobacteriaceae bacterium | reverse complement strand
CCGCAACGGCCGCACGTCGTCCCCACGCGCCGCCACGCTCGAGGCTTCGCACGGTGACGACCGCCATGCCAACCGCGAGCCCCGGCCATGCCGGCAGGAGAAAGCGGAGGAACCACCACGCGTCGAACGGCTGGTACGCCAGATACACCCCCAAGACGGCCAGCGTGATCAGTCCGAGGAGGCACGCGACCCGTCTGGCCTCGTCCGTGGGCCACACCCGCCGCACGGGAACCACGAGCGCCGCCAGCCCGGCGAGGGCGAGCGGCGTCTCTGTCTCGATCATCCACTGCCCGAACTGGCGCAGGTTGACCCGGATGTGGGAGGCGGAGAAGAGCAGGCTCAGGTCGCCGTAGCCGGACGCCAACGGCGAACCGTAGAGCGCGAACTGGAACCACGCAACGCCGAGCGCCCCGGGCACGGCACCCGCAGCGAAGGCGACCGCAGGCGCCAGGCGCGAGCGCCGCCCGCGATCCGAGTGCCACACGAGCCATCCCGCGATGACGGCCGCCAGCGGCGCGAGGTTAGGCCGGACCAGGATCGCCATCGAGGCGCTCAGGCCGGCGCCAAGGGCGGCCCAGACCGCGGGGCCGTCGCCGCCCAGGTCCCGCGGGCGCGTCCCGACGCTGCGCAGGGCACCCGCGATGGCCAGCGCCCAGAAGGCGGACGCGGGTACGTCGCTCATGACCGACTTCGCCATCATGATCATGACCGGGCTCGTGGCCAGCAGCCAGGCGGCGGCCAGCCCGATGCCGTCGCTCCCGGCGCGCCGCCCGATCAGGAAGGTGGCCCACACGAGCGCCCCCGCGCCCATCGGCGCGACGAGGAACTGCGCGCAGTGTCCTCCGAGGCCGGCCAAGCCTGCCATCAGGATCGCGAGGCCCGGGGGCGTGATGGGCGCGAGGGCCGCACCGCCGTGTGCGGCGCCGTGTCCAAGCGGCGTCAATGTGGCGAGCGCATTGGGCCACGGCGTTGCCTCGGGGATCGCCACCGGTACGCTGAGGCGCCACTGCCGCAACAGGTCGGCCTGGGTGACATACGCGTACGCATCCGAACCGGCGGCGGTCCAGGCATTGTCGGCGAGGGCGAGCGCCGTGGTCGTTCCGGCCAGGATCAGCGCGAGGCGCGACGGGGAGAGGTGTGCGGCCGCCGTCGCAACACGCGCACGGACCCGTGCGGGGCCCGCCAGCACCGCCCACGCAATCGCGGCGACGATCGCCACGGTCAGCGGACGCAGCGGATCTCTTGACGAGACCGGGAGGCCGGCGGCCGAGAACTGGAGGCCGCCGGTGTACCAGACGGCCAGCGCCCACGAGGCGGCGGCGACGGCGACGACCACGGCAGCACGGCGGAGCACGACACTCGATCCGCCGCGCATTCTGTCACAGACTGGCGTGCGGCACCGGATGCGGGGTCAACGAGCCTCAGGCTCGCACAGGACCCCGAAGGCAAAGCCGCGCTTTCGGAGGGCGGGCACGAGCTGGCGCGTCGCTTCGACGGTGTACTGGCGGTCGGCGCGCGGGTCCACGTGATGCCCGTCGTGCATGACGACGATGTCGCCGGGGTCCACGCCGCGCGCGAGCCGCCGGGCAATCGCCCGGCCGTCGGGGGTGCGGAACCAATCCCAGTCCCAGAGCCCCCAACTCCAGCCGACGAGTTGATGGTCGATCTGCATCAGCCCTTCGTACATCGCGCCGCTGCGCCAGCCGGCATGCGG
>CAZNOC010000027.1:0-26674 GCA_964574545.1 uncultured Bifidobacteriaceae bacterium | reverse complement strand
AGCTCTCGATCCGAATCGAGCCGTCACCCGAGCGTACCGTGATCGTACTGCCGCCGTGGCCGAGCGTCACACGCGCGGTGTTGGGGCGGCGTTCGCCCCCCTCCTCCAGCCGAACGGCAGGGTGACTGCTCCTGACACCCCCATCCCCGGTGCTGGCGTCGAGTTCGGCGTCGATCTCGGCAGGCAGGCGGAGGACGACGCTGCCGTCACCGGTCGCGATCTCCCAGTCCGTCTCGACGCGGCTCCCGTTGTCGGCCACCACGCGTACCGACCCATCATCGGTCTTGGCTCGCAACGCCGTCAGAGCCCCGTCGATGGTCACACTGCCGTCGCCCGTCTCGAGATCGAGACGACCGTTCACCTTCTCCAGCCGGATCGACCCATCCCCCGTTCTCACGTGCAGTTCTCCGGACAGCCGCATCCCGCGGACCGAGCCGTCGTCGGTCCTGAGCGTCACGGCACCGGCGATGTCCTCGACGGTCAGCGACCCGTCGCGGCTGTAGACGCTGAGGGTGGCCTGACGAGGCATCACCACGCGCAGCCGCGCGCGCGGCGAGATGTGGACCCCCACCGTCACGCCACCCACGCTCCGTGTCGAGCCGGTCACCTTCAGCGAGACCCGCCCGCCCTCGTCGGTCGATTCGACCTTCATCTCGTCAATCAGCGACTGGTCCATCGCCTGCTTCTCGACCTCGACCTCGATCTCGGGGCGATCCCACGAATGCACCTCGATCGCGCCGGCAAACGTCTCGAGCGTCAGATGCGTCTCGCCCGTCACCGCGAACCGGTGTGTCTCAACCGCCGTCAAGCCTTCGGTGTTGAGGTTGACCGTGCACCCCGACAAGGCCAGGGAGGCGACCACGACAATGGCGGCTGGATTCTTCATGTCAGTGCCTCAAATGATCAGGTGCCACAACGCCGTGATACGGGCCGGGACGCCGCCCCTCAGGTCCAGAGACGAACCACGGTGGGTCAGTGTTCCAGACACGGCCGACCAGCCACGAACGTCTGGCGCACGCGCAGGTGTTCGTCCAGGACGACCAGATCCGCGGCCGATCCGCGCGTGATGCGTCCCTGCGCGTCGAGGCCAAGGGCATCGGCCGGCGTCGTGGCGCACATCCGCGCGGCCTCGACGACGGTGAGGCCTGTTTCGTGGACCAGCATGCGCAGCGCCCCGTCCATGGTCAGGACACTCCCCGCAAGGGTGCCGTCCTCGAGCACGGCCGTCCGCTCTGTCACGATGATGGGCTGTCCCCCGAGCCGCGCCCGTGCCCCGACCGGCAAGCCGGAACCGGCGGTCCCGTCGGTAATCGCGATGACACCAGCGGTCCGCTTGGCCGCGATGGCCAGCCGCACCATCGCCGGGTGCACGTGGTGGCCGTCACAGATGATCTCCGCGACCACGCGCGGCGAGTCCAGCACGGCCGCCACCAACCCCGGAGCCCGATGGTGCAGCGGCGGCATGCGATTGTAGAGGTGCGTGGCGTGGCACGCACCGGCGTCGACGGCCGCCATCGCTTGCTCGTAGGTCGCCGAGGAGTGCCCGAGCGACACCCGGAGACCGGCCGCGGTCAGCCGTCGGACGAGTTCCACGCCGCCGTCGATCTCCGGCGCCATCGTGACGATGGCGACTGAATCGACGTGGGCCTCGATGACACGGAGGATATCGTCGCCGGTGAAGGAGGAGCCGGCATCGCCCGGATGAGGGCTGCCTCCGGGCCGGCGCAGGCATGCGAGCGGCTGGGCTCCGCGGTAGTCCGGGTTGATGAAGTTGCTCTCGAGGTGGGCCGGGAGGACCCGCGCGCGTGTCGGCGCCGGGAGCGCGCGCGCCTCCGCGACGGCCAGCAACGTGCGTTCCAGGTCCTGTGGCGCACAGGCAATCGTCGTCGGGCAGAACGCCGTCACGCCGAATCGCGGGAGGCGCGCGGCCACGCGCGACACGGCTTCGGCATCGTCCAGCACGTCGACGCCGTCGACGCCATGGACGTGCACATCGATGAACCCCGGCAGGATCCGATGCCCCGGAAACGCCATTCGCTGGGCTGCTGCGGGACGGGCCGCTGACGGCATCAGGACGTCCACAATGACGCCGGCATCGACCACGAGGGCGGCACCGCCGATCTCCCGATGCGGGAGGACCAGCGTGGCCTCGTCGAGCACGATCATGTCGCGAGCACGGCAGCGCGGGCGGCGCCGATGGCGACTCCGTCGAGGCCGAGGGGCGAGAGGACGACACGCAGGCGCCCGGCCTGGCGGGGCGCCAGGCGCCGGCCGCACTCGTGGAGGATGCTCTCGAGCAGCATGTCGCCGCGGGTGGCGAGCACGCCCCCGAGCACCACGACCTCCGGGTCGACGATCGCCGCGATGTTGGTGACGGCCATCCCGATGTATCGCGCGGTGTCCCTGACCACCGAGATGCACACCCCGTCACCCTGGCGGGCCGCGTCGAAGATGGCGCCGACGCTGATGCGTCCGAGATCGCCACCCACCTGATCGACGACGCTCGAATGATCGCCGGCCTTGACGCGCCACACGAGCCGGCGGACCACGCCGGGCATCCCGACCTCGGCCTCGAAGCCGCCGTGCCGGCGGTAGTCCTCGCGCTCGACGGGGTTGAGCGCGAGCCAGCCTGCCGAAGCGGCATGCCCATGGGCGCCACGCCAGGGGCGCCCGTCGATCTGGAGTCCGGCCGTGACGTGCTCACCGAGCAGCAGCACCGCGAGGGTCTGTGCGCCCACGGCAGCGCCGCACCATGTCTCGGCGAGCACCGCGGCGTCGCCGGGCGACACGACGGTCGGTGCGTGGGCGGCCAGGGCCTCGCGCGCGGTGGTCGATCCGCCGGCGTCCGGAGAGGCGGCAATGCCCAGCGCCATCGGAGCGCCGCCCGCGTCCTGCCTGACTCTCGCGAATGCCTGCAGCGCGGCGTCGGACGCATCCCCGGTCGCCGGGGCGTGCTCCGCCCTGGCCTGCACGCGGCCTGCCGCGTCCACGACCACGCCAACGACGAGGGCCTCTGAGCAATCCAGTCCTAGCGTCATCGCGCGTCCTTCCTCTCATCCCCCGGGTGCCGCAGCCACGCCAGGCCAGTGGCGCGGGTTCATGACACGAGATCGACGGTGTCGAGCGCCGAATCGGGAAACACGTGAAGCGTGCGCCCGTCGAGCGGCAAGGCCACGTCCGGACGGGCGCGAAAGAGCGCCTCGTGAACGCGGGCGGCCAGTGCCGAGAGCCCTCTCTCATCCGGGGCGCTCAGCACCAGCACGCCCGAGCCGCGGGCCGGGGGAAACTGCGCGGGGTCGAGGTAGTCGCGATCCATGGTCACAAGCGTCCGGCGGAGCTGCGCCGCAAGGCGGAAATGCTCGGTGTCGCGTGCGCGGCGGAGATCCGCGTGCTCGAGCACGAACAGCACGTCCCAGTCGAGCCTGGTTCGCATGAACGCCACCAGGCCGGCCGGCAGATTGGCATCGGCGTAGACCCTGGGGCGCTCGCTGAGCGAGGCCGCCACGGGCCCGAGTTCCGAGGACAGGGTGCCCATACGGATCCGGCGCGCCTAGCGATCCCGTACCGCCTGGCGCGCTTCCTCCTTCAGTGCCGCCACCATCGCCTCGCGCCGGTGGACGAGTGCCTTCCGCGGACGCCGATTGTTGGCGTGGCCCACGGCGTACTCGCAGAACAGCGGAAACGCGATGGTCGAATCGGCGTACGCCACGACCGTGTCAGGCAGGACGCCGGGGTTGACCTTGCCCCAGCTGACGGCTTCGGCCGGCGTCGCACCCGACAGCCCGCCCCAGACGACCTGATCGGTGGTGATCTGGATGAAGTAGTCGTTGCCCCCCTTGGGGATGCCGTAGACCTCCCAGAGGGTGGGCTGTCCCTGCAGGTAGAAGTTCTTCGGCGAGCCTCCGCCGAGGATCACCGCGCCGTTCCGCTCGGCGGCGAGGATGATGGCGCAGACCTCGTTGACGTCGCGGTTGGGATCGATCATCAGCGTCCCGTCGTTCATGAGCTCGTGGTACGCGATGTTCATGCCGATCGAGCTGTCGCCCGGTGAGGAGGTGTAGATCGGGACGCCGTAGGCGGCCGCCGCCGCGAGCACCGAGTACGTCTCGCAGCCCGGGTCCCGCTCCAGCAGGTCGCGCCCGAGCGCCAGGTGAAGCTCCGAGGTGGCCATCGGGCCGGCGAGGCCGGAGCGCACCAGGAACTCGCGGATGTAGGTGTCGGTATCGAGCAGGACCTGGGCCGGGAACAGCACGTCATAGATGCGGATGACGCCGTCCTCGTAGAGCACGCGGTCGTCCACGAAGGGCGACCCGCGGTGCAGCGTGAAGTTCAGGGCGTAGTGCAGGTCGTGATAGAGGTTGGCGCCGGTGCTGATGATGAAGTCCACCAGGCCGCGCTCCATCAACTCGATCATGCAGCCGCCCAGGCCCGCCGGCGTGAGGGCCCCGGCCACCGTGAGGCCGATGGTCGTGTCGTGCCCGGGGTCGAGCATCTTGTCGCTGTAGATCCGGCAGGCCTCCCCCAGCCGGGCGGCGTTGAATGCCTGGAACCCCTCGTCGATCAGCAACCTGATCTCGGGGCTGCCCTTCGGCCGGTAGTACCGGATGGCCTTGCCGGACAAATGGCCGGCGGGCGACGACTGTGGGGAACCGGGCGCACGGTGCGGCACTGGACGAACGACCTCCTGAGGGCAGACCTTCGTAGAGTAACACCGTGCAGCGTCACGGGCACGCAGGCCAGTGCAGCCGGGCGGCCCTTCGACCGATATCCGGAAGACTGGAGTTCCACGTGGACGACTTGACCTTCGCGGCGCGGCGCGCCAGCGGCGCCGGCCGGCCGGAGCACGATCTCGAGACGCGGTTCAAGGGCCTCGTTCAGTCCCCCCTGCGCGCGGGCATCCTGCGGTTCCTCAGCGCGCGGCCCGACGAAGCCTTCGACATCGAGACGCTCATGCAGACGTTCGGACGGATGAGGCTCGACGTGGACAACTGCGTGCGTGAGCTCGTCGAGTTCGGGCTGGTCCGGCGGATCAACGACCAGCCGCCCAGCTTCGGGGCCGTCGCGCCCGCGCGGAGGGACGTCGCCGGCATGCTCGACACGTTCCTCGAACGCCGCGCGCATGTCGGGATCGAGGACACCTCGCCCTCGGTCCAGCGGTTCCGCGAGCTCATCGGCCGGGACGAGAAGATGCTCGCCATCTTCGAGTGGATTCGCACGGCCGCCAAGTCCGATATCTCGGTGTTGATCCTCGGGCCCACCGGATCCGGCAAGGAGGTCGTCGCGCGCATGATCCACGAACTGTCCAGGCGGGGCCAGGAGCGCTTCCAGGCCGTCAACTGCGCGGCGCTGCCCGACACGCTCTTCGAATCGGAGATCTTCGGCTACGAGCGCGGCGCCTTCACGGGGGCCAACGATCGCAAGCCAGGCCGGCTCGAGCTGGCGAATGGCGGCACGCTGTTCCTCGACGAGATCGGCGACCAGTCGCTTGTCGCGCAAGCCAAGCTCCTGCGCGTGCTGGAGGAGCGGCGGTTCGAGCGGCTCGGCGGCAACCGGTCGATCGCCGTGGACTTCCGCCTGATCTCGGCCACCAACCGCCCTCTGGACCTGTTCGTTCGGGAGGGACGGTTCCGGGAGGACCTCTTCTACCGGGTGAACGCGTTCTCGATCCGGCTGCCGGCGCTGAAAGAGCGGACGGTCGACATCCCGGTCCTGGCCTCCCGCTTCCTCGCGCGCTACTGCGCGAACAACGGCTTGCCGCTCGACGCCAAGCAGTTTTCCCGCGACGCGATGAACCTGCTGACGGCCTACCCCTGGCCAGGGAACATCCGCGAACTCGAAAGCACCGTGGCGCGGGCGGCCTTGTCCTCGCCCGGGCGTCTGATTCGCGATTCGGACGTCGAGTTTCTTCACGGGCCCGATCTCGCGGCCGATCAGGTCTCGCAAGGTCCGCTGCCGTCACTCCGCGATGCCGAGCGGTCCCACGTCCTCCGGGTGCTCGAGGCCGTCCAGTGGAACAAGCGCGAAGCGGCCCGCGTGCTCGACATCAGCCGCGGCACGCTCTATCGGAAGATCGACGAGTACGGCCTGGTCCCGTCCACCGGCGAGGCTCGAAAGCGGAGGCGCCGGGGATGAGCCGGGACGGCAGGCAACGAGGCGCGGCTGCTGGAGTCTTCTATTGTCCTATTCAAGCCGCCTCTAAAGTCTTACAAACGTGGGAAAACCTTTGCCTTACACTCGGCGAATAACCCATTTAAAATGCTCACTATGTGCATGTTATGCGGTTTGTTTCTCGCAGAGCCAGGACTGGCAACTTTCGTGTTGAATATGACTTAAGCGCAAGCTAACCTCATCTAGTACTGTTCCAGTCATGGCGTCCCTTCCGGTCCCGGCCCGCGTGTACATCGGTCTCGTCATCGCGGCGGGTGCCGCGTTGCTGCTCGTGTTCGGGCCTCGGGCGACGTTCGACCAGCCGTGGCTGTTCCTCAGCCTCCTCCTTCTGTCGGGAGTGACCTCGGCCTTCAAGGTGAACCTGCCGCTGTCCAAGAGCGGCTCGACCATGTCCGTCTCCTACGCTGTGGACTTCACGGCGCTGCTCACCCTCGGACCGCACGAGGCAATGCTCGTCGCGGTGGCGAGCGCGTGGAGCCAGTGCACGTTCCGCATGGTCGAGCGGAACCCGGTCTACCGGACGCTCTTCAGCATGGCGTGCCTCGCCATCACCGTGCAGGGCGCGGGCATCGTCTACCTGCTGCTCGGGGGCGTGCCCGGCGAACTCCGACTCCCCCTCGGCGCGATGGTACGGCCGCTCGTCGGCGCCGCGACCGCGTACTTCCTGCTCAACACGGTGCTCGTCGCGCTCGCCGTCGCCCTCTCCACCCGTCAGCCGATCGTCCAGGTGTGGAACCAGAACTTCCTCTGGAGCGCACCGGGGTATTTCATCGGCGCGGCCGCCGCCGCCATTGCGACGTGGGCCATCCCGACGTCGGGGGCGTGGCTGGCGCTGCTCGCCGTCGTGCCCCTCTCGCTGACCTATCGGGCGTACAAGGTCTACCTCGGTCGCATCGACGCCGAACGGCGCCATGTGCAGGACATGGCCGACCTGCACCTGGCCACCATCGAAGCCCTGGCGCTCGCGATCGACGCCAAGGACCAGACGGGCCAGAGTCACATCCGTCGGGTCCAGACCCACGCCGTGGCGATGGCTCGGAGCCTCGGGATGACGGACCTTGAAGTACAAGGCGTCAAGACGGCCGCCCTGCTGCACGACATCGGCAAGCTGGCCGTGCCCGAGCACATCCTGTCGAAGCCCGGCCCGCTGACCCAGGAGGAGTTCCAGAAGGTCCGGGTTCACCCTCAGATCGGTGCGGAGATCATCAGCGCGGTGCCGTTCCCCTACCCGGTGGCACCGCTGATCCTGAGCCATCACGAGCGCTGGGACGGCAAGGGCTACCCGCAGGGGCTGAAGGGCGACGAGATCCCGCTCGGCGCGCGCATTCTCTGCGTGGTGGACTACTACGACGCGCTCACGTCCGATCGCCCGTACCACAAGGCGATGAACGCCGAGGCCGCCGTCGCCCTGCTCCAGCAGGAATCGGGCCGTGCCCTCGACCCGACCGTCGTTGAAACCTTCCTCCGCATGCTCCCAACCCTGGTGGCCGCGGATCCGAGCGAGGCGGCGGCCCAGGCACGCCGCCTGTCCATCGACACGTCATCGAACTTCGGGCGCCCGGCCGCCGGGTTCCAGTCGGAAGGCGCGAAAGGCAACAGCGTCTTCGAGGACATCGCACACGCGCACCGCGAGATCTACGCCCTCTACGAGATCGCCCAGACGATGGGCACGAGCCTGGGCATGAACGACACGATGACGCTCATCAGCTCGAAGCTGACGAACCTGGTGCCGTTCTCGGCGTGCGCGCTGTTCCTCTACAACGAGGCGGACGACACGCTGCAGTGCCGCTTCGCGACGGGCGCCGAGAGCGCGGTGATCGGCACGATGACCGTGCGCAACGGACACGGCCTGAACGGCTGGGTCGCGCGCAACCGCCGGCCGCTCGTCAACGCCCACCCGAGCGCCGACTTCGAGGCGGCCGGCGTCGATCGCACGACGGCGCTTCAGTCGGCCATCGTGGCGCCCCTGGTGTTCGGAGATCGATTCATCGGCACGCTCGCCGTCTACCACCACAAGCGTGAGTTCTACGCGGACGACCACCGCCGGCTGCTGGACCGTGTGTGCGAGCAGGCGTCGGCCGTCATTCACAACTCGACCATCTTCGAACGCACCCAGGAGGACTCGCTCACCGACGCGCTGACCGAGCTGCCGAATACGCGCTCCATGTTCGTGCACCTGACGCGCGAGCTCGCGCGCGCCGAGCGCCTGAAGTCGGAAGTGGCCCTGCTCGTGATGGATCTCGACAACTTCAAGGAGATCAACGACACGCACGGCCACTACGTCGGCGACAACGCGCTGCGCGAGGTGGCGGCCGCGCTCCGCGGCGTCATCCGTCCCTATGACATCTGCGTGCGATACGCCGGCGACGAGTTCATCGTCGTGCTGGCGGGCTGTGGCGCGGAGGAAGCGGAGCTCAGGCGGCAGGAACTGCGGAAGGCGGTGGACACCATCGCGTTCGAACCGCAACCCGGCCGGCGCCTGCGGCTCGCCATCAGCGTGGGGGCGGCCATCTACCCGCACGATGGACAATCGTACGAATCGCTGCTGGCCACCGCGGACAGCCGGATGTACCTCGACAAGTCCGTCCGGAAGCAGGCGGCGCCGTCCCGGGCTGAGGCAGCCGCTCCCGAACCGGAGCCGCAAGCGGCCGCTCCGTCCCCCCCAACGGCGGAGCTGACCGAGGTGGACATCCAGCGGGCGGGCACAGGGGTGTTGTAGCCGGCGCTGGCGTCAGCCGAGGACGAGGCGACCAGGCGGCACGCCGAGCGAGGCAAGCGCCGCCGACATGTCCCGCACGAAACCGTCCGGACCACACACGAAGCAGAAGGCGTCCGGTGCCGGCAGCGCCCGGCGCAGCAGCGCTCGATCGATCCGGCCGCGAGCCCCCGGCGCCACGGCGTCACGCGTCGTCGTCAGGTGCAGGTGGAGGCGCCCCGCCTCCTGGAGCGCGCTGAACTCCTCCGCGAACGCGAGGTCGTCGTGGGTGCGGGCGCTGTAGACGAGCGTCGTGGATGCGGCCGGCGTCCGCAGCAGCGCCTCCCACAACATCGCGCGCAGTGGCGCGATGCCCGTGCCACCAGCCACGAACAGCAAGGGCGCGGCCCCGGGCGCGGGCGGGAGGGTCACGGAGCCGAACGGCCCTTCGACCTCCAGGACCGACCCGGCGACGACCTCCTCGAGGTGCGGCTCCGGCGACAGCGGATCCACCTGGACGAGCAGTTCGATCATCTGAAGCCGCGCGGCCAGCGTGGGCGCGCACGCGATTGCGTACGGTTTGCGTGCGGGACGATCTGCCAGGCCGGCGGTCACGGCCTGGCCGGCATCGAAGGGAAACGCCCGACCGGCGGTGTCGAGCCGGAGAAGGACGGTCCGCGGCGTGACCCGCACGACCTCCCGGACCTGAAGCGTCAGTCGCACCGTAGACGTGGACAGTGAAGACCGGGCAGGGCTCGGCCGTCCTACATCCCGGTCACGTGATAACCGGCATCGACCATCAGCACTTCTCCCGTCACCCCTCGTCCGGCCGGCCCGAGCAGGAAGACGGCGGCGTCGGCCACCTCGGAGGTTTCCGTGGTGCGCCGGAGCGGCGCGCGTTCGCGGACGATCCCCAGGATGGTCGAGAAGCCGCCGATGCCGGCGGCGGCCAGCGTCTTGATCGGACCCGCGGAGATGGCGTTGACGCGGATGTTGTCGGGCCCCAGGTCGGCGGCAAGGTAGCGCACCGAGGCTTCGAGCGCCGCCTTTGCCACGCCCATCACGTTGTAGTTCTGAAACACGCGCTGGCTGCCCAGGTAGGTCAGCGTCAGCAGGCTGCCGCCCCCACGCGCCTGCATCAACGGCTTGGCAGCACGGGCAAGAGCGATGAGGGAGTACGCGCTGATGTCGAGGGAGGTACGGAAGCCCTCGCGGCTCGTCATGACGAACGGCGCCGTCAACTCCTCGCGCGGCGCGAACGCCGCCCCGTGAACGACGAAGTCGAGCCCCCCGTAGGTCGAGGCAATCGTCTCGAACACCTGGGCGATCTGCTCGTCCTCCTGCACGTCGAGAGGCAGCACGACGGGCGGCGTCGCCAGACCTTCGGCGAGTTCCTTGACGTGTTCCTCGAAACGGCCCTGATAGGTGAGGACGAGTTGGGCGCCCTCGTCGGCGGCGGCGCGCGCGATGGCCCACGCAATGGAGCGCTTGTTGGCCACGCCGACCACGAGACCGACCTTGCCGGTGAGGGCCGCCATCAGTGCTTCTTGCCCCGACGGCTGCGGCCGGCTCGGTGCGGAGCCTGGCCGCCGCGCTCCGGCCGGGCGGCGCCTGGTCCCCTCGGGCCACGCCCCCGGCCCTGACCCTGTCCTTGACCGTGTCCGAACGCGGGATCACCGTGAGCGGTACGGCCCGAGCGCATGGGGCCCTGGAAGGGCGCCTCTCCTCCGGGCCGGCGGCGTCCGCCACCCCCACCGCCCGCCGGACGGCCCGACCGCCCGTTCTGCGGCTGTCGAATGGTGAAGTCCGGCAGGGTGCGCACCGGCACCTGGCCTTCGATCTTCGGAAGCTGCGCGCGAATCAGCGAGCGGCGAAACGGAACGTCTTCGCGAGCAGCGGGCGCGGCGTCGCCTGGAACGCTGTCCGAGGCGGCGGGATCAGGCCCGAGGGAATCGTAGGGATCCTCGGCCACGTCGGGAGAGGCGGCCAGCGGGACGGGGTCGTCCGGAGCGTCGGCCCGCGCGGAAACCGGTCCGCTGTCGGCAGGCGCCGCCGACTGCGCGGAGCGCACGGCCGATCCCTGGAGCCCATCGAGCACCTGGTCGAAGAGGGCCGCTGGGGCCTTCTTCTTTCGGATGGGCACGCGGGCTTGCTTGTAATCGTGTTCGGTGTCGCAGGTGACGCAGCGCGTGAGCTTGACGAGGTCGTCGATCATGGCCACGACGGCGTGATCGGTGATGCGGCGCTCGCGCGGACAGTAATCGTCCAGTACGTCACCGGGCCGGAGCCGGCGTTCTTGCATGCACTCCCCCGAAGATCGCGTAGATCTCTCGCAGGCGGGAAGGATTCGGTTTCAGAAAACGTGAATTCGTGGCTAGGCGAATTCAGAGCGTAGGTGCCACGAAGTGTAACAGAGGTGCCGTCCGGGGGCAAGCGCTACCCGATTGGTTCGCCGGACCGGTGATCGGCGTCTGGCTATTCATCCGGACGCGCGGCCCTCATCCGAGACCCATCGACGGAGCGACTCCAGCGCCGTCGCCACGGCCTCGGGAGAGGTGGACTGCGGCGTGCGCCTGGCGCGCACCGAGGCTTCCGCCGTGACTCGGGTGCGGACATCGTCGCCGAAGAGATCCGAGAAGGCGCGCCACTCCTCGATCGACAGCGACTCGAAGTGACGGCCATCCGCCAGCAGGTGGCGGACCATGCGTCCGACGACCTCGTGCGCGTCCCGGAACGGCATGCCACGCCCCACCAGGTAGTCGGCGACATCGGTGGCCAGCAGGAACCCGCCTGCCGCGGCGCGCGTGACCGCCGGACGCAGCGTCACCCGCGCGAGCACCGCCGCTGTCGCATCGAGCGAGACGGCCAGGGTGTCTTCGGCGCCGAAGACGGCTTCCTTGTCCTCCTGCAGGTCCTTGTTGTACCCGGTCGGCAGGCCCTTCATCGTGACAAGGAAGCCGGTGAGATGGCCGACGACCCGGCCGGCCTTGCCGCGAACGAGTTCGAGCGGATCGGGATTCTTCTTCTGCGGCATCATGCTGCTGCCGGTGGCGGTCTCGTCGGCGAGGTCGAAGAAGCCGAACTCTTCGCTGGTGAAGAGCACGAAGTCCTCGGCCAGCCGGCTCAAGTGCACCATGGACAGAGCGCTCGCGTGCAACAGCGACGAGACGAAGTCGCGATCCGAGGAGGAGTCCATGCTGTTGGCGACGACCCTCGAGAAGCCCAGACGGGCGGCGAGCGCGGCCGTGTCCACGGCGTAGCCAGTGCCGGCGATGGCGCCGGAGCCGAGCGGCAGGAAGTCGGCTTCGGCCGCGGCGGCGGCCAGGCGATCGTGGTCGCGACAGAGCGCCGCGGCGTGGCTCAGGAAGTAGTGGGCCACGAGCACCGGCATCGCGCGCCGCAGGTGCGTATACGACGGCATGAGGGCTTCTCCGGCGCCGGCCGCCTGATCGGCCAGCACTCCGACGAGCGCGCGGATCTTCTGCTGGAGCCGCGGAATCCGCCGCCGCAGGTAGAGACGAAGGTCCACCGAGACCTGCTCGTTGCGCGAGCGGCCGGTGTGCAGGCGGCGGCCGGCGTCGCCGATCCGCTCGACGAGCTGCCGCTCGACGAAGGCATGCACGTCCTCGTCCGGTCCGGACACCCAGCCCGGATCGCGGCGACCCTGTGCGAGTATGGCGGCCAGTCCGTCACGAATACGTGCCGCATCCTCGGCCGTCAGAACCCCGGCATCGTGCAGCGCCTGGGCCCACGCGAGGCTCCCCGTGACGTCGTCTTCGAACAGGCGGCGATCGAACGGAAACGAGACCCCGAACTCGAAGGCGGCAGGGTCCGGCGCGGCATCGAACCGTCCCGACCAGAGGTGCTGTGACATGGGGCTCCAGGCTCTCGGTTCTTCGGCTCCAGGCGTCGGCGCTCCGATGACGCCGGCGCTGGGCCGAGGCGCCGACCGACGCGCGTCATACGACGGCGGCCAGCGTCACTGAATCAGACCGATCATACAAGGACGGCTCCGCGGCGTGCGGAACCACGTGGATGCGGCCGGCGGCGATCTCGAGGCGCACGGTGCCCGTGACACGAGTCTGGCTGGCTGCCATGAAGGCGTCCAGCGCCTCGTGAAGCGGCGTTCCCCATCGACCTTCGTGGATGAGGCCGGCAAACTCCCGCGAGACGCCGGCTTTGAATCGGAGGAGGTCGGCAGGCAGCACCAGGGCCTCGAGGGAGGCGTGGGCCGCGTGGAGGATCGCCGCCGCCGGCGCGTCGTGTGCCATCGACGGCGTGCCGCCGGCCTCCTCGCCTCGGCCCACTCCGTGCGCGCGCCCGATGGTGGTGAGGCTCTCGATCAATTCGACAAGCGGCATGTCCACGCCGCTCGTCGCCACCGGCAGACCCGACTCGAAACGGATCTCGAGGACGGCCGACGCGTGGGCGTCCGCGGCGCGGGTGCGCCCCGCGACCGTCGGCCCCGCCGATGGATCGCCGGGGCGTGCCGGACTCGTGCGCCCCCACAGGGTGTCGGACGCGCCCGCCACGGCATCGCCCGACGCCGCGCTGGGCGCCAGCACGGAGAGGTCTGGCGCGAAGCCGCGCACGAGCCGTCCGAGGCGCTCGGCGTCTTCGCCGGCGCTTGTATGCGCGACCCGGACCACGCCTTCGAGGCGGGCAATCTCGACAAGCCCGCGCGCCATCGCCACGTGTCCCAGCGCAGGGATCAGCGGTCTCCCGTCCGCACCGACCGCCCCCGCACGGAGTGACGGCCACACGCATTCGCGCGCGAACCGGTCGCGCGCGTCCACCACATGACACCGCCGCGCCCCGGCGCTGACGGCGAGGTGGCGAAGCGACGCCGCCCCGCGGCCACCGAGATCGACCACCAGCGCCACGATGTCGCCGCCATGGTCGCTCAGCAGAGCGCTGACGGCGGGTACGAGCGTCTCTGTCGAGGAGACCAGGAGCACCACACGTTCGTTCATCGTCGCCGTGGACCTGCCGGACCCGCCGGACGTATCGGACCCATCGGACCCATCGGACCTGACTCTCACTTCCCCATACTCTCGAAACGATGCACGACGGCCCGCGCCGCGCGCACGTTGCGGCAGATCACGAGCACCGTATCGTCGCCGGCGATGGTGCCCAGCACTTCCCGCAGGCGGGCGCGGTCGATGGCCACGCCCACCAGTTGCGCCTGGCCCGTGCCCGTGCGCAGCACGACCAGCTGCTGCGACGTCGCGAGCGCGGTGAGGCACTCGGCCAGCGTGCGCTGCAGGGCCTGGAGCGTCCCGGCGCCGCTCGATGCCGCCTCGTCACCGCTCTCCTGGTAGGCCCCGTCCGACGCGCGCTTCATCAGCCCCAGTTCCTTGATGTCACGGGACAGCGTGGCCTGGGTGACGACGAATCCCCGCACGGCGAGCCGCTGGCGCAACTGCTCCTGGCTCCGGATGTCGTCCTTCGCCACCACGTCCCGAATTGCCGCCTGCCTGCGATGCTTCATAAGTATGCGTCCAAGCGCATCAGTATACATGGCGCCGCGAGTCAAGGCGAGAGGACGCCGATTGACAGCCGCCGTCATGCACATGTATAAATATCCTCTTCGCTGTATAGGTTTCCAGCACCCATGGCCCCCGACTCCCCGTCCGCCCCCGTCGTCACGCCCCCCGTCCGGGTGGCGGTGGCCGGCGCCACCGGATTTGCCGGCCAGGAGCTCGTCCGTCGTCTGGCCCGCCATCCGGGTGTCCGGCTCACGGTGGCGACCGCGTCGCAGGCGACGAGCGGTCCGCGCCGGCTGCCGGCCCTCGCGCGAATCTGGGACGGCGAGGTCCGGCCGTTCGACACGCGCGCCATCGTCGAGGCGGCGGACGTGGTCTTCCTGGCGCTGCCCGAGTCGGCCTCGGTCGAAGCCGCCCGTGCGTTCCTCGACGCCGGCCTCCGGGTGATCGACCTGTCGGGCGCCTTCCGCCTCCGCGACGGCGCGCGGCGCGCGACGTGGTACCCGGCCACCGGTGATCTGCCGGCGGGCATCGCCTACGGTCTCACCGAATTCGAGCGCGATTCGGTGGCCGGGGCCCGCCTCGTGGCCAACCCGGGGTGCTACCCGACCGCCGCGCTGCTGGCGCTGCTCCCTCTCGCTCCGCTCCTGCTGCCCGGCGCCGACGTGGTCGTCGATGCCAAGTCCGGCTTGTCCGGCGCGGGCAAGGCCTCATCCGAGCGCACCCACTTCTCGGAGAACCACGGCAGCGTCTCGGCCTACGGAGTGCTCGGCCATCGGCACGCACCGGAGATGGAGCAGGCGCTCGGGCGCGAGGTCACCTTCACGCCGCACCTCGTGCCCCTCGACCGCGGGATCCTCTCGACGGCCTACGTCAGGGTGCCGCCGGGCACGACGGCGGGCGACGTGACGGCGCGGTTCGAGCGCGCGTTCGCGGGCGCCCCGTTCGTTCGCCTGACCGGCGAGGCGCTGCCCGAGATCAAGCACGTGGCGTGGACGAACTTCTGCGATATCGGCTGGAAGCTCGATGAGCCTACCGGGCGGCTCGTGGTGATCTCGGTCCTCGACAACCTCGTGAAGGGCGCCGCCGGATCGGCCATCCAGAATTTCAACGTGATGGCAGGGCTCGACGAGTCCGCGGGGTTGATGTGAGGTCCGGCGGGTCCGTCAGGTCCGTCAGGTCCGACAGGTCCGGCGGGGTCACCGTGCTGAAGCTCGGCGGAGAACTCGTCGAGGATCCGGCACGCCTGACGCCCATCGCTCGGGCGATCGCGCGGCTTGGCGCGCGGACGCCCCTCGTTGTTGTGCACGGGGGCGGGCGCGAGATCGACGCGGCCCTCGCGCAGGCGGGTATCTCGAAGCGGCAGGTGGACGGGCTCCGGATCACCGATGCCGCCACCCTGGACGTGGTGGTCAGCGTCCTGGCGGGCGCGGTGAACACGCGCTTCGTGGCCGCCATCAACGCGGCAGGGGGACGGGCGGTGGGCCTCACGGCCGCCGACGCAGACGTGGCGCCGGTCAGACGCGCACGGCCGCATCTCGCGGGGGATGGTACCCGGGTCGACCTCGGCCTGGTCGGCCAGCCCACCGGCGACAGGTCGCCGGTGCTCGTCGGCGTGCTGCTGCGCGCGGGCTACGTGCCGGTGCTGGCGTCCATTGGCGCGACCGCGCGCGGGGCGCTGATGAACGTGAATGCCGACACGCTCGCCGGCAGCCTGGCGGCTCTCCTCAGGGCCGGGCGTCTCGTGATCGCCGGCGGCACGGCAGGCGTGCTCGACAGCGAGCAGCGGACGATCGCGTCGCTCTCGCCCGCCGCGACACGCCGGCTCGTGTCGTCGGGCACGGCCAGCGCGGGCATGGTCGCCAAGCTCCGCGCCTGCCAGGCGGCGCTCAAGGGCGGGGTGCGCGAGGTGGCCATCACCGACGGTCGCGATGCGCGCCTGCTGGCCGCCGTGGCGGCCGGTTCGGCCACCGCCGGCCACGGATGGACTCGTGTCACCGCGGCGCAGGCGGGACTGGGGCGGAGATGACGATGACCGTGAATCCAGACCGGGTGAGGGCGCTCGAAGCCCGGCACGTGTTGCAGACATACAGGCGTGCCCCCGTCGTTTTCGTGCGCGGCGAAGGGTCGTACCTGTTCGACGCCGGCGGCAGCCGTTACCTGGACTTCATCTCCGGCATCGGGGTCGTCGCGCTCGGGCACGCCCACGCCGGACTGGCCGACGCGGTCGCGGATCAGGCGCGCACGCTCGTCCAGACGTCGAACCTGTACTATCACCCGCTGCAGGGCGAGGTGGCGCAGCGGCTCGCCACGCTCTCGGGGCTGCCGCGCGCGTTCTTCTGCAACAGCGGCGCCGAGGCGGTCGAGGCCACGCTGAAGTTCGCCCGCCGCTACTGGCACTCCCAGGGGGTGCGCACGCGCACCCGCTTCGTCGCGCTCGAGCAGGGGTTTGCCGGACGGACCATGGGCGCCTTGTCGGTGACGGCGTCGCGCGCCTACCGGGAGCCGTTCGAACCGCTCATCCCCGGCGTGACGTTCGTGCCACCGGGAAACGTCGCCGCCCTCGAGGCGGCAGTCACCGACGACACGGCCGCCATCATCGCCGAGCCGATCCAGGGCGAGGGCGGCGTGCGGCCGCTCTCGGCTGAATATGCCTCCGCCCTCGAGCGTGTCTGCGCCGGCACGGGAACGCTGCTGATCGCCGACGAAGTGCAGTGCGGGCTTGGCCGCACCGGCCACCCGTTCTACTTCCAGGCGCTTGGCCTCACGCCCGATCTCGTCACCGTCGGCAAGGCGCTCGGGTCGGGCGTGCCTGTCGGCGCGGCGCTCCTGTCGGACGCCGTGGCTGCGCAGGTGTTTCCCGGCGACCACGGCAGCACGTACGGCGGCAATCTCCTGTCGATGCGTGCGGCCGGCTATGTGCTGGACCAGCTGCTGAGCGGCGGGCTCCTGGCGCACGTGCGGCAGGTGGGACAGGTGCTCGAGGAGGGGCTCCTCCGCCTCGAGCGGGCCCACGCGATCGTGACCGGCGTTCGGGGCGCGGGCGTGATGCGCGGCATCGAGCTTGCCGTGGACGCCGGCCCGATCGTGGATCGCGCGCGCGAACGCGGGCTGCTGGTGAATCGTACGGCCGAGCGGGTCGTACGCCTGCTGCCGCCACTGACCGTCACAGCGACGGAGATCGCGGAAGCGCTCGCCGTCCTCGACGCCGTGCTGGCGGAGCAGGCCGAGGTGACGACGTGATCGCTGTCTCGGCCCCGGTGGCCACGGAGATCGCGACAGGCGCCGGTGTCGGCCTCGACACGCAGGTGGCAGCCGTGCTGCGCGCCGCCACGAGCGCGGACGCCGCGGCGATCCACGCGCTCGTCAGCGCCTATGCGGAGGAGGGACACCTGCTGCCGCGCGCGGTCGGCGAGCTCACCGTGCGAGCGCCACGCTTCCTCGTCGCCGAGCGGGAAGGCTCGATCGTCGCCTGCGCCGAGCTCGCGCCGATCGGCCAGGGCACCGCCGAAGTCCGCTCGCTCGTCGTCGATCGCGGATCCCGCGATGAGGGCCTCGGAGGCCAACTCCTCCAGGCCCTGCGCCAGCGTGCGCGGATTGAAGGGTACGCGCGGCTGTGCGCGTTCACCCACGAACCGGCCTACTTCGTCCGCTTCGGCTTCTCGATCGTGCCGCACACCTGGGTGCCGGAGAAGATTGCAACGGACTGCCACCGCTGTCCGGCGTTCCGGTCGTGCGGGCAGCATGCCGTCGTGCTGGCGCTCACCTCTCGAGCCTAGGCCACCATGACCATCACCACGATCGGTGGCGGCATCACGGCCCCGGCGGGATTCTCGGCGTCGGGTCTGGCCTGCGGCATCAAGAGGAACGGCCGTCCCGACCTCGCGCTGCTGGCCGCCGCCCGGCCGGTCGGCGCCGCCGCCATCTTCACGGTCAACAAGGCGGCGGCCGCGCCGGTGGTCCTCTCGCGCGCGCACCTCGTTGAGAGCCGCGGGTACGTCCGGGCCATCGTGACCAACAGCGGTTGCGCGAACGCGTGCACCGGCCCCGGCGGTGACGCGGATGCCCGGGAGATGCAGGTCCTCACCGCCGCGGCGCTCGGCTGCGCGCCCATGCACGTGCTGGTCGCGTCTACCGGCGTCATCGGCGTGGCGCTGCCCATGGACGCCCTCCGTTCGGGCATTCCCTCGGCCGCCTCCGCGCTCTCGAGTGACGGCGCTGAACAGGCCGCGAGCGCGATCATGACCACGGACCCATTTCCGAAGGCGCACGCGGTGGAAGTGGAGACGCCGGCGGGTCGCTTCCGGGTGGGCGGAATGGCCAAGGGATCGGGCATGATCGAGCCGCGCATGGCCACCATGCTCGGCTATCTGACGACCGATGCCGCCGTGGACCCCGATCGGCTGCACCGCGCGCTCGTCGAGGTCTGCCGCGACACGTTCAATGCGATCACGGTGGACGGCGAACCGTCCACCAATGACGCGGTGTTCGTGATGGCCAGCGGCGCGAGCGGGGTGGCTATCGACGAAGCCCTGCACGAGGCCCTGGTCGGCGGCCTGAGGGCCGTCGCCCACGAACTGGCGCTGGCGATCGTCCGTGGAGGCGAGGGCGCGACGAAGCTGGTGCGGCTGACCGTCAGCGACGCCGCGTCCGAGGCGGATGCGTGGCTCGCCGCGCGTGCCATCGCCAACTCGCTGCTCGTCAAGACGGCGGTGCACGGCGCCGATCCGAACTGGGGCCGGCTCGTGGCGGCGGCCGGCCGATCCGGCGCCGCCTTCACGCTGGCGTCGGCGCGCGTGACCATCGGCCCCCATGTGCTCTTCGAGGGCGGCCGCCCCTTTGACGAGCGTGCGCCCGAGGCCGCGGTGTACCTGCAGCGACCGGACTTGACGATCGACGTCGGACTGGGCACCGGCGGCCACGCGACCGCCACCGTCTATACGTGCGATCTCTCGAAGGAGTACGTGCGGATCAACGCGGAGTACCGAACCTAGCGAATGGCGAATAGCGAATAGCGAATAGCGAATAGCGAATAGCGAATAGCAATTGGACGAGCGCCACGACCCGGCAGGGGCGCGAGGATCAAAGAGATGGGTGCATCGATGAGGACGCTGGACGCCCGGCGAATCGGGTCGCGGAATCTGCTGTCGATTCTTGACCTGACGCACGACGAGCTGCGCGAGACGCTGGATCTCGCGTCACGCCTCAAGGCCGAGCGGCCGCTCGGGCTGCGGGCGCCGACCGCACACGCGCTCGACGGGCGCCACATCGGCGTCCTGTTCGAGAAACCGTCGTTGCGGACGCGCGTCACCTTCACCATCGGCGCGCGCGAGCTCGGGGGTGACGTGGTCGACATCCCCGCCGACGTGATGCATGCGGATCGCGAGCCGGTCCAGGACGTGGCTCGCAACCTCGAGCGCTGGGTGGACGCCGTCGTCATCCGTACGTTCGGCCAGGAACGACTCGAGCTGGTCTCCCGCGCCACGCGAGAACTGCACGTCATCAACGCGCTCTCGAACGAAGAGCACCCGTGTCAGGCGCTGGCCGACATGCAGACACTCCGCGAGCTGTGGGGCGATGTCCGCGGACGGACGCTCGCCTTCATCGGCGACGGCAACAACGTGGCGACGTCGTTCGTCCATGCGGCCGTGATGCTTGGCGCGCACGTGCGGGTCGCCACCCCGGACGGGTACGAACTGCCGGACGAGGTGGCCGTGCAGGCGGCGCGCGTGGCCGCGGACGGCGCGACGCTCATCACCACTCACGATCCGCGCGAAGCGGTCGCGGGTGCCCACGCCGTTTACACGGACGTCTGGACCTCCATGGGGCAGGAGGTGGAGTACGCGGAGCGCAAGGACGTCTTCTTCGCGTACCAGGTAAACGCCGCCCTGATGGCCCAGGCCGCCCGGGACGCCGTGTTCATGCACTGCCTGCCCGCCCACCGCGGCGAAGAAGTGACCCACGACGTCATCGACGGCCCCACCTCGGTCGTCTTCGATCAGGCCGAGAACCGCCTGCACGCGCAGAAGGCGATGTTGGTGATGCTGCTGTCCTCACCCAGGGCCGCGTGATGCCGCGCGACTTTCCGTGCGGCGAGTCGAGCCGGCGCCAGACAAGGCAGAACACAATCCGCAGATGCCGCGGATTTCGCGGATGCCCCTGAGCACGGCAGGCCGCTGTGGCCGCGCGCGGCCGAAGGCCGCGAGGGACGAGCGTGGACGGAGTGGGGGTGAGCCGGTCGGTGCCTTCTGGGCGGCTCACCCCCACCCCGTCCGCGCTCGTCCGCGCCGCCGGTCTCGACCGGCGGCGGCGGGGCCACAACCACCCAACTCTGCGTCATCCGTGTAATCCGTGGATGAACCAGCCCCGGCACCCCGGGGCCTTATTGCGGCGTCGCGTTCTGCGGCGGCGGCTTGAGGTACTTGTCGTACCACGCGAGGATCCGGCGCTCGAAGTCCACGCTCTCCTCAACGGAGTTCGGCGGGCGGTGACCGCCGTCGACATAGCGGACCCACTCGACCGTCTTTCCGAGACGACGCAGCGCGTAGTAGATCTCGCGGGACTGGCTGGCGGGGACGTTCGGATCCTGGTCGCCGCTGATGTTCAGGAGCGGCGTCGTGATCCGGTCCGCGCGCATGATGGCCGAGTGCGCGAGGTACCGTTCGGGAAACTCCCACAGCGTTCCGCCGATCCGGTCCTGGCTCTTCTCGGCCGCGTGGGTGTTGCGGACGCCCAGCCGCGGACTGTCGGTGTAGAAGCTCACCATGTTCACCTTGCCGGAGATGTTGATGGCGGCCTTGAAGCGATCGGTCTCGGCCAGCAGCAACACGGTGGCGTAGCCGCCGTAGCTGGTGCCGTGAACGCCCAGCCGATCGGGGTCGGCCACGCCCATGTCGATCAGGCGGTTCGCCGCCGTCGTGACCCCCTTCACCCACGACTCGCCCGGCCGGCCGACGACGAGGTTCACCGACGGGTGGAAGACGGCGTAGCCGTGGTTCGTCAGAAAGGCGGCACGGGCGTTGAACCCGTTGTCGAAGAACGTCTCGTAGATTTCGAAGAGCGTGGGGTACGTCTCGCCCTTCTCATATCCCACCGGGTAGCGAAGGACGCCGTGCAGGATCTTGCCGTCCACGTCGCGGTACGACACGAGCTCCGAGACGGGCAGCGCCCGGGTCGCGATCCAAGGGTTGAGGTCCGTCAGCTTTCGAACGTCGGTGAACGCGCCATCGGCCACGTAGAGATCCGCCGGGCGATCACCATCGGAGCGCTGGAAGACGATCGTGCCAGCGTCGCGTGACAGGCGGATCGTGGAATAGAGGTGCGCGTCCCTGACGAGGGGCGTCATCTCCTTCGTCTTCAGGTCGAGCCGGACGATGCCCCGCTCCCAGCGGTCGGGAGCGCCATGCTGCAGCAGGAGGGCGTCTCCGCCTGGCGTCCAGTCGAGCAGGGTCAGCCGCGGGTTGCGCTCCGCCTGCTTCTCGTCGAGCGGCAGCACGAGGTCTCGTGTGCCGGTGGCAAGCGTGATGACATACCAGCCCTTCCGGCTCGTGACGAGCAGACGGGAGGCGTCGCGGGAGAACGCGCTCACCGCGAACGATTCGGCGCCCTCGGCGGGCTCCGCGCCCTCGACGTCGTCTCCGTCAGGTTTGGGCGTCACGCTTCGCGCGACCGTCTCGTCCACCCGCTGGACGAACACTTCGCCCCTGTCCGCCCACGCCATCACCCGCCCGTCATCCGACCAGCGGGGCGTGGTGGTCTTCAGCGTCTTCGGATCCACGAGCGTGCGCGCCGGGGCAGACGCGGCGCCCAGCGCGAGGTGCTTGACGGCGTTGTGCGTGCCGAAGATGACGTCGTAATCGGTCTTCTCGGTGGCGTCCTCGAGGAAGGTGACGAATGAACCATCCCGCGCGAGGCGGAAGCTGGTGAGTCGTGTCTCGGGGAGGACTTCGGTCGCCCGGCCGGTGGCCGGAGCAAGCGACACAAGCCGCCTCGTGCGATCGTCCCGGCGGAACGCGTCCCACTCGAGGAACGGGTCCTCGGAGGAGTGCACCACGACCGGGCCGTCCACCTGCGTGCGGAACGAGGCGTGCGCCGCGCGGTCCTGCGCCCGCGTGCGCAGCGTCACGAACAGCGCGGATCCATCCGGACGCCAGACGAGATCAGAGGCGGCAGAGACCTGCGCGTCGCCCGCCATCGGTACGGCGGCGAGCGCGCGCCGGCCGGTATCCCACGTGTGGAGGGTGGTGACGGGGAGGCCCTCGGCATCTTCGGTGGCCGTCAGGATGGCCAGGTGACGTCCGTCCCGGCTGAACGCGGCCTGCCTGACGTTCATGAGCGACGTGAACGGCCGGCTGACGTCGCCGGTCGCGGACTCGATGACGAGCAGGTCGAGCGAGGCGGGCGCCACGTACCCCGGGTCGCCGAAGCGGCGGTGGTCGGACGTGGCGTTGTCGCGGAGCCTCCGCGTCGTCGCCGCCACCCAGCGGCCGTCCTCGCTCAGATCGAGGATCGCGAGCGTGGTGACATCCAGCATGTCCTCGGCGGTAAACGGCTCGAGCCTCTGCGCCGAGGCTGGCGCCGCGCACAGCAGTCCGGTAACGAGCAGTGCGGTAATGGTTCTCATGATCGACTCCAGGCCTTCGGCCCCCTCGGCAGGCTGCGTGTGTCGGCTCCCGGCTCGCTACGGGAGCCGCCGCGCCCGTATCAGCACCTGGATCTGATCGTTGCGCGCGTTCTCGAAGTACAACTGCTGGCGGCCGTCCGCATGCGGCGACACGGTGGCGGGTATCGAACTGGCGATCACGGTCCAGCCCGCGGGGAGGACGACGGTGTTGCGCGGCCGGCCGAACGCGCGGTCCCAGACGAGCTCGTCACCATCGAGGAAGTACCGCCCGGCGTCGGTGTACGTCTCGGTGATGCGAAGCCTGGTAGAGCCGCCGGCCTTCACTGCCGGGAACCAGACCACGACGACTTCGGTGCCGGCGTCGGGAGCGGCGCCGATGTCAATGCCGCGTGCCGTGATCGCCGGCCCCTTGAGCGTCTCGTGCTTGAGGGGCTCGCCGGTGTCGAGCGAGAGCGCCGACGGGTTCGAGACAGTGCTCCCGCCGCGCACGACGTTCAGGTAGCGGTCCACGCCGGGGCGGGACTCCGTGTAGTCGTGGTAGAGGCTGAACGAGTGCGTGGAAGGGTCGTTCAGGAAGTAGACGATTTCGGCATCCTGGTGCGCGCGCTCGCTGAGGCGCGCCTGCTGGCCGGCCAGCGACGATGGCGTTGGAGGACCCGGCGTGGACGGCAAAGGACGTGGCGTGAACGGCGCGAGTCCGGGGACTGCGCGCACGACGAGCGGCGCGGCCGCCGGTCCGGGGTTCATGAACGTGAGCGCGACCCGTCCGTCAGGTTCGGTGTGCAACTGAGACGGGACGTTCAGGCGCTCGAGGCGATAGCCGGCAGGCAGCACGACCGCGTTGCGACGGATGCCGAGCGAGCGGTCGAAGACGAGGGCGTCACCGTCGCGGACGTAGCTCTTGGGATCCTTGTAGGTCTTGTCGATGCGGATGCGGGCCTGGCCGCCCTCCGGGATCGGCCGCGCGAGCTGCACCTTGATGTAGTCGGTCTTGGCGTCCGCCGCAGGGTGCCCCTCCCGCTGCGCCTGGGTGCCGCTCACGACTTCCCACTTGAGCGCCGCGCCCGTCGCCATGTCCCACACCTGCTCGTCGCTTGCCTCGCTCCCGGGCCGGATGGTGTTGAAGTAGAACCTCGCTCCTGGAGTCGTCGCCGTCACCTCGTACAGAATGCGGAACGACTGCGTCTCCGGCGCGAGGAGCTCGTAGCGCGTGTAGTCGTCCCGCTGCGTCTGGCGCGACGGCGTCTGCGCCGCGACGGACGAGGCGGCCAGAAGGAGCGCGACGGCGATCAGGCCTCGCATGTCAGACGGCGCTCAAGAACAGCCACTGCGCGAGCGTCCCGATCGCCGACATCATCAGCGCACCTGCAAGGGCCCAGGCGAAGCCGTCGATGCGCAGGTGGTCCGTGAGGGCGTCGGTCAGCTTCAACAGGATGGCGTTGATCACCACCCGCGTCACGAAAGCGAAGACCCAGGCGAGCCCGAGCGTCGCGACCGTGAACACCGCGAAGAACAGCCAGCCGAGGAGGAAGTTGAGCACGCCGAAGATGGCGGCCACAAGCACCGCACTCTTGGCGTTCTTCAGGTGGAACCCGGGCAGGACGGCCGCCGTCAGCCAGACCGCGATCGACAGAATCAACCAGGAGATGAGGAAGCTCATTCAAACCTCCGGAGTCACACATTGGGCAGCAACGGGCGAGTGGCCCTCAGTCTACTCGGAAGTGGCCAGGTACAGACGTCTCCGGGGGACCAACCACCGCCGGGCCGGACGCCTGACGCACCTCGAGCGTCCCGCTGCGGATGTGCAGGTCGCGCTGCGGGAAGGGGAACTCGATCCCGGCGTCCCGGAAGGCGTCGTAGATCGCGAAGTTCAGGTTGCTCACGAGGCGCCCCTTGCGGTGCACCAGCGTCAGCGTCCAGGCCCGCAGCTCGAAGGCCAGGCCGCTGTCACCAAACTCCATGAACCGCACGACGGGCGCCGGGGTCTCGAGCACATCGGCCTCGCGCGACGCCACTTCGAGCAGAATCCGTTCGACCTCCCGGGCGTCGCTGCCGTAGGCCACGCTGACCGGGATGCGAAACCGGACGGTGTTGCCGTGGTACTTCCAGTTCACGACGTTCTCGGTGATGAAGCTCGAGTTCGGCACGATGATGGCGATGTTGTCGTTGGTCACCACGGTCGTGCCGCGCACGCCGATCTCGGTGACGTCCCCCTCCACGTCGTTCACCTCGATGCGATCGCCGATCTTGATCGGCCGTTCGAACATGATGATGATCCCGGCGAAGAAGTTGCTGACCACGTTCTGGAGGCCGAAACCGACGCCGATGCCGATGGCGCCGGCCAGGACGTTGAACGTCGTGAGGTTGATGCCGGCCGTCTGCACGATGACGAGGAGGCCGATGAGCAGCAGCAGGTAGCGTGCGATCGTGCCGGCGGCTCGCCGTGCCCCGACGTCGAGCCCGGTCCGCGACAACGGCCCGTCCGCGAACCAGCGCTCCACGAGGCGCGCCACCCAGAACAACAGGATGACCAGCACCACGAAGTACGCGATTGACCACAGCGTGACCCTCGTGTCGGGTGTGCTGATGATCGGGATATCGAGCAGGTCGCGAGCGCGGCCGAGCCACTGGCCCAGTACTTCCATCATCTTCCTCCGCTCGACTCCTGACGCTCAGAGCGGCCACGCCCAGACGAGCATCGGCACACCCACGGCCACGACGATCACCTCGAGGATCAGGCCCAGCCGCCAGTAGTCGCCGAACCGGAAACCGCCCGGTCCCAGAATCAACGTGTTGTTCTGATGGCCGATGGGCGTCAGGAACGCGCACGACGCACCCACGGCCACCGCCATCAGGAACGGATCGGGGCTGGCGCCGATCTGATCCGCCGTGCTGATCGCGATCGGGCACATCACCGCCGCCGTCGCTGCGTTGTTCATGAAGTCCGACAGGCCCATCGTGATGATGAGCACGACCGCGAGGCTGACGACAGGCGAGACGTCCCCCAGGACGCCGAGCATGAGGCCCGCCAGCAGATCGGCCGTTCCCGTCGAGGCCATCGCCCCGGCAACCGGAATCAGCGCCGCGAGCAGCACGACGACCGGCCAGTCCACGGCCTCGTACACGAGCCTTGGCGGCACGATCCGCCAGGCCATGAACACGAGCGCCCCCGCGGCAAACGAGATCGCCGCCGGCATCAGCCCCAGCGCCGCGCCGCCGATCGCGGCGGCCATCACCACCGTGGCAATCACGGCCTTGCGCGCGTCGGGGATATTGATGGCGCGTGGAGCGAGCGGCACACACCCGAACTGAACGGCGAAGGCCGCCAGCGCCTCGGGCGCGCCCTGCAGCAGCAGCACGTCCCCGGCCTGAATCGGGGTCGAGCGCAGCCGCCTGATCGAGCGGTGGCCCTGCCGCGCGATGGCAAGCAGGTTGATGCCGAAGCGCGTGCGCAGGAGCAGGTCGCTCGCCGATCGATCGATGAACCCCGAATCGGGACGCACCGCCACCTCTGACAGCACCACCTCGTTCGACTCGGGCGCCTTCTTCGTCGTGGTCTCACCCGCCTCCCCGCTGGACGCATCGCCGTCGCGGCTGCCCCCCTCCTCCTCGCCGGATGCCCCCTCCGCCTCGTCGGCCGACTCGGTACGCACGGCTTCCTCGAGCTTGAGGCCGAGGCTCGACAGCAGGCCTGACAGCGAC
>CAZNOC010000026.1:0-27136 GCA_964574545.1 uncultured Bifidobacteriaceae bacterium | reverse complement strand
GTGTCGGTCGAGCTCCGGCCGCCGCGCGCCGGGCTGCAGGCGCCCGAGGGCATCGACGCCTGGATCGACACGTATCACGCCATCCGATCGCTCACGCGTCAGGATGTCCGCGTGATGGTGACCGACAGCGCGGTGGGCGCGCAGGAGGAGAACAACCTCCGGCATCTCGTGGCCAATCTCGGCGAGGACGTCGCACGCAATCACGTCGTGCCGTTCCTGACGGCCAAGCACTCGCTCGAGTACTGCCTCGAGTACGCCGATCAGGCCGTCGATCGCGGCTTCAACTCGCTCGTGGTGCTCGGCGGGGACAGGCACGTGGGCCGGGCGCGATGCGTCGAGCACGCGTGGCAGCTTCGTCAGCTGATTCACGACCGCCACCCCGCGCTCGAACTCGGGGGCTGGACGAACCCGGCCGCCGATCCGGCGCAGCAGGTCGCGTTTCTCGGCGACGGCCACGTGTCAGCGAGCTTCTACCTGACACAGATCGTGTCGCATCACGGCGCCGCCGGGGTCGAGCGGTTTCTCGCCGAAGCAGACCGCCAGCGGCTCTCGTTGCCGGGGGTCTTCGGTGTCTTCTACTACCGCAGCGCGAACCCTCGGACGCTCGCCGCCCTCCGCCAGTTTCTGCCGGTGCCGGTCGAAGAGCTGACGACGGAGTTCGGCGCAGGCGCCACGCCAGTGGAGGTCTGCGCCCGCACGATTCGCACGCTCACGGATCTCGGCGCACGGCATTTCTACATCAGCAACCTGCCGCTGCGAGGGACGGCGGCCACCTTCAATGCGATCATGGAGCAGACGGGACTGCTTGCCCCTCACTGATCACGGATCAACACGAAGGTCGCGAAGGCCACGAAGATCAGAACATCAAACATCACAAGATCACGAGATACATCGTCACATCACCACATCGGGACCACGATCGCCTCATCGCCACATCACCACATCAAGAGATCAGAAGATGTCATCCTTTCTCGACACCGTCCCCGTCTCCGCCATCATCAAGATTCGCGACCTGATGCACACCGTCAAGGATCCATTTCGCCTCGATCAAGGCGATGTGTCCTTCGACGCACCCGACACGGTCAAGGAGGCGATGGTGAAAGCCATCGCCGACAACCGGTCCCACTACCTGCCCACCACAGGCCTCCCCCGGCTGCGGCAGCTGCTCGCCGCCAAGATGCGGGCGGAAAACCACATCCCGGTGGAGAGCGACGACGACGTCGTCGTGACCAACGGCGGCACGCACGGCCTCTGGGCGGTCTTCCAGGGCCTGCTCGAACCGGGGGACGAAGTGATCGTGCCCGACCCCGAGTGGCCGCCCACGATGGCCATGGTGATCGCGGCGCACGCCGTGCCAGTCGCCGTGCCTCTGCGCGAGGCGCTCGGCTGGCGCTGGGATCTCGACGAGGTCGAACGCGCCATCACGCCGAAGACCCGCGTCATCTATCTGAATTCACCGCACAACCCGACCGGCGGCGTGCTGACGCGCGCGGACCTCGAACGCCTGGCGGCGATCGCCCGGGAACGCGACCTCTGGGTGATCTCGGACGAGGCCTACGAGCACGTCGTCTTCAGCGGCGAACACATCAGCATCGCGTCACTGCCGGGGATGTACGAGCGGACCATTCCCGTCTATACCTTCAGCAAGTCGTACGCCATGACGGGCCTTCGACTGGGGTACGTCAGCATCAAGGACCCGGTGATCCGCGGGCGTGCGACGAAGATCGTGGCCTACACCACGACCAATGTGAACTCCGTCGTGCAGTACGGCGGCATCGGCGCGCTCGAGGGCTCGCAGGACGTCGTCCACCGGTTTCGAGACGAGTTGCTGGCCCGGCGCGATCTCTTCTACGCCGGGATCGCGCGCGTGGCCGGCGGCATCTTCTCCGGCACACCCCCCGACGGGGCGTTCTACGCCTTCCTGCGCATCAACCCGGATTGGGCCGCCGAGACGGGAGTGACGGGGTCGTCGCTCTCGTGGGCGGTGGCCGAACTCCTCATTTCGAGGGGACGCATCGGCTGCGTGCCCGGCGTCGACTTCGGCGCGTCGGCGGAAGGCTATCTGCGCCTGTGCTTCGGCCGCGAGCGCCGCGAACTGGAGGGCGCGCTCGAGTCGATGCAGCAGGTCTTCGCCGCCGTCCGCGTATAGGTGACACGGACGAACACGAAAGGCCATCACGAAGAGACGGTGGTGATGGCGTGACGATCGTGAGCCCGTCGCGGCGCGTCGTCTTCATCGACCTCGCCCGCGCGCTCGCGGTCGTGATGATGGTACAGGGACACGCCATCGACACGCTGCTCGCGCCGGCCTACCGGTTCGGCGCGGGCTACGAGGGCTGGCTCTTCCTCAGGGGACTCACGTCCTGCACCTTCCTCACCCTGTCCGGCGTCGCGTTCAGCATCACGGCGCTCCGGCACTGGGACGACCAGCTGCGATTCTCCGCGCGCTGGCTGCGCCGGATGCGGCGCTTCGTGTTCTTCCTGGCGCTCGGGTACCTGATGCGGTTCCCCATGGGAAAGTTCTCCCATCTCAAGTGGGCGAGCGAGGAGCGCTGGCAATCATGGTTCGTTGTCGACATCCTGCACGTGGTGGCGCTCACGTTGCTGCTGCTGCAGGTGCTCATCCTCGTCGTGCGGTCCCCGCGCGTGTTCGCGGTCGTCAGCGGAACGATCGGGGCGTTCGTCGTGATGGCCAGCCCGTTCGCCTGGAAGGTGGACTGGACGGCGTTCGTGCCACTGCTCGTCGCGTCGTACCTGTCGCCGGAATGGGGCTCCATCTTCCCGGCCCTGCCGTGGGCCGCATACATCCTGCTCGGCGCCGCGTTCGGCATCGTGCTGGACCGCTGGATTCGGCACGACTCAATTGCGCACATGGCGCGAGTACTGGTCACGACCGGCGTCGTCGTTGTGGTGTCCGTCTGGGTGGGACGGATGCTGTTCCTGGCGCCCTACGGCGACATCCCGATGCAGGTGAGCCCGGGGTTCTTCCTCCTCCGCCTCGGCTCCGTGCTGGTCCTGCTCGGCGGCATCGCCGCGTTGAGCGCGAACTGGCAAGGGCTGCCGCCAGTGGCGCGGAGCCTGGCCGAGGAATCGTTCCTCATCTACGCCCTGCACGTCGCCATCCTGTACGGTTCGCGGTGGAATCCCGGCCTGCGGCTGCTGGTTGGCCCCCAGGAGCCAGGTGTGGTGCTGCTCTGGATCGCGATGCTGATCGCCGCGATGACCGCGATCGCCTACGTGTGGAACCAGCTGCAGACGCGCCGGCCGGATCTGGCCGTCGTCTTCCGCATCGCCACCGTCACCGCACTCGTGTATCCGTTCCTCGGAGAGTAGACGAGACGGGCGAATCAGACGGCCCGCGAGGTGTCGGAGGAGGCAGCCCTCAACCCCGCGTCAGCCGGTTCCGCGCGCGGCCGATCAGGTAGCCGTTCACACCGTGGACCGGCCCGAGCAGCATGAACGTGAGGCCCGCGACCCACAGGCGGTTCGGGGGTACCAGGAGGGCGAGGACGAGCGCGAGGGCCCCGACAAGGACGCTCAAGAAGTGCGTCCTGACGCCCATCCGCACGTCGAGCGTCTCGAGGGCGTCGAACGCGAGCCGCGCTCGTTGCCGGTGAGCGTTCCAATAGAGGAGCGTGAAGACCACGAACACGGCCATGAAGCCACCGCTGTAGACCGTCAGCAGCCAACGTCCGTCCGCGGCCGTCAGCACCGACACGCCCTCCGGGCGGAGCACACCCGCGAACGTGAACTTGAGGGGATAGACGAAGAACAGCACCAGAAACAACAGGGCGCAGTTGAGCGCGATCGTCAACGCATCTTCGGTGCCAAAGCGCCGGAAGTAGACGAAGTGCTGATACCAGATCCAGCAGATGATCGTGAAGGTGGCCGCAAACGCCAGGAAGCCTCCCAGCACCTGGCGCAGCACGGCGACACTCTCGGGCACCTCGAGGGACACGACGAGCAAGGTGAGCGCAAAGGCAAACACCGCGTCGCTGAACGCCTCGACACGTGAGCCCTGATGTCCGCGCATGATGTCGAATCCCGCACCCGGAACGGCACTCGTCAGTTCACTTGACGTGCCTTCCCCCGTCCACCCGAATCGTCTCGCCCGTAACGAAGTCGCTCTGGACGAGGAAGAGCACCGCCTTGGCGATCTCGGCTTCACCGCCCCACCTGCCGAGGGGTGTCGCGCGCACGACCGCGGCGTGCTCGTCGGCGCTGATGTCCGGAGGGGCCAGGATGGGCCCGGGAGCGATCGCGTTCACGAGGATCTGGTCGCCCGACAACTCGAGCGCCAGCGCTTCGGAGAGGGCGACGATGCCGGCCTTGGCGACGTAGTAGGGCAGGTAGCCGGGGTAGCGGGGCCGGCCGCTGGCTGCCACCCAGTCGGCAAAGTTCACGATGCGTCCGCCACCGTTCGCGCGCATGTGGGGGGCC
This sequence comes from uncultured Bifidobacteriaceae bacterium, assembly GCA_964574545.1. Taxonomy (GTDB): domain Bacteria; phylum Acidobacteriota; class Vicinamibacteria; order Vicinamibacterales; family UBA2999; genus JAUXWO01. The sequence goes on along the minus strand of CAZNOC010000026.1, from coordinate 22,696 downwards.
GCCGCTTGCGCGCACAGCCAGGCAGCGCGGAGATCCACGGCCATCTGGGCGTCCCAGTCGGCCACGGTCAGTTCGTCGAACGGCTTCTCGCGGTAGAGCGACGCCATGTTGACGAGCACGTCGAGCCGGCCCAGCTCCCGCGCCGTGTCGTCCACGGCCCGGCGGCAGGCCGCCGGATCGGACACGTCGGCGGCGATCGTCAGTGCCCTGCGGCCGCGCGAACGCACGGCGGAAGCGGTCTCCTCCGCCTCGTCGGCCGAGGACCGATAGACGAGTGCCACGTCGGCACCGTGGTCCGCCAGCGTCGTCGCTACGGTCGCGCCAATGCGTTTGCCGCCTGTGATGAGGGCAACGGTGTTCTCGAGGTTCATGGTGAACCCCGACGTTACCAGTTGTCGGGACTCAGTTCAAAGCCGTCCGGATGGCGAGGCTCCTACGGTGCTTGTCCTTCAGGATCCATGGCAGGCCTCAGCGTCGTCAGCCTCAGCAGGTCCTCGGCCCGCACGACCACGTAGCGCGAATCCGCGCCAAAGCGAACGACGGACGGGCGGACGTGGGCGATATCGCTGATGCGGCCCCCGGACAGCTCCCGCGCGAGCGAGACGAGCGCCGCCCGCTGAAGCGCGGTGGCACGCAGGTCGACGGTAATCACCGCACCGGTCTCTGCGCCATGGGCCGGCGAGCGGCCCGGCACGATGGCGGCGACGGTGAGTCCGTCGAGCGCCACGCCCTCCCACGAACCTGAGGCGACGCGCCAGGCGAACACCGACGGCGGCACCACGTCGCCCGCCTCAAGTGCGATGCGTCCTCGCGCCACCCCGTCATGGGCAGCCGCGAGCCCCGGCTGACCCCAGACGAAGAGGCCCACGAGAACGGCGAGGGCGGAGACGGTGCGACGGTTCATCATGGTGTGTCCTCAGCCGGCCTCAACAGTGGACGATCCTGCGCAGTCGAAGGGCGCTCGCCCTGAGAAAGCAAGTTCTCCGCCAGACGTCCCGAGCTGATTCGTGGCGCAATTCCCTCGGACGGAGCGGGCTCACGTGCGTATTCCGGAAACCGGCGTCCCAAGTTCGGGACAGCGCGGGTGCCGGTCGGTCGGGGACCGGTTGTGGCACAATCACTCGGCTCCTTGTGGCTCTCGCCCGCCGTTCCCTCGCGCCGCCTCAGGTGCTGGCGTTCAGCATCCTCGGCCTGATTCTGGTCGGTGCCCTGCTTCTGTCATTGCCTGCGGCCGCGGCGGAGGGCCGGGCGGTGTCGGTCGTGGACGCCTTCTTCACCGCCACCTCCGCTGTCTGCGTGACGGGCCTTGTGACGCTCGACACGGCCACGCATTTCTCGCTCTTCGGGCAGGTCGTCATCCTGCTCCTGCTTCAGGCCGGCGGCCTGGGCTACATGACGATCACGACGGTCTTCGCCGCGGCCCTCGGGCGAGCCATCACGCTGCAGGAACGGCTCACGCTGCAGGAGGCACTCAACGTTCAGGGCCTCGAGGGGCTGGTGAAGTTCGCGGCGACGGTCTTCAAGCTGACGCTCGTCTTCGAGTTGACCGGCGCTGCGCTCCTCGCGTGGGCCTGGTGGGCCGAGCTTGGACCGTCGCGTGCGATGTGGTTCGGCCTGTTTCACGCCGTCTCGGCGTTCAACAACGCCGGCTTCGCGCTCTTCAGCGACAGCCTGATGCGGTCGGCGACGAACGTCCCGGTGTCGCTCGTCGTCGCCGCGCTGTTCACCTGCGGCGGCCTCGGCTTCTTCGTGCTGTCGGAGCTCATCCGCCTTCGCAGACGAGACGTCCGGCTGTCGCTGCACACCCGCATGGTCCTCGTCGTATCGGCCGCGCTGCTTGCGCTTGGGACCGCCGCCGTCCTCGGCCTGGAATGGGACAACCCACGGACGCTCGGGGGGCTGGCGCCTGGCGAGCGGGTGCTCACGGCCTTCTTCCAGTCGGCGACGGCCCGCACCGCGGGCTTCAACACGCTCGACATCGGCGCGATGGCCACGCCGACGCTCTTCGTTCTGATGGCGCTCATGTTCATTGGCGCGTCGCCGGGCAGCACCGGCGGCGGCGTCAAGACGACGACGTTCGCGATCACCATGGCGGCGCTGTGGACCACGGTGCGAGGCAACGCCGAGCCGGTGGTCTTCGGCCGGCGGCTTCACGCCGATCTCGTGGCCAAGGCATTCTTCGTCTCCCTTATCTCCTTCCTGGCGCTCAACCTTGTCGCGGGCGCCCTGCTCGTCACCGAGGACCGCGCGCTGATGCCGACGCTCTTCGAGACGGTGTCGGCGTTCGGGACCGTGGGGCTGTCGATGGGCGAGCAGGGCCAGTCGGTCAGCCTCGTCGCGTCGTTCTCGGCCGTCGGCAAGTGCCTGGTGATGGCCATGATGTTCATGGGCCGTGTGGGACCGCTTACGCTTGCGTTCGCCGTGGCCCGCCGCGGCGGCGTGCAGCCGAAGGTCCGGTACCCGGAAGGCAAGCTGCTCATCGGGTAGCAGGAAGCGCAACAGGTGATCCATGGCGAAACGCAGCTTCGCGGTAATCGGGCTCGGACGGTTCGGATCGGCGATGGCCTCCACGCTGGCCGGCCTCGGTCACGACGTGATCGGCATCGACGGCAACGAAGGACCCGTGCGGACGCTCGCCGATGTCGTCACGCTGGCCCTGCAGCTCGACGCCACCGACGAGAAGGCGATCCGGGCGGCCGGCATCCAGGACGTGGACGTCGCCGTAGTCTCGATCGGCGAGAACATCGAAGCCTCGCTGCTCGTCGTCACCCTCCTTCGCGAGATGCAGGTGAAGAAGGTGGTGGCCAAGGCCGTCACGCCGCTGCACGGCCGCATCCTGGAGAAGCTAGGTGTCGAGCGTGTCGTGTTTCCCGAACGCGAGATGGCCGTGCGCGTCGCTCACAGTCTCGTCGGGCCGAACGTCCTCGACTACTTCGAGCTCTCCAGCGAGTTCTCGATCGTCGAGGTCCCCGCTCCCGGCGAGTTCGTCGGCCGCACCCTCCGGGACATCGGGCTGCGCGCGCGCTTCGGTCTGACCACGATCGCCATCAAGCGCACGTCGAAGACCGGCGACGGCGACATCACTCAGGTGTCCCCCGGGCCGGACGACATGATTCAGGAAGGGGACGTGCTGGCGCTCATCGGCAGCAACGAGCGGCTGGGCCAGCTCGAGCGCCTGCTGAAGCAGGCGCGCTCGTAGGGCGCGCGGGCGCGAGCGCCGCGTCTGATAGAATCACGCAGTTTCGCATGAAGCTCTCGGTGCTGATGCCCGCCTACAACGAGCGGGCCACGATTCGCGACATCGTCGCCCGCGTTCTCGCGGTCGATCTGGGCGGCCTCGATCGCGAGATCGTCATCGTCGACGATGGATCGAAGGACGGAACGCGCGACATCCTTGCGGAGCTCGACGGCCGGGACGGCGTGCGCGTGTTTCTGCAGGAGCGCAACCAGGGCAAGGGCGCGGCGATCGCGCGCGCGATCGAGGAGTCGACGGGCGACATCCTGATCGTGCAGGACGCCGACCTCGAGTACGATCCTCAGGACTACCCGGACCTGCTGGCGCCGATTCTGGATGGCCGCGCCGAGGTCGTGTACGGGTCCCGCTTCCTTGGCCACCCTCGTGGCCACCGCGTGCTCTACTTCTGGCACTCGGTCGGCAACAAGATGCTCACGGTCCTGTCGAACGCCTTCACCGACCTGAACCTCACGGACATGGAGACCTGCTACAAGGTCTTCGTGCGCCGCGTGGCCGACCGGCTGGACCTGCAGTCACGGGACTTCGGCATGGAGCCGGAGATCACGTGCAAGGTCGCACGGATGCGCGTGAAGATCTACGAGGTCCCGATCTCGTACAACGGCCGCACGTACGAGGAGGGGAAGAAGATCGGCCTGAAGGATGCCTTCAAGGCGGTGTGGACCATCCTGAAGTACTGGCGCTGGCAGCCGTAGAGTGGCTCGTGGCGCCAGAGGGCCTCAGAAATTGACGGTCACCCCGAGCGTCCACATCGACCCTTCGTGGTTGAGCGACATGCGCTCCTGGAGACCGATGGTGCCAGGCAGGGGCAGGGCGCCCGGTGCCGTCGGTGTTCCGGGCTCCGGATCGCCCGCGCGGATGAACGTGTAGCGGTAGTCCCCATGGACCGCCAGGCGCCGCGACAAGCGCAGTTCGGCGCCCACGCCCGCGTGGCCTCCGATGCGCCGGGTGGTTTCGGTGTCGATCACGGCGTCGGCGGCATCCAGCGACTCGACACGCGTCGAGCGCCAGGTGACGCCGCCGAGCAGGTAGGGAGAGAGGCGGGTGCGGGCGGGGAAGAACAGCGCCGAGGCCTGCAGGGGATACTCCCGCACGCGGGCGCGTCGTCCTTCGTCGAGGGTCGAGCGGTAGTCCAGGGCGAGTTCAAGGCCGGTTCGCGGTGACGTGCGCAGGCGCAGGACACCGCCATTCAGCCTCAGGGCGTCGGCACCTTCGGGATCGGCCTCGCTCCTGACGAATGTCGTCCGCGCGCCGACTCCGAACCCCTGCGCGAGGGTCGGGCTCGTGGCGGCGGCAACGAGCAGCGCGACGAGCGATACCTTCCAGCCACGTGTGTGCACGTGGGATGTATCGGCTCGTCGCACCGTCGGGGTTACAGGCTCAGGCGTTACGCCAGCACCTTGATCACGACGCGCCGGTTCTGCGCGCGACCTTCACGGGTGTTGTTCGGCGCGATGGGACGATCCTGGCCGTAGCTGATCACGTTGATCTTGTGGAGCGGCACCTGGTGCTTCTCGTAGAGGTACCGCTTCACGGCTTCGGCACGCTCGAGTCCGAGACGCTCGTTGAAGCGGGCGTCGCCCACCGAGTCGGTGTGGCCTTCGATCTCGATCCAGACGTTCTGCGGATCGGCCTTCAGGCTTTCGACCATCTGGTCGATGGCGCCCATCGCTTCACTCGGCATCTCGGCCGCACCGAACGCGAAGCGGCCCTGATCCTCGGTCAGCACGACCTCGAACAGCAGCTTGCGCTGGGCGGCCTCGATGGCCTCGGCGCGGGCCGATGCCTGCTCGCCGACCTCGCCTGCGGCGCGCCGGGCCTCTTCCGCCGCCTGCTGGGCGTTGCGCGCCGCGGACTGCGCCCGCTGGTCCACGTCGCCGATCTGCTCCTCGTTCTTCCGCACGCGCTCCTGCGTCTCTTCGAGGGAGCTCCCAATGCTCGTGACCTTCTCGTTGACCTGGCCAACTTCGGTCTGCACGAACTTCTTGGTCGCGCACGCGGGCGCCACCGCCAGACTGACAACCGACACGCTCAGGACAAGTATTGACTTCCGCATGATGGGTTCCTCCTAACAACAAAGCCGGTTACGTAGTGGCGCCGTCTGCAATATGCCTGTCTCGGCCCGGACGGTTCGTCCCCGTCACGGGGGGGAGACGTCGTCGGGGCGGCCGCGAGCCACGGAGCCCGACGCCCGCTTCATGTAGCCCGCGCGCGCCTGCACGACGTGCGAGGTGCTGAGGGTGCGGATCTCGAGCGGGTGCCACCCGTCGCCGGGTCCTGGCTCGAACGCGATCAGGTACTGGTGGCGCAGTTCATCGACCACTGTGCGCGACACGCGGCTGGTCTCGGCCGGGGTCGTGGCGTAATACAGCGCCCCGCCCGTCCATCGCGAGAGGTCGTCGATGGTGCCTATCTCGGCGGCCACTTCTGCCACGGCGCGGCCTGACCGCCCGGGCACGTCAATGGGGAGCACGACGGCGATGAAGTACACCGGCACGTCGATGACGCTGGCGATACCCGACACCTCGGCGGGCGTCAGCGTGCTCGACGTGTCAATACCATCGGTGAGCACGACGATGGCCCGCCGGCGCGTCGCGCGCTCGGCGACCAGCACGGCGGCTTCGGCCACCGCGTCATGCAAGGAGGTGGCCCCGTACGGATCGACCTCCCCCAGCGCACCTTGCAGGGCACGCGTATCGACCGTAAACGGGGCCACCACTTGCAACCGGCTGTCGAAAGACAACAGCGCGGCTTCGTCGCGACCTGGCTCCAGCCATGAGAGCAGGTGAAAGGCCGCAAATCGGGCGGCGGTCAGGCGCTCGGCGATGCGCATGCTGCCGCTGATGTCAAAGAGGATCGCCAGGCTCACCTCGGCCGCGTCGGCGCGGAATTCGGTGATTGGGCGTGCGACCCCGCGGTCCAGTACCACGAAGTCGTCGGCCGTCAGGTCCGTGACCAGGCGGCCTCGACGGTCCCGAACCGTGGCGCTCACCGTCACGAGATCGACGCCGGCCCTGAACACCGGCGGCTCGGCCGCCGCTTCCTGGGCTCCCGCCGACGCCGGAAGCGCCAGCATCACCAGGAGGCACGTGGGGAGGAACCACCGCATGACCTACGCCTAACCAACCTGCGTGCCAAACGAGAAAACGCTTTGTTTTCAGATGTTTAGTCGATGACGACTCGACTGGGCACAGGGGGAACGCATGTAAGAACTACGCGAGCCGCGCAATTTTGAACTTTGAACTTTGAACTTTGAACTGACAAGATCGTCCCGCATGTCCAGCGTTTCTGTTCGCACCGCCCGCCGGGTTGACCGGTTCACCTACGCCATCCGGCAGGTCGTCGCCGAGGCCCGAAAGGTCGAAGCCACCGGGCAGTTGGTGCGCTACTTGAACATCGGTGACCCGAACGCGTTCGGTTTCGTCACCCCTCCCCATCTAATCGCAGCGGTGGAGCGCGCGATGCGCGACGGGCACAACGGGTATGCACCGTCGCCGGGGATCCTGTCGGCACGGGAGGCCGCCGCCGGCGATTTCACGTCCAGAGGAGTGCCGATCGATCCGGACCGCGTGCTCATCACGTCCGGCACCTCGGAGGGCATCGAGCTGGCCCTGACGGCCATCGTGGACGAGGGCGAAGACGTGCTGGTGCCTTCGCCGACCTATCCGCTGTACACGGCGGTGCTGGCCAAGATCGGCGCCGAACCGGTGTACTACCGGACGGACCCCGACAATGGGTGGCTTCCGGATCTCGACCACCTGCGCAGTCTGATCACGCCGAAAACCCGGGCGCTGGTGGTGATCGACCCGAACAATCCAACCGGCGCGATTTACCCGGAGTCGATGCGGCGAGCCCTCATCGACATGGCGGAGAGCCACGGCCTGGTGATCCTGGCCGACGAGGTGTACGGGGATCTGGGCTTCGAGGGACCTGTGCCGGCGATGGCGGCGCTCGCGCCCGATGCCGCGATCATCTCGTACTCGAGCCTGTCGAAGGCGTACCTCGCGCCCGGATGGCGTGCCGGCTGGATGGGTGTGGGGCGCACGCCACGGTTGGACGGCGTTCTGGCGGCGATCAAGAAGCTGGCGGACGGACGGCTGTGCAGCCCGGCACCGATGCAGTACGCCGTAACGGCCGCACTGACGGGCGATCGATCGCATCAGGTCGCCTTCTGCCGCGCGCTTGCCGAACGTGCCGCGCTTACGGTCGATCGATTCAACCGCATGCCGGGCATGGCCGTAGTCGCGCCCCGCGCGGCCTTCTACGCGATGCCGCGTATCGCGCTTCCGCCTGGACGCACGGACGTGGACTTCGTCCTCGGGCTGCTGCGTGCGACCGGCGTGCTTTGCGTCTACGGGTCCGGCTTCGGACTCCCGGCGGAGGGTGGATACTTCCGTGTCGTCTTTCTGGCGTCACTCCAGGAGTTGGACTCGATCTACAAGGATGTCGCGGCATACGCCGGTCAGTTCCTGGCCGGGGAGTAGCGGACCGCGTCACTCAGTCGGTAGTCCTCCGCAACTCGATGCCTTCCGTTGAACCATGTTGGACGGGTGCGCGCGCCGCGCTGGCCGCCACGTTCGCGTACGCGCTGCTGACGCTCGTGATGACCTGGCCGCTGGCGGCCGGTCTCACGCACGTGCTGCCCTCCGATCACGGTGACAACCTGCTGAACGCCTGGATCCTGGGCTGGGGGGCCGACCACCTGGTCGGGATGGCCACCGGCGCGTCGTCGTTTCGTGATTGGTGGAACGCCGGCATCTTCCACCCCTCCCCGCTCGCGCTGGCGTACTCGGAACACCTGTTCGCGCTGGTCGTGCAGATCCTGCCGGTCTACCTCGCCACCGACAACCTGATCCTCTGCTACAACCTGCTGTTCCTGTCGACCTTCGTTCTGTCCGGCCTCGGCACGTACCTGCTCGTCACCGACCTCACCGGCAGCCGGGCGGCCGGATTCGTCGCGGGCCTCTTCTACGCCTTCGTGCCGTACCGGATCAACCAGCTCTCACATCTTCAGATCCTGTCGTCGCAATGGATGCCGTTCGTGCTGTTCGGCTTCCGGCGATATCTCGTGACGAGACACTGGCGGCCGCTGGCCGGCGGTGCGGCCGCGCTCGTGATGCAGAACCTGTCGTGCGGGTACTACCTGCTGTTCTTCGCGCCCATCGTGCCCGCGTACGTTCTCGTCGAGATGACGTGGCGCGGGCTGCTGCGCGACCGCCGGATCTGGTTGTCGTTCGTCGCGGCCGCGGCGGGAGTCGCCGCGCTCACCCTGCCGTTCCTGCTGCCCTACACCGAGCTGCGCGCGCTCGAGGGGTTCGAGCGATCCATCTACGAAATCCGCGCCTTCTCTCCCGATCTGTACGGCTACGTCACCGCGCCGGTGAGCCTGTGGTTCTGGGGGTCGCGACTGCGGGTGGCCGAGGGCCCGGAAGGCGACCTCTTCCTCGGCCTGGTGCCCATGGTGCTCGGCGTGGCCGCGCTCGCGCTCGCCGTCGGTGGCGCCCTGCGCGTCGCGCGCGCCGCGCCGGAGGATGACCGTCGATGGCGCTGGGTCGTTCGGGCGTTGCTGACGACCGCCGTGCTGGCCGCGTTGGCGCTCGTGGTCCTGACCGTCGTCGGGCGCGTCCGCGGCGATGTGCTCGGGGTCTCGTACAGGATGACCGACGGCAGCCGCCCTCTGCTGCTCTTGATCCTCTCCTGCGGCGGGCTGGCGGTCCTGTCCCGCCGGGCGCGCGTCGCAGCCAGGGCGCTCGCGCGGTCGCCGGTCGTGATGGCCTGGGCCTTCCTGTTGTTCGCCGTCGCCATGTCGCTCGGCCCGACACCGATGCGGGGAGGCGAACGGCTCGCCGGCCTCGAGATCTACGCCCTCTTCGTGGATGTCGTCCCGGGATTCGACGGCCTGCGGGTCCCTGGCCGCTATGCGATGATCGCGGCGCTGTTCCTGGCCATGGCCGCGGGCGCCGCACTGGCTTGGCTCGCGCGCAAAGGCCGCGCCGGCGTCGCGGCGGTCGCGTGCTGCGGTGTGCTGTTCCTGGCCGAAGCCGCCGCGATGCCCATCGACATCAACCGCCTCTGGGGTTCGGGGGCGTACCGTGACGCCCCAGTCGTCTTGCCCGGGCCGGAGGCGCCGCCCCTCTATCGGCACCTCGCGGGCCTCCCCCGCGACAGTGTCGTCCTGGAACTGCCGCTCGGTGACGCCGGCTGGGATCTGCGCGCGGTCTACTACGCATCAGTGCACCGCCTGCGTCTCGTGAACGGCTACAGCGGGGGCTTTCCGCAGGACTACCCTCTGCGCGTCGCGACGGTCGCGCGCCTTCCCGTCGAACCGGGCCCGGCGTGGAACGCCATCCTCTCCTCCGGCGCCACTCACATCGTCGTCCACGAGCACGCTTACTGGGGCGATCGCGCCGACCGCGTGCGCGGGTTCCTCGAAGACAACGGCGCGATCCTCGCGCACGACTTCGGCGAAGGAGAGATGTTGTACACGATAGATAGATAGATGGGGTTATCTGGTGATCTACTGATGTGGTGATGTGGTGATGGGATGTTCGATGTGATGATCTCGGATGCCGGGACGCCATCTATCTTCTGATCGACGAATGTCCGGCGACGGCGTGACGCAGCGGTTGCCACCGATCTCCTGATCGCTCGTGCCCCCGTTCGGAGCGACGCAACGTCGCAAGGCCGCAGGGCTGCCAGGTCGCCAGATCGCCAGATCGATGGAGGGCGAAGCCCCCAAGATCCGTACATCGAACATCCGGCACATCCAGATCGCCACATCACCACCTCACCAGATCGCCAGATGGGGCGCAGCGCTATAATCTTCCGATGCGCCCCGATCCCCTTTTGTTTCTGACCGACGAACTGAATGCCCTCCGCGAGCAGGGGCTGTACCGGAGGCTGCGCATCCTCGAGAGCGAGGCGCTCGCGCACGCGACGTTCGACCACACCTCGGTCGTCAATCTCTCCTCGAACAACTATCTGGGCTTCGCCACGCACCCGCGGCTCCGCGAGGCCGCCCTCGAGGCCGTCCGGAAGTACGGCGTGGGTTCCGGCGCCGTGCGCACCATCTCGGGCACCATGGAGATGCACATGGAACTCGAGCGCAGGCTGGCCGCCTTCAAGAAGGTGGAGGCCGTCGTCGTCTTCCAGAGCGGGTTCACGGCCAACGCCGGCACCGTCTCGGCGATCCTCAACAAGGAGGACGCCATTGTCTCGGACGAGTTGAACCACGCGAGCATCATCGACGGTGCGCGGCTCAGCCGCGCGACGATCAAGGTGTTTCCCCACAAGGACGCCGACGCCGCGCGATCGATCATGAAGGGCCTGCCCGCCGGCCAGCGAAAGCTCCTGATCACGGACGGTGTGTTCTCGATGGACGGCGATCTCGGCCCGCTGCCCGCCCTCTGCGACGTCGCGGAAGAGTTCGGTGCGATCATGATGGTGGACGATGCGCACGCGAGCGGTGTGTTCGGGGCGCAGGGCCGCGGGACCGTGGATCATTTCGGGTGCCACGGGCGCGTGGACATCCAGGTCGGCACCTTGTCGAAGGCCATCGGCGTGCTGGGCGGGTACGTGGCCGGATCGCGCGACTTCATCGACTTTCTGTGCCACCGCGCGCGGCCGTTCCTCTTCTCGACGTCCCACCCGCCGGCCGTCACCGCCGCGTGCATCGCGGCCCTCGACGTCCTCGAGTCCGAACCTCAATGGATGGAGCAGCTCTGGGAGAACACGCGGTTCTTCAAGGCGGGCCTCACGGCGCTCGGGTTCAACACGGGCCGCAGCGAAAGCCCCATCACGCCGGTCATCGTCGGCGAGGCACCCGTCGCAATGGCCTTCTCGGACAAGCTGTTCGCCAACGGCGTGTTCGCCCAGGGCATCGGCTTCCCGACGGTCGCCAAGGGACAAGCCCGCCTGCGCACGATGCCCGCGGCCACGCACACGCGGGAAGACCTGCAGTACGCGCTCGACATGTTCGCCAGGGTGGGCCGGGAACTGGGCGTCATCGGCTGACGTAGACACGAGGGTGAGGAAGACCCGCGAGTTCTTCGAGGCCTACACGAAGGACCTGACGCGCGACGAGTTCGGCAAGCTCTTCACGCGCGAAACGCCGGAGGCGTACCGCTTCTTCGCCAGGGGCATCGACACGGCGGCGCTGCGAGCGCTCCCCTGGCACGTGCGGGCCTTCAGGTACACCCAGGCGTTCTTCCTCGCATTCACCACGCGCCTCACGCCGGCCAGGCGCGTCATCTACGCGGTGGCGCTGCTCGCGTCGGTGATCGGGATCGTCGAGCTGTTCCAAGGCATCGGCATCGTCCGCGTGCCGGTGCCGATCGCCTTCTTCTTCGTCAACATCGGGATCGTCGCTCCGAGTTTCGAGCCCGGCACGATGTGGCTGCTCGCGGCGTTCCTGGCCATGAACCTGCTGGTCCTCCTGGAGGTCTACGACCGGATCTCGCTCAAGCGGGATCTCGAGGTGGCCCGGGAGATCCAGAAGGCGATGCTGCCCGACGGCACGTGGAACGGCCCCGATGTCGAGGCCTTCGGCCTCACGCAGCCCGCCAACACCGTGGGCGGCGACTTCTACGACATCCTCCCGCTGCCCGATGGCCGGGTGATGGTCGCACTCGGGGACGTCGCGGGCAAGGCAAGTCCGGCGGCCCTCCTGATGGCGCTGTTTCTGGCGATGCTGCGCACGCTGGTCGACCTCGGACTCGAGCCGGTGGAACTGGCGAGACGGCTCAATGTCCAGGTGATGCGGTACGCGCCCTCCTCGCGCTTCATCACGTTCTTCCTTGCGCTGTACGATCCGGCGACCGGCAGCCTCCGGTACATCAATGCCGGGCAGACGCCGCCGCTGCTGCGCCGGATGGACGGGTCGGTTGAGCGGCTCCAGACCGGGGGCATCGCGCTGGGGATGTTCGAGGGATCCACCTACGCGGAGGGACGAACAGCACTGGTCCCCGGCGATGCGCTGGTCATGTACAGCGACGGCATCACCGAAGCCGAGGCGCCGGACGGCACACCCTTCGACGAAGAGGGCATCGAACACACGATCGAACGCGTGCCAAGCTCAGCGGCGGCCGCGCTCGGCCGGGCCATCTTCGACGCCGTCGAAGGGCACCGCCTCGATACGCGTCTCAGCGACGACCTCACGGTGCTGGTGCTGAGCCGGCCGGTCGTGCCGCCGATTCCGGTGGTCTGAATCACGCCGTCCGGCGTCTAATTACACGTGGTGCGTCTCAGGTGCCGTCGTGTCGACGGAACCCTGGCCACTCCGAGCCGAAAGCCACCCTGTGACAGTCATCGCCCGTGCGCTCGTCGCGAGCGGCCTCGTGCTGTGGGCCCACGGTCTCGAGGCCCGGCAGGCCGGCGTTCCTCCTGACGCCGGGGACCTGGGCGTGGCCGTGCTGCTCGAACGGATTGAGACCGCCGTCGCGACGTCCAACCGCGCGCTGTGGATGGCCACGCTCTCGCCCAACGCCGACCAGCAGGAGGCCCGGGAGTTCTTCGATGTCACCCTCCCGCAGGGATTGACGCGGGCCGTCCTGCGCGAGCGCGATCGGCAGCCGCTGAGCGGGACACTCCCCGGGGACGGCTACCGCCTGGTGGTCGAGGTCTTCCTCGAAACGGGCGCGCGCGGACGCCTCGCCACATGGATGCTGGACATCCGCCGGCCGGCCGGCGCCACCACCACCGAGCCGGATGACGGAGGGCCGGGAGCCCTTCGGACGCCGTGGCGCGTGGTGGGATTCGACCGCTTGTCGGCCATCGACGGACTGCACCGCCTCACCCTCCATCCGGAGCGTCAGTTCGCCGCGCAGAGGCTCGTCATCCGGTCCGTGGATTTCGAGCTGAGGCTCGCGACCGGCGATGTCTTTGTCGTCGAGACCGCCGAAGGCATTACCGGGCTGGTGCTGCTCGGCAACGGCACGATGCACTTCAGCCCCACACCCCCGACCGAGCGAGGCCAGGTCCGCATCTTCTCCGGGAGCGAGACCATCGACACGCCGTTCGACACGGCGTTCGTACGGATCAATCCGTTCGAGTTCGACCAGCGTGTCTCGCACGACGCCCTCGACCCGGTCGCCGTCGACAGCCGCGCGTTTGCCAGAGCCCGGGCGGTGTTCGAGGACGAGGCGGCAAGGAGCTTCAGCCTCGACCTGCACGACCTCAGCTCCGATACCTGGTCGCTGCTGCCGCAGGGCGGTGACTTCATCGCCGAGGTCAGGACCCGGCGCTTCCGGACGCTCACGTACGCGCGTTCGACCGGGGAGGCAGAGGACGTCTCGCTCTTCCAGCGCCAGACGCGCAAGAACATCTCGGTGTATCCGTCGCCTCAGAAGCTCGCGAGCCGCGGCCTCTACTACAACGAGGACGACCTCACCGAGTACGACATCCTCGATCACGAGATCGACGTGGCGTTCGATCCCGATCGGGAGTGGCTTGACGGCCGGTCGCGCCTCCGGCTGCGCGTACGGGCCCACGCGCTCGGCGCCCTCACGCTCCGGCTGCACGAGCATTTCAGGGTCGCGTCCATCACCAGCCGCGAACTCGGGCGGCTGTTGTTCCTGCGCGTCCGCAACCAGAACAGCGTGGTCGTCAACCTGCCGTCGGCGGTGCCCCGCGACTTCGAGCTGACGTTGAGCATCGTGTATCGAGGCCGGGTGGAACGTCAGGCCATCGATCAGGAGTCCTCGGAAGGCCAGCGCGGGCGCCAGCTGCAGCGGCCCGAAGACATCCCCCTGGTTCCCCCGGAGCCCAACTGGCTCCTGAGCAATCGGAACTACTGGTATCCGCAGGCGCCCGTCAGCGACTTTGCGACCGCCACCGTGCGGGTGACCGTGCCCGGAGACCTCTCCGTCGTCGCGACCGGCGAGCTCGTGGGCGGCTCCCCGATTCCGGTGGCGAGCGGCGCCCACCAGACGTACACGTTCCGCGCGTCGAGACCCGTGCGGTACCTGTCGATGGTGGCGAGCCGCATGACCCGCGTCGACGAGGCAACGGTGGCGCTCGAGATCGAGCCGCGCGCTCCCCGGTCCCGTCCGGCGACGGGCACGGACACGGCGGGCGAACTGCCAGACATCGGCGCGCTCAACACCGTGCACCTGGCGATCGAGGCCAACCGCCGGCAGGAGCAGCGCGGCCGCGACATGATGATGACTGCCGCGGAGATCCTGCGCTTCTACGCGTCGATCGTGGGCGACATGCCCTTCGAGTCGTTCACGATTGCCATGGTCGAGCACGATCTGCCTGGCGGTCACAGCCCGGCCTATTTCGCGGTGCTGAACAACCCGCTGCCGACGACACCGTTCACGTGGCACAACGATCCGGCCACCTTCAGGGGCTTCCCCGAGTTCATCGCGGCACACGAGATCGCGCACCAGTGGTGGGGGCAGGCCGTCGGCTGGAAGAACTACCACGAGCAGTGGCTGAGCGAGGGATTCGCGCAGTACTTCGCGGCCCTGTACGCGGAGGAGCACAGGGGCGATCAGGCGTTCCGGGACATCCTGCGGCAGTTCCGGCGGTGGGGCACGGACCAGGCCTCCCAGGGGCCGATCTCGCTCGGGTACCGGCTCGGCCACATCAGGAACGACACGCGTGTGTTCCGCGCCCTCGTCTACAACAAAGGCGCGGCGGTCCTGCACATGCTCCGACGTCTGGTCGGTGACGAAGCGTTCTTCACCGGACTGCGGCAGTTCTATGCCGATCATCGGTACCGAAAGGCCGGCACCGATGACCTGCAGAAGGCGATGGAGTCCGCCAGCGGCCGGTCGCTTGGCCGCTTCTTCGAGCGGTGGGTGTTCGACGTCTCCATGCCGCGTGTGCGCTTTACGACGTCCACCACGGGCGAAACCCTGATTGTCCGCTACGAACAGATCGGCGACGTGTTCGACGTGCCCGTCACGGCGACCCTGCAGTACACAAACGGTCGAAGCGAGGACGTCGTCATTCTCGTCACCGAGGCCTCCGGCGAGCAGCGGGTGCCGCTCTCCGGTCCGCTGCGCACGGTCGATTTCAACCGCGACGACGGCGCGATCGGCACGTTCGACAAGCGGTAAGGGGGCGGGCGCGCCGAAGCCGCGCGTGTCAGCGCGGCAGGTAGATGCGCGACACCCGAACCGGGCCGCCGGGTTCGGTCCGTTCGCACACGACAAAGAACTGTGTCCCCTGCCGCTCGTACTCGCGCGTGAGGCGATCGCCGAACGGACCGCGGCTCACCCGCGGAGGCTGATCGCCGGGCGCCTCCCCGAGCCGCGCATGCATGTCCACCTGCGCATCCCCCACGCGGAGGGTCGTGCCGTCCAGCAGGATGAGAAGGGGCACGCGCTGCGCGCTCGACGGCACCCCTTCCGGCACCTCGTTGGCCTCCACAGACACGGCGCTCGGTGTCCGGGTGAACCAGTCGCCGGCCAGCGTGAATCCCAGCCACAGGACCACCGCCGCCGCCATGCCTGCGGTGAGCCATTCGACGAGCGACCCGAGCGTCGGTGATCGGCGCACGGCCGTAGTCTAGCCCGGCTGCCGGCCGGCAGTACGCTGCGACTGAGAGCAGGCGGGCAAGGCGAGCGCGCCGGCGACGGCGTCGGCGCGTCCAGACGACCGTGGGTTGTATCTCATTTCGATTGAGACACTTGCGGCCATGGCGTCGCCCCTGAAGAGGGCGATGCCCGTGATATGATTCCGGGGCTATGGAACAGGTGACGCTCACCATTGATGGGCGGCAGGTGACCGTGCCGCGGGGTACGTCCGTGCTGCAGGCGGCGATCCAGTCGGGGTCGCCCGTGCCCTACTACTGCTACCACCCCGGGCTGGGCATTGACGCCTCGTGCCGCGTCTGTCTCGTGAAGATCGAGAAGATGCCGAAGCTGCAGACGTCGTGCTCGACGCCGGTGGCGGAGGCCATGGTGGTGCACACCCAGGACCCGGAAGCCGTGGAGGGTCGCGCGGGCGTCTTCGAGTTCCTGCTGGTCAACCATCCGCTCGACTGCCCGGTGTGCGACAAAGGCGGCGAGTGCCCGCTGCAGGACTTCTCGTACACCTTCGGCAACGAACGCAGCCGCATGGACTTTCCCCGGCGCACGTTCGATGGCGAGGGGGTCAAGGCCGACGTGGACTTCGGCCCGACGCTGATGCTCAATCGCAATCGCTGCATCCTGTGCACCCGCTGCGTGCGCTTCATGCGCGAGATCGACAGCGACGCGCAGATCGGCATCGTCGATCGCGGCAACGGGAGCGAGATCGCCACCTTCAACGAACAGGGCGTCCACTCGCTGCTGTCGGGCAACCTGATGGACGTGTGCCCGGTCGGGGCCATCACGACCAAGCAGTATCGCTTCCGCTCGCGGCCGTGGGACAACCCGGCGGCCGTCGATACCATCTGCACGGGCTGCTCCAAGGGGTGCAGCGTGACCGGCTGGTTGCGCGCGAAGCCGGAGTGGGCCAAGGGCTCGAGCCTTGTGCGGATCACGCCGCGCTACAACCCGCAGGTCAACGACTTCTGGATGTGCGACATCGGCCGCTTCCAGTACGGATGGGTCGAAGGCGAGGGACGGCTCAGAAAGCCCCTCATGCTGACCAGGGACGGCGTGCAGCAAGCCATGACGTGGACGGACGCGCTCGGCAAGGCACGCGATCTGCTGAACGCCGCCGGCAGGCGCGACCCCGCCTCGGTGCGGATGCTGGTCTCGGCCCACGCCTCGCACGAAGAGTTGTTTCTGGTGAAGCGCCTCGCCGAGGAACTCAAAGGTGAAGGGGGCCTCGCGCACGTCCACGTCTCGTGGCGGCGGACGGAGAAGCAGCAGCCGGCGGGGGCCGCCTTCAAGGTGCCGGCCACCGATGCGCCGAACGTGAGCGGCGCGCAGGCGCTCGGCCTGGCCGTGGGCGCCGGCCTCGACGGCGACGCGGATCTTGGCGCCCTTCGCGCCGCCGTCGACGCGGGTGAGGTCGCGCTGCTGTACGTGCTCGATCCGGGCCCCGAGGGCTCGTTGGGCGACGTCTCCTGGGTGGTCGAGGCCCGAACGAGCGGCCGCCTTGGCGGGATCATCTATCAAGGCGTGCTCTCGACAGCGCTGACCGCGGTGGCCGACCTCGTGCTGCCCGGCGCCAGCTGGGTCGAGAAGGACGGCTGCTTCACCAACGACCAGGGCATGCTCCAGGCTGCCTCGAAGGCCATCAACACGCCTGGCGAGGCGGTCGAGGACTGGCAGATCCTGACGAGCGTGGCGGCGGCGGTCGGCCTGCCGTTCAGCTACAGGACCGCGGCGGAAGTGCGCGCCGAACTCGGGCTCGACAGCCAGACGTTCAACCGGCCCGTCAGCGCCGAGACCTGGCTGCAGTCGAGCAACCCGATGGAACGTCAGAAATGGCACGACATGTTCGAGGACCTGCCTCCGGTCAAGGGCCACAACGTCCAGATGGAGCGCTCGCCACAAGCGACGGTCATCCCGCTGACGCTTGTAACGGATGGGATCGGCCGGGCCGAGTGACCCGGCGCCAGGCTGTAACGCCACACCCGGCGGCGCCGTAGCAGAAAGAGGGTGCGGCGGCCGCCAGACGGCAGCGACGGACAGGGGTACATGGAAAACGTCACGCTCTTCACCGCGTTCATCGCCGGCGTCCTGTCATTCATCTCCCCGTGCGTGCTGCCGCTCATCCCCGGCTACCTGTCGTACATCTCGGGTGTCTCGCTCGACGAGATGCGCGCGCCGGCGGCGGTCGCCGGTGGCGCCGTCGCGGCACCGGTGCACGTGGTGAACCCGCGCGTCATGATGACGTCGGTCGCCTTCGTCCTGGGATTCTCGCTCGTGTTCGTCTCGCTTGGGGCGTCTGCCACCTACTTCGGACAGTTCCTGATGGAGCGGTTGTCGCTCCTGGGCAAGGTTGCCGGGGTCATTCTCGTCATCTTCGGCCTCCACATGATGGGGGTTTTCCGGATCAGCTGGCTCTACCAGGAAGCGCGCTTCCACACCAAGTCGAAGCCCGTGGGCTTTTTCGGCCCCCTGCTGGTGGGCATCGCGTTCGCGTTCGGCTGGACCCCTTGCATCGGGCCCATCCTGGCCGGCATCCTCGCGGTGGCTGCCACCCAGGAGACCGTCGGCGAGGGAATCCGCCTGCTCGCCATCTACTCTGCAGGGCTTGGCATCCCTTTCCTGCTGGCCGCGCTGGCCATCGACCACTTCTTCACCGCGTTCCACAAGATCCGCAAGCACTACCGCACCATCGAGATCGTCTCCGGTGTGATGCTCGTCATCATCGGGATCCTGATCTTCACCAACCGCTTCACCGTCATCGCGCAGTGGTTGACGCCTTACCTGCCGGTCTTCTAGCCCGCCGCGACATCCTTCGCCGGTCAGAGGTGCGCTCCGGCGCGCGTGCTCCGTGTTAATCTGACGCGCAGACATGACGCGGCTGCCTGTTCGCCTCCTCGTGATCGTCCTCGCGCTCACTGCGACCGGGGCACTGGGTTACCGCGTGTTCCGTGCGGATCTCGGCATCGGCGCCACACTGGACGGCGCGCGCCGCTCCGATCAGGCGGTGGCCTCGACCCGTCTCGCTCTTGCCGGACTGGATGCGACCATGCGCTCGCTCGTGGCGCCGGGACAGCGGCCGCGCACATGGTCGGAAGAGGCGGAGCGCCAGCTCGATGTGATTCGAGAATCGCTCATCGCCCTCGAAGGCGCGGGTACCAGCACGGGAGAGCACCCGCTCGACGGTGCGCTCGACAGCGTGGACCGGCTGGCGGCCAGCGCCGCTCGGGCCCGCAGCCATATGGACGAGGGCCAGGCGCTGCTCGCCAGCGACGTCGTCTTCAACGACATCAAGGACACCGTCGCCTCCATCGACCAGCAGGTGGGACGCACCGGCTCGCTCGAACGCGGACGCCACGCAGCGGCGCTGTCGAGCCTTCGCCAGGAGCAGGGCCTGCTCGTTGGGGCCGTCGTGGCGGTGTGGCTGTTTACCGCGATACTGCTGGTCCCCTCCGCCCGCGGCAGCCGCGCGGTCGAGGCCCCGTCGCACGTGTCGCACGCGACCTTCGGGGATCTCGGGGTAGAGGTGCGAACGCCCGACACGAGCCAGGCCGATCCGGGGACTGTTCCCGCACAGATGGCGCCAGACCCCGCCGCGTGCTTCGTTGCCGCTGCGTCGCTCTGCACCGATCTGGCCGGCGTCGTCGACAGCCGGGACCTCGGCGGACTGCTCGAACGAACCGCCGGCGTGCTCGAGGCCTCCGGCGTCATCGTCTGGGTAGCCGGAGGAGACGGCGAGGCGCTCTTTCCGGTGGCATCGCATGGATACGACGAGCAGACCATTGCTCGCATCGGGTCCATCAGGCGTGATGCGGCCAACCTGACGGCGGCCGCGTACCGGGACGCGGCGTTGAAGACGAGCCGCGCGTCGGGACCCTCGGCCGCCGCGCTGGCCTCCCCACTCATCGGTCCGGGAGGGGCATGTGGAGTGTTGTCGGCCGAGTTGCGCCAGGCCTCCGAGGTCTCGTCCGCCGCCGCGGCACTCGCGACGATCCTCTCCGCGCAACTCGGCACTCTGGTCGGCACCATGCCGGCGTCGTCCACCGACGAAGCCCCGCCCGCGCAACAGGCAAACGCGTAGCGGCTCGCGACGCTCCTACCTGCGCTCCAGGAGCTCTTTCAGCAGGCGCTCGATCTCGTCGAGCCTCTGGCGAATCTCCGGCTCCTGCTCGCGCAGGCGCGGTTCGAGTTCGCGCAGCCGGGGTTCGAGCCGCCTCAGCTCCTCGCGCAGCCTCGGCTCGATCTCCCTCAACCGCGGTTCCAGCTCCTCGAAGCGCCACGCCGTCATCCCAGGCGCTCCGTCGAGGGAGAACGCGGTGCGAGGCTCGGGGAGGACCTCCAGGGTCCGAGGCTGGCCGTCGCGGACAACATCCATGCCCACCACCCGTCCGTCGGGCGTCTCCTGTACCAATCTCGAAAATTGGCGCGTGCTTCTCACTCGCTCCCCGTCGAAGCTGACGACGATGTCGCCCGGCTGGAGGCCGGCGCGTTCGGCGGCCGTGCCGGATCGCACGTCGTCGATGCGAACCCCTCCGGACACGGCGCCGACCAGATCGGCCGACTCCAGATCGCTGACAGTGACGCCGAGCTGGCTGCCACGGGACTCGAACGAGAAGACCCGTGCCGTGCGCTCCTGAGGCTCCTGCGCGGCCAGTGAGGACACCGCCGCCGCGACGGTGGCCAGCAGCAGTACGGCAAGAACGAAGGACGTGGTTCCGGGGCGTATCGGTGTGGTGCTCATGGTGATGCTCTCGCTGTTCGTCGTTCGCAGTTCGCTTTTCGTTGCCGGTCAGATTGTGACGGCTGGCGCCGGACGCCGGCAGCCCTGAAGCGCGCGCGCTACTCTGCATCTGACGCCCGGTCCACCGCCCTGGCCGTCCGGTCTACAATCGCGGCATGGCGAAGGCTGGGACGAACGTCGCGGAGGTCAAGGCTCAGATTCTGGAGCGCGCCGAGCGTGAGCGCGTGAAGTTCCTGCGCCTGCAGTTCACAGACATCCTGGGCGTGATCAAGAACGTCGAGGTCCCCGACCGCCAGTTCGGCGAGGCGCTGGACGGCCGGATCATGTTCGACGGTTCGTCGATTGAGGGCTTCGTCCGAATCGAGGAGTCGGACATGTACCTCCAGCCCGATCTCGCCACGTTCCAGGTCTTTCCCTGGTCCGAGGCGGGAAGTGGCCCGGGCGGCGGAGCCGTGCGCGTGGGTCGCATCATCTGTGACATCGCCAACCCCGACGGCACGCCATTCGCCGGCTGCCCGCGCAGCACGCTGAAGAAGGTGATCCGGCTTGCGGCGGACCGCGGTCTTCGGATGAGGGCCGGCCCAGAGGCCGAGTTCTTCCTGTTCCAGCGACGTGACGGGCAGCCCACCACCGAGACCCACGACGGCGCCGGCTACTTCGATCTCGCGCCGGTCGATCTCGGCGAAGACGTGCGCCGCGAGATCGTGCTGGCGCTCGAGCAGATGGGCATCGAGATCGAAGCGGCACACCACGAGGTCGCGCCGGGGCAGCACGAGGTGGACTTCCATCACGACGACGTACTGGCGACGGCGGATAACGTGAGCACATTCCGCTTCGTTGTGAAGAACGTGGCGCTCAGAAACGACCTGCACGCCACCTTCATGCCGAAGCCCATCTTCGGGGTGAACGGGTCGGGCCTGCACACGTATCAGTCGCTGTATCGCGGGGACGCCAATGCGTTCGTCGATGACCAGGGCCCCTGGCAGCTGAGCGAGACGTGCCTGCACTACATCGGCGGGCTCCTGCGGCACGCCAAGGGTTTCTGCGCCGTCACGAACCCCCTCGTCAACTCCTACAAGCGGCTGGTGCCCGGGTACGAGGCGCCGACCGCGATTGCCTGGTCCGAGAAGAACCGCAGCCCGCTCGTGCGCGTGCCGGCGGCGCGTGGCGACGACACACGGGTCGAGCTTCGCATGCCGGATCCATCCTGCAATCCGTATCTGGCGCTGGCCATGATGCTTCGGGCGGGCCTCGAGGGCATCGAGCAGCGCATCGACCCCGGCCCCCCGGTCAACAAGAACATCTACAAGATGAGCCACCGGGAGCGGCGTCACCTCCGCATCGATGACCTGCCGGGGAACCTGAGCGAAGCGCTGGACGAATTCGAGAAGGATCCGATCGTGCGCGACACGCTCGGCGACCACATCTTCGAGCACTTCCTCGCTGCCAAGCGCGAGGAGTGGGAGAGCTACATCCGACACGTGTCTGGGTGGGAGATCGACCGCTACCTGCGCGTGTACTAGCGGCGACGGGTGGCTACAGTGGGTGGTGGGTAGTGGGTAGTGGGTAGTGGGTGGTGGGTGGTGGGTGGTGGTAGCGGCGGCTTCTCCTTGCCCTGAGGGAGCCGCGGCCCCGCGGAGTGTCGAAGGGGATCGTCGAAGTGCCTGTCCCCCGAACAGGACGCGCCGCGCGGCACCGTGGGGGACGCGGCGCGTCAGAGTGGGCGATAACGTGAGAAAAAACGCGCCGGGCGCGCGGGCACGCTCTTTGATACTGATCGCTGCGGTCGCGGCGGATCACCGGGGTGCGTAATTCAGGCAGGCGCTGGCATCGCCGCATCCCGGCTCGCAGCACGTCTCACGATCCGTCGCGGCCCATCGACCCCCCACCACCCACTACCCACTCCCCACTACCCACTACCCACCACCACTATCCACTACCCCCGACTGTGCCGTGACGCGACCCCCGGAATGGGGTAGTGTATGGACCGGCTCGCGACTCGGTTCAGGGGGGATTGTGTGAGGCTATCGCAGACAATTCGGATACGTATCTTTCAAGCGTTCGTTTTGCTCGCCTGTGTGGCGGCGGTCCTCGCGGTGACCAACCGCGACAACGACGGGGTGGCTGCCCAGGGACGCACCGTCGAGTGGACCCACTGGGGGGCGGACGAGG
>CAZNOC010000025.1:24941-28066 GCA_964574545.1 uncultured Bifidobacteriaceae bacterium | reverse complement strand
CCCGTTCACCGCTTGAACAGGCCGACGTAGGCGCCCTTGCCCCTGATATGTCCCGCCATGGCGGCCATGACGGCGGCGCGCGTGGCGGCCGGCGACTGGCCCACCGCGGGGATGTCCAGCTTGATGTCGAGCGCGTACAGCTCGAAGACGTAGTGGTGCGTGGGTCCCGCTGCCGGCGCGCCTGGCCCACGGTAGTACGGGCCGCTGACGCTGATCTGACGCGAGCCGTCGGGACGCTCGTTGCCGTGCGGCACGCCCTCGGGCAATCCGGTTGCTGATCCCGGGATGTTCCACACCAACCAATGCAGCACATCGTCGGTCGTGGCGCCGACCGTGGTGTGGGGGTCGTGCACGATCAGCACGAAGCTGACGACCTCGTCGGGGACGTTGCTCCAGGCGAGCGGCGGCGAGAGTTCGGGACCGGCTTGCGTGTGCTTCGAGGGAATCCGTCCGCCCTCGGGCCATGCCGGGCTCGAGAGCGTCATGATCTGCACGGCGCGGCGTCCGCCGCGCTGCGCGGCACCGGCTGGCGCGGCGGGCGCGGCGACGACCGGCGCTCGCCCCTGCGGGCCCCCGGCGGGCGCCGGCTGCGCAGCGAGGTCCGGAGTCAGGGTCAGGATGAGGATCAGCGCGAACACGGACGGCATCACGGGCATGGTGACCTCTCCTACCTGAACGACGCGGGCTGCGTCTTCCGCCACGCGTCGTAGCGCATGCGGAGCGTCTTCACCGGGTTCAGGTTCTCGCCCACTTTGACCTGATTCGGCCCCTTGTCCGGACCGGGCTGCGACACCGTGATGTACATCGCGTACTGCCCATCGTTGAACGACTCGCCGTTGGTGTCGGTGGGGTCCGCCATCAGGATGTACGCGACGTGAGACGTCCTGCCATCGCAGGCGATCTTCGGGGTCGTGCCGTCGGTGGGCCACGGCGGGCACGTGCAGCGGACGTCTCCGCCCGACCCGTCCGCGGCATCCATGGCCGCCATCACGCGGTCCGTGAGTGCGCCGGTCGTGTTGAGAAAGGCGCGCTCGGCGTTCGGCATCACCTGACCCGCCGCGAGGATGTTGCCCTGCACCGAGTAGTAGATCTCGGTGCCTGGGACCTGTCCCGACAGCACCTGCGCCACGTACCCGTTCGACAGCCCGGAGTGGCCCGCCATGCGGCCCTCGAGATCGAGGATGGCAAACTGGCGGCTCTGGAACGCAGGGTCCTCTGCCAGCATCTCGATGATCGCGTCCGGCGCCGTGCCCTTCTGCAGTTCCCGGAACACCAGGGCCTGGTTCTGCCGCGTCCCGTCCACGCCCGCCTGGCACGCGGCCACGGCCTTGCCCGGCACCACGACCGCCTGGATGCCCATCAGGAACTGATCGTCGCGATCCACGCAGGTGGCCGAAGCAATCACGACCCGGCCGGTGGCCTTGTCCACGGCGATCACCGACCAGGTCGCCGAGACGGTGGACGGCAGAGCTAGCAGCACGGCGAGCAGCAACAGGACTCTTCGCATACGATTGGCTCCCGGAGTGAAGACACGTGCGCCGGGTTCCGTCCGCCTCGCCCGCCGGCTGGGGGGCATGCAGGAGACGGGTCCGAGGCACGTGAATCATACCCGCTCGCCGCGGTAAACTTTCCGCCGGTTGCACGAAGAGGAGCTCACGTCATGAGACAGTCAGGATGGGTGGCGGCGCTGGCGTTGGCGCTGGCGGCAACGGCCGCCTGTGCGCAGGCGACCCCCGAAGAGCAGTTCGTCAACGGCGCAGCGGAGGCCCTTGGCGGCGCGGACCGGCTGCGGGCGGTCCAAACGATCGTGCTCGAGGGGGAGGGCACGATGTTCAACCACGGTCAGGACATGACGCCCGGCGCGTCGGGCCAGACATTCACCCTGAACAGCTTTCGTCGTGTCCTGGACCTCGAAGGCGGGCGGCTCAGAACCGAGTACACGCGCCTGCCGAACTTCGCCTACTTCCAGGGGCAGCAGGAGGTTCGTCAGCTGCAGGGTGTCGATGGCGAGGTCGCCTACAACCTCACCGGCGCCGGCGACATCGTCCGCGTCTCGAATCAGGTAGCCCACGAGCGGCGGCTGGACTTCCACCATCATCCCGTTTCACTCGTGCGCGCCGCACTCGCCCCTGGTGCGGTGGTGGAGAACGTGCGTCAGGACGGCGGATCGCGCGTGGCCGATGTCACCACGGCCGACGGTCTGCGGTTCGAGCTGATGGTTGACGCCGCAGGCCTGCCCACGCGCATTGCCCACCGTGCCGGGCATCCCAATCTCGGCGATGTGGTCATGTCCACGGAGTTCACTGGCTACCAGCCGGTCGACGGCCTGCAGCTCCCGTCCCGCGCCGCTGCCCGCGTCGACGACTTCACGGTGATGGAGATGCGCTTCGCGACGCTCACGCTCGACGGAGACGCCGGCGATCTTTCGGCGCCAGAGTCCGCGCGATCCGGTCAGGTGCCCGGACAGATCCAGCCCAACGTCGTACCCGAGCAGATCGCGCCAGGACTGTGGCTGATGGCGGGCCAGTCGCATCACAGCGCGCTCGTCGAATTTTCAGACCATCTGGCGCTCATCGACGCGCCGCAGAGCGAGGCGCGGACGCTCGCCGTGATCGCCGCCGCGAGCGAGCTGCGCCCGGAGAAGCCCCTGACGAAGCTCGTCGCCACGCACCACCACTTCGATCACACGGCGGGCGTACGGGCGGCGATCGCCGAAGGCCTTACCATCGTGACGCACGAAGGCAACCGCGCCTTCTTCGAGGAGATGGCCTCGCGCCCTCACACCATCGTCCCCGACGCACTGGCGCGCACGCCGAGAGCCGTGACCATCGAGGTGTTCGACGATGAGCTGGTGGTGGAGGACAAGGCGATGTCGATGGCGCTGTACCATCTGGCGGGGAACCCGCACTCGGACACGATGCTGATGGCGCATTTCCCGCGACAGCGGGTGGTCGTGCAGGTCGACGCCTACAGCCCGAACGCGCAGGTACACCCCTACGCCGCCAACGTGCTCGAGCACATCAGGACCCGCAACCTCCGCGTGGACCGGATCGTGCCGCTGCACGGGTCGGTCGTCGCGCTCGCCGCACTCGAGCAGGCGGTAGGGCCGCAGTAGCGAACAGCGA
>CAZNOC010000025.1:0-24841 GCA_964574545.1 uncultured Bifidobacteriaceae bacterium | reverse complement strand
GGGAGATCGACGTGAAGGTGAGCCTCAGGATGCAGCAGTGGATGGCGGCAGCCGTGATCGTGGTCGTGGCCGCGAGCTCGGCGCTGGCTCAGGAGCCAGCCGCTCAGGAGCCGTACAAGCCCACGGTGGGCCAGGCAGGCAAGGACGTCATCTGGGTGCCGACACCGCCCGATCTCGTCGAGCTCATGCTCGACATCGCCAAGGTGGGACCACAGGATCTCGTGATGGACCTTGGATCGGGTGACGGTCGCAACATCATCGCGGCCGCCAAGCGGGGCGCCCGGGGAGTCGGCGTCGAGTACAACGACGACCTGGTGGCGTACTCCACGAAGACGGCCGAGGACGAAGGCGTGGGGCACCTGGCGAAGTTCGTCAAGGAGGACATGTACGAGGCGGACATCTCCGAGGCGACCGTGCTCGCGCTGTTCCTCCTGCCAAGCAACCTCGAGAAGATGACCCCACGCTTTCTCGCCATGAAGCCGGGTTCCCGCATCGTCGTCAACACGTTTGCCATTCCGGAATGGGAGGCCGACGAAGTGGCCGAAGTCAGCGACGGGGAGTGCGAGAGCTGGTGCAACGCGCTCCTTTGGATCGTGCCGGCCCAGGCCGCCGGCCGCTGGGAGATCGAGGGCGGTGGTTCGCTGATGCTCACCCAGGAGTTCCAGAAGGTGATGGGCGCGCTCTCCACGGGCGACGAACCCACTCCCGTCGCCGGGTCGCTGCGTGGCGAGGAGATCACGTTCGCCGCGGGCGACGCCCGATACACCGGCAAGGTCACCGCCAATCGCATGGAGGGCACGGTGACGCGCGGCGGAGAGACCGTGCCGTTCGTCGCGACGCGACAGCCATAGGCACGGGACCAGGGATCAGGGACCAGGGACCAGGGATCAGGGATCGGCGGGGGTCCAGTCGGATCGCCGGGCCCAGCGCAGCTTCGCGGACGAGGCGCGCCGGTTGGCGCGCGTTTCATCCATCGTCGCCTGGATGACGCGGGCGGCGATGTGCGAGTAGGCGCCGGCACGCCGCCCGGTCTGGAATGCCTTCTTCACGCGGCGGTCCTCGCCGGAATGGAAGGTGAGGATCGCGACGCGCCCGCCCGGCGCCAGGCACTCCGGCAGAGCGCGAAGCAAGCCGTCGAGCGATGCGAACTCGTCGTTCACCGCGATCCGCAACGCCTGAAAGGTTCGGCGCACGGACATCTTCACCTCCGCCCTCGACAGTTCCGGCCTCGCCGCGGACAGGCCGGTGCGCACGACGCGCTCGGCGGCGTGGGTGGTGCCGATCGGCTGCTGCTTCAACAGGCGCGCGATGAGGTCCGCATGGGGTTCGTCGGCGTGATCGTCAAGCAACGCGGCGAGCGCCTCCGCTGACACCCGCGCGAGCAGTTGCGAAGCGGGCTCGCCGAGGGACGGGTTCATGCGCATGTCGAGTGGCCCGGGCACCTTGTAGCTGAAGCCGCGATCCGGGCGGTCGAGCTGCATCGAGGACACGCCGAGATCCGCGAGGATCATGTCGGCGGCGAGGCCCTCGTGGGCCAGCACTTGCGCCAAGCCCGCGAAGTTGCCAAGGCGGGCCGTGAATGCTTCGGGGCCGAAGCCGGCCGCGCGGAGATTCGCCTCGGTGCGCGGGAGTTCGAGCGGGTCCACATCCACGCCGATCAGACGCCCTCCCGGCCGGATCCGCTCGAGGATGGCGCGCGCGTGCCCGCCGCCGCCGAGCGTGCAGTCGACGGCCACCTCGCCTGGCGAGGGCTCGAGGCAGCCGAGGACCTCGGCGACCATGATCGGCCGGTGCGCGCCCGCGAGTGCCCTGCCGGCCGCCAGCGCGTGCTGCGTGTCTGCGGGAGATGCCTCGGGCTGCCGCACCTTGCAGGTCACCAGAACCCGACCTGCCCTCTGACCGATTCGACGAGCTTGCCAGGGTCGTAGCCGACCCCGAGCCGGAACACCGTGTCGACGTGGCGCACCTCTTCGATCGCGCGTGACGGATCGCCGCGGACGATCAGGAGGTCTGCCTGCTTGCCGACGGCGATCGTGCCGGCGCGGTCGTCGAGCCCCATGGCCTTCGCCCCATTCAGCGTGGCGATCGAGATCGCCTCGAGTGGCGTGAAGCCCGCCTCGACGAGCAGCTCGATCTGACGGTGATTGGAGAAGCCCGGCACCACACCGCCGCCGCCGGTGGGATCCGTGCCCGCCACGAGCAGCCCGCCGGCGCGCGCGAACGCGAGCTCGAGGGCCATCGCCTTCGGGAAGAGCTCGCGGTAAACCGAGTCGGTGTTCTTCGCCACGCGCGCCAGGCTCTGCTCGAAGGCCTGCCTCAGGTGCGGCGCGAGCACATCGAGCCCGGGCGGCACGGGCCGGCCCGGCGTGAACGTCTCGAACACGGTGAGCGTCGAGGTGAGGGAGACGCCGGCGTCCACGAGCGTCTTCACCAGAGCCTTGAAGGGCACGCCCTCCGGGTCGAGAGCCGCGATGGTCCGCTGCCCCTGGCCCTGTCCGGGGCACAGGTCCGGCGCCTTGTCCGGCACGAAATCCGTGGCGGCGAAGAAGCCATGCTCCAGCGTGTCGATGCCGATCTCCGCGGCTTCGGCGTAGGTCACCGAGCACAGATGGCCAGTGACCTTCAGGCCGCGCTTGTGCGCCTCCTCCACCACCGCCGCAAGCTCGGCACGTGAGATCTGCATGTAGGCCTTGAACGACGTGGCACCCATGTCAGCCCAGTAGGCCACCTGCGCTCGCGCTTCCTCCGGCCCCGTCATCGAGCGCATCTGGATGAAGTTGTTGCGTCCGTTCACGTAGGGCGCCGTCGCGTCGATCGCGGGCCCGGGCTTCTGGCCCGCGGCAATCCGCTCCCGCAGGTTCATGTCCATGAACCCGTTCATGTTGCCGCCCGTCCTCATCGTGGTCACGCCGCCGGCAAGGTAGAGGCGGGTGAAGCTCTCGCCGAACTGGCCGTACACACCGGGGCCCGCTGGGTAGTACAAATGCTCGTGGAGCATGACGAGGCCCGGGAGCACGGTCTTCCCAGACAGATCCATGACGGTCGCGCCCTCCGGAATGCGGACGCCGCCCGACGGGCCGACTTCGGCGATCGTGTCACCGCGGAGGATGAGGGTCTGGCCCTGTCGCGCCGGCCCGCCGGTGCCGTCGATCACGCGCGCATTGGTGAGCGCCACGACGTCGGCGTTTACCGAGACATACTCCTTGACGGGGTCGCTCAGCGCAGGCCGTTGTGCCGCCAGCGCCAGGCCCGAGAGGGTGACGAACACGGCGGCCGACAGGTGGCGGAATCGCATCGTCATCATCTCCCGCGAGTACCACCGGCGGCGCGGTGGCGGTTCAGCCGGCCGGCTCACGTCGCTGCGTACTGTACAATGCCGAGGATAGATCTGGCTTGACCATCGCAGCCTGTAGTCTGCCAGAGACCTAGCGAGGCTCCGCCTCAGATCGGCGAGCATCTGGAGCGCGCTCCGCCTCGCTAGTCTCTCTAGGTCGTCTTATCCCGCCTCCGGCGGGGCGTCGCCTTGACGGACGAAACTTGACTCATCGAGTCACGATTCGTGGCCGTCAAGGCTCCTAGCGAGGCAGCACTCAGATCCGCAAGCATGCCTGTCCCGTCGCTCGCGGGGGACGCAAAGGAGTCATCGAATGGCAAAGAGCGTGGTTCGAAAGACGGTGTCTGCCGTGAAGAAGGCGGCGAAGAAGGCCAAGTCGGCCACGAAGAAGGCCGCGTCGAAGACGACGGGGAAGCCGGCTGCGGCACCGAAGAAGCGCGTCGGCGACGTGCTGGGCGTCAGCTCCACTCGCGTGCCGAAGGCGAAGAAGGCCGTCAAGAGTTCGGGCCGGAAGCGCAAGGGCATCGGTGTCGTCAAGCGTTCGACGGGGATCGACCACCTGACGCCCGCGCGCGTGCGGGGCTGAACCCCGGCTACGGCACGATGCGGAATGCGTCGTGCTGCTCGACCTCGTACTCCCCGGTCACCACCCGCAGTCGCAGGATGTACGTGCTCTGGGCAAGGCTGGAGACCGGAAGCTCGAGTCGTGCCGTGCCCCCCTCGAGCGGGGGCACCGGCAGGGCGACCAGCGCCTGGCCTTCGGCGTTCAGGAGGTCCGCCGTCACCTCCACGGCTGCGCCGGATCCCGCCATGGCCGCGACCTCCACGAGCACACGGTCGGTGCGGCGGAACCGCCGCGAGGCGGCCGGCGTGGGTGACGGGTCGGTCCTGATGGCCCTGAATTCGAACGGCGATCGCGCCCGATAGAAACGAGGGGTGGCAAGCATTAGCGGCGAGTCCACCAGGTCGGGCACCGCCAGCGGCTGCACCCATCGGTCGATGGTGGCGCCATCGGCGTCGCGCGCCGTCAGCCGAAGCGACATCACTCCGGGCTCGAGTTCGAAGCGCGCCACCGTTGGCGCGTCGGCGGCCCCGGTGGCGACCGTTGCCGGTTCGGCCAGTGCCGTCCCGTCGTGGCTGTCGATAGGCTCAACCTCGAGCGCCGTGGGTGGACCCGAAGACGCCGATGCGATGGGCTCCCACGTGACGGCCACGGCCGTGCGGCCATTCGTGGCCGGCGCCGTCCCCACCCAGACCTCCACTGCCCGCCCGCTTTCCGGCTCCACGAGCGCCGCCAGCGCCGCCGTTCGTTCAGGCGCTTCCGGCCTGACCTCGGCTGCGGCGGTGACCTCCTTCTCGGTCGGCGCCCAGTAGCCTCGCCGTGCGAGGACGCGCGCGCCCCGCCGGTTGACGCGCACGTCGATGCGGTGGAACTTGCCGTCGGCCATGACCTCCCGCGTCGGCGTGTATCCCACGAGGTAATACGCGCTCGCATCGCCAATCACCTGCGTCAGCCACCGTGACGGGTCGTTGGAGTTGACGATGGGCCGGCCACCGGTTTCGGAGGCCAGCCGCCGGAGCAGGCCCATGCTGCCGGGAAACCCGCTGCCGAGCGGACGCGGATCCAGCACGTGGATGGTGACGTTCGTCCGGTTCGCGGCGCGCAGCACGTCTTCGAGCCGGTGCCAGTTCGTGCTGTTGGGATCATTGACGAGCGGGCCCTGGCTGACGAACAGGATCGACGCGCGCGTCTCGCGCAGGCCGCCGAGGTGCGTGACAAGCGCCTCGAGCGCCGAGAGGGTCACGCCCGCGCGAAGCGTCGCCGGGTTGCCCTGCCGCATCTGCGCCTCCTCGGCAGCGCTGCGCGTCGGGAAGTACTCCCCTCGGCGGCCTTCGAAGGCATTCATGCGCTCGACGAGCGCCGCCTGATCACGGGTGAACTCCAGGTGGCTGAGCGGGGTCAGCGGATCCATCACCGCCACGAGGTCGTTCGGCCCGAACTGCTTCACGAACTCCACGAGCGCGGGCCGCAGGCGCTGCGTGATGACCGGCTCCTTGTCGACGTGGTAGTCGTCCAGGAAGATGGCAAACAGCCGCACATCGTCGCGCGCGGCCTCCACGGCCGCGTGCTCCGGCGACCGGATCGCCAGCGACTCCTCCAGCTCCGACGTGCGCTGCCCATCGAGGCGGATGAACTGCGCCGTCTCGACGGCCTGCGGCACACCGTCCTCCTCGACGGTAAAGTCCTCCGCCGTGAGGCCCTCGATGGGGTTGCCGTCGCCATCCGACACCGACACGTCCACCCGGACCACGTTGACCTCGGCGCGGAAGACCGGCTGCGGGATCTCCTGCTCCGGCGGCTGCGCGCCGGCTCCCACGACCGCGATCACCGCGGCGATGCCAGCCCAGGCCGTGATCCCGCGCCGCATGGGCGAAAGGGCCACGTGCCTACGCTCCCGCCTCGGGATCGGCCAGGCTGGCCAGATCGGCCTCGTCCGTGAACGCCAGAGACTCGGAGTTGACGCAGAACCGGAGTCCCGTCGGTCGCGGCCCGTCTTCGAAGACGTGACCGAGGTGGGCATCACAGCGGGCGCACAGGATCTCGCTGCGCACCATCCCGTGGCTGCGGTCCACGTGGGTGACGACGTTTGCGTCCGCCACCGGCTGGAAGAAGCTCGGCCACCCGGTCCCGGAGTTGAACTTGGCCTGCGATGAGAAGAGCGGCAGACGGCAGCAGATGCAGGCGTAGACGCCTTCACGCCTGTTGTCGAGCAGCGTGCCGCAGAACGGGCGCTCCGTGCCCTTGCCGCGGGCCACCTGGAACTGCTCGTCGGTCAGTTGCGCACGCCACTCGGCGTCGCTCTTGACCACACGCCGAACGGCCACCGGACCGCTCAGGGCGCCCTGGCGGTTGATGAGGTGCACGGAAACGAGATCGCCCATCACTGCCTTCCAGCTTACTGCGGGACCTGTGACCTCACGTAGTAGACTTCGAGTCCGCGTCAAGGGTTCCCGTCGCGCCGGCCCTGCCATCTCACGAGAGGAGTAGCCATGGCCCGCAATCAGGTGGAGCGCCCGATCTCAGGTCCCGCTGCGTTTGCCACGAGTGGAGAGTCCGCCGCCTGGTCGCAGGCGGCCATCCTGCTGGCAGTCGTTCAACGCGTCTCACCGGTCAGGGAGGGAGTCCGGTTGGAGGGCCGGGAAGCGCCGGACGCCCTCGCCGAGGAAGGCGGAGACGAGTTTCCGCTGCCGGACGTCCGGCCGACGGCGGACCGCGCGCCGGCCGAGGCGGTCCGACAGAGGCTGAGCCGGCGATACGGAGCGATGCTGGATGCCGCGGCGCCTGGCGACGCGCTGGCGGAGCTTGCGGAGGCGCTCTACCGCGAGCCGGGTGTCGAGACAGCAGCGGCCCTGGCCGACGCGTGCCTTCGACACGATCACGAGCTGGTTCGGGTGGCTGCGGCCGCCCTGCACTTCGAACTGAGCACGGATCCGCTTGCCGCGCTGGGCGTCGTGGCCGCCGGCCTCGAGAGCGACGACCCACTGACGGTCGAAGTCGCCGCGACGCTGCTGGCGCGCCTCGATCCGACACACCCCCGGCTGCTGGACCTGACCGGCGGCGCTGCGATCGGTGGCATCGAACCCGTACACACGAGCCTCCTCGTGCACGGCACCTGGGCGCGAACGGCGTCCTGGTGGCAGCCGGGTGGCGACTTCCACACGTACGTACTCAACAACGTCCGTCCGGACCTCTACGCGGGTGGGGATCGCTTCGATTGGTCGGGAGGCTACTCGGATGCCGCGCGCGCCGCAGCCGCCGTCGACCTCGTCAGCTGGGTCAACGCGCACGGCGCCTCCGGGCTCGACCTCTTCGCGCACAGCCATGGTGCGAACGCGGCGATGCTGGCCACGCAGCACGGCCTGCAGGCCGGTATGCTCGTGCTGCTCAGCTGTCCGGTGCACCCGTCGAAGTACGCCCCGGACTTCAATCACGTCTCGCGGGTCGTATCCGTGCGGGTCCGGATGGACCTCGTCATCCTGGCGGATCGCGGTGGCCAGCGCTTCCGCGATCCGCGCATCCACGAGAACATCCTGCCCCTGTGGTTCGATCACGGCGCAAGCCACGACCCGGACGTCTGGCAGCAGCACAACGTGCCCGCCATGGTCTGACGCCGGGGCGCGGGGTCCGGGCACCGGATAGAATCAAGGCATGGTGCGCGTCATTGGCGCCGCACGGCTCCTCCTGAGGAAGACCGTGTGGACGGCGACCGGAAGCGAAGCTGCCGGGCGCGCGCTCGTTGACGCCCTCGAGAACCCCGACGAGACCCTGCGTACGATGGCCGGCATCTTCATCGCGCGGGGCGGTGCCAGGGCGGTTCCGCTGCTGCGCGAGGCCCTCGGCCGGCGCCGGTCGGTGCCAACCGTGTTGACACTACTCGGCGACGTGGGAGGGGATACCGTGGCGTACGACATCGAGCCCTTCCGCGACGATCCCGATCCGGATGTGGCGCGCGCCGCGAGCGATGCCTTGCGCATCCTGCGTATCAGACTCGAAACGCCTGACGAAGCGAGAGGACCGACGTCGTGACCCCCACTTTCACACGCGGCCTGGCCGCCGCCGCGACCGCGGCGCTCCTCTGGGCCGCCACCGGTCCGGCTTCCAGCCAGACCCCCCAGCACTACTACGTCTACGCCTGCGCCGAGTCGGAGGACGAGGTGGCGCTGCTGCGTTTCTCCACATCCACGAGCGGCGGGCGCCTCGAGGTCGTCAAGCGGATCCCGGTCGGTGTGATGCCCGTCGAGATCGAAGGCCCGCACGGTGTCGCCGTTCACCCGGACGGCCGGTCGTGGTACGTCTCCCTGTCGCATGGCTCGCCCTTCGGCTCCGTCCACAAGTTCATGACGGGGAGCGACGAATGGCAGGCCGAGGTACCGGTCGGCCTCTTTCCGGCGTCGATGGACATCTCGCGCGCCACGGGCCTGCTCTACGTCGTCAACTTCAACCTCTACGGAGACATGGTGCCCAGCACCGTCTCCGTCGTTGACACCGCCAGCATGGCGGAGGTGGCGCAGATCCCGTCCGGCATCATGCCCCACGGCTCGCGCATCGACGCCACGGGCCGGCGCCACTATCACGTGACGATGATGGACGACCGTCTGCGCGAGATTGATACGGTGACGCTCGAGGAGAGACGGACGCTGGCGCTCTCGCCCCACGCCGGCCATGCCATGGCGGACGATGGCACGGAGGAGGGGCGAACGGCGATGCGGCAGATGCACGGGTCGATGATGCAACCCACCTGGGCCACGCAGCCCACGCGCGACGGTCGCATCTACGTGATGGGCAACAACACCAACGAGATCGCCGAGGTGGATGTGGCCCGCTGGGTGGTGGCCCGCCGATTCGAGAAGACCCACGCGGGACCCTACAACGGTGATGTGACACCGGATGGAAAGACGCTCGTCGTGACCTACAAGCGTGGCGCCGCCGTCGGCATCTGGGACCTGGAGGAGGGCGTCGAGGCCGCACGCATCACGACGACTCGTACCGTGCCGCACGGCGTCGTCATCTCTCCTGATTCGAAGTACGCGTTCGTGACCAACGAGGGCGTCGGCGCCGAGCCCGGCACCGTCGAGGTCTACGATCTTGTGTCACGCACGCGCGTGGCGGCCGCCGACATCGGCAAGCAGGCGGGGGGAATCGCGTTCTGGAAATCCGAGTAGGGCGCTTCCCGGGTCACGAAGGACGGACCGCCGACTCCTCGAGGACCCGGATCCGCCTGAAGAGCAGATCCACCAGGTACAGCAGCGCCGCCGCCCACAGCAGCCACGGCCACAGCGGGCGGGGGGCCCTGGCCCGTGAATCGCCGGGGTCCGCGATGCTTCCTGGAGCGGGGTCGTACCGGCCGTTCGTATCTCGACTGAGCGCCTGGAGCAGTTCGATGTCGGGTGGGCGAAGCCGGAGTTCGTCCACGTCGCGCGCCAGCACGAACTGGGCCATCGGCGTGCCTGGCGCAAATGCCACCCGGCCATCGAAGCGGGCGCCGGCGATGTAGTCGCGATCGGCGTCGAGCGTCACCGTGGCTTCGTAGCGTCCAGGCGCCACCTGCGCCAGCGGCACCGTCCGCACGTCGTCGCCGCCGACGATCTCGACGCGTGGCGAGGTGAGGCTGGCGAGACGCCCGGTGCGCTCGATCGCATCCAGGACGAAGCGCGTGTCGATGGACCCGTCGTGCCGCGCGACACGCTCCAGGCGGAGGCCGCCGGAGGTGTCGGGCCGGCGCATCACGTCGCGCACCACGCGTGTCCAGAACGCGCGGTAGCCCGGCCATCGCAGCCAGTTCGCGCCCCAGCGGTCCTTGACGTCGGAGGCGAAGAAGGCCGACCGGCCAAGCCCGTACTGCCACCGCGCGAGCAGCGGCTCGTCGCCGGGCGTGGCGAGCAGCAGCTCCGCGCTGTCCTTCAGCGTCGTGCGTGTGTAGCCCAGGAGCGACGGGGCTGATGGCATCGGCAGGTCCCGAAACAGCGCGGCCATCTGTGGGACGCGTACGGCCGTGGGCTGCTCATCGAGAGCGCCGCGTGCCACGCGCTCGGTTTCGGTCACGAAGATCTGGGGCACCTCGCGCGCGTCCACAAAGGCATACGCTCGTCCCTTGCCCCAGACGGACATGTTCGTCATCAGTTCGCGATCCGAATCTGAGCCGACGGCGACCGTCGAGACGGTGATCTCGTCCCGGGCCATCCGCGTGATGAGCTCCTCGTACGGGTCGTCGTACGTGCGGCCGTCCGAAAGGAGGATGACGTGCCGCACCGCGGCTTCCACGTCACGCAGTGCCCGGTACGCCTCTTCGAGAGCCGGGTAGATCACGGTGTGGCCCGCCGGGTCGATGGTGGAGATGAGGGCCTTGATGGCGTCCCGGTTCGCGGCAGGCTGCAGCGGGGCGACCCACTCCACGGCGAAGTTGAACGCCATCACGCCGATGAGGTGGTCGTCGGCGAGCACGTCAATCGAGGCCTTGCTGGCCTCCTTCGCCAGCTCGAGCGTCTGGCCCACCATGCTCCACGACCTGTCGAGCGCAATCACGAGCGCCACCTCGCCCGGGGGCTCCTTCACGTCGAACGACACGGGCAGCACCTGCTCGATAGGCGTGTCTGCGTACCCTTCCTCGCCGTAGACGGCTTCGCCGCCGGCCATCACGAGCCCGCCGCCCTGACTGACGTACTCCTCAATTGCGCGCATCGCCTCCGGATCCAGGGCCTGCGCCTCGATGTCGCTCAGCACGACGGCGTCGAACGCGTTGAGCGCTTCGAGGTTCACCGGGACGCGCGCGCCAGGAGGCGCGGTGACGTCGAAGCCGCCGACCTCGAGCGCGGTGCGCAGGTGATGCGCGCTGGCGGGCCGGCCCTCGGCGTAGAACACCTTCCGTCGCGCGCCCACGGACAGGACGTGACGGCGTGTGTTGTTCTGGACCACCGGATCCGCATCCGCACGCAGGATGGCCTCCACCACCGACGGGCCTTCCTGATGAATGCGCGCCTCCAGCGTCGCGACACGGGCGCCCGGCTCCAGGCGCATCGTCTGCAGCGCGATGACCTCGCCACGGTGCCGCAGCTCCACGACGACCGAGCGCGCAACCTGGCTGTAGACCGTCGCCTCGATCGTGAACGGCTCGCCTGCCGCCACATGGCTGGGTCCTGCCACGTTGTCGATCCACGCGTCGCCGACATCGCGCGCGCCGAGCGAGACGGTATGGACCTCGATGGCGTCGGCTTGCAGAACGGCTGCCGAGGACGGCAGGGCCCCAGCCGTGGCACGGCCGTCGGTGAAGAGCACGACTCGCCGCAAGTGCCCCGGGGCGAAGACGGCCCGCGCCTCGTCCAGCGCGCGTCCGAGGTTCGTCTCGGAGACATCGGGCGCGCTTTCGCCCGTGCGCGTCGCCGCCAACGCTGCCAGCGAGGCGAGGTCCGGTACGATCGTGGTGTCGGCGCCGAACGCAAGCAGCACCCAGTGGTCCGGGCTGCGGACGCCGTGCGCTTCAGCAATCCACGCGGCCGCGCGCTCCACGCCGGCTGCCGAGACGCTGGCGGAGACGTCAACGAGGTACACCACCGAGACGCGGCGTTCGTTCCGGTTCCAGACGGGCTGCGCGAGGGCAAGGATCACGAGCGTCAGGACGCTCCCGCGCACGACGCCCTGCAATACCCGCTGGCGAGCCTGGAAGTTGGTCAGGGTGCGACGCGCGGCCCACACGACGAACGGCACGACACCGATCAGGAGCCACAACCACATCCCCGAGTCGAACGAGAGGGTGGATGCCATCAGACTGTGATCCGTCGCTGCCATGTCCACCACTCCAGCAGCAGCAGCAGCAGAGCGGCCATCGCCATCACCATCCACCAGGGCCGGGACGACCCGTCAGGCAGCCCCTCTCCCGGCGCGGCTCCGACCCCGTCCTTTCCAGCCATGTCCGGTGGAGCCCACTGTCTGTCGGGCAGATTGACCACGACAGGCACCCGCAGACCCCTGGACGCAGCGTAGAAGACCCCGGGGCCTGTGGCTGTGAAGCGAGTGGACCCCAGCAGCGACCACGACGGCACGGCGCGGCCGCCGAGATCGGTCACGGAGGCGCCGGGCCACGGCACCTCCACCAGGCCCGTTCGCGCAAGGATGGGCTCGGCCTCCCCGCGCAGCCAGGTCAGCACATTGGCGATGAAGATCGGAAACGCCGGCTGCGTCGCGAAGTTGGAGTCGTCAAGCGAGAACCCCAGAGCGACCCACGGCGCCGTGGCTGCCCCGGCGGCGACGAGCGCGTGGGTGGCATCCGAGGCAAGCGGCACGGCGTCCGGCGCCGCGAGGACTGCGCTCCGCGTCACATGGACATCGTCGAACGTCACCGCCGACATGAGCGGATGGGCCGTGTCGGTCATGGTGAGCGACGGCAGTGTGCGTGACTCGGATCCAAGCGGGAACCAGGCGGTCGCCGTCGGCCCCACGAGCAGTGACGGCTGGCGAGGGGCGTCTTCCGGCGTGACGCGATCGAAGACGATGAGATCGGCGTCCATCGCGGCCCTGACGTCGGCTGGATCGACCACTTCGAGGTTGACGCGGGGATCCGAGGCGAGCACCGCGGCCAGCGCTGGCTGTCCTGGCGTTACGAGCGCCACGCGCAGGGCCCGACGGGTCGGCAGCCACGCGTATGCCCGATCGTCGAGCGGGAAGCGATCGCCCTCGCTTGTGACACGGGCTTCGATGGCTCCGGATGGAAGCTCATCGACCGGGAGGATCTGGCGGAACGACGCCCCGGCGGCCAGCGGCACGGTGCGCTGCACGCCAGGCTGCCCGGGCGCGCCGATCGCGATCTCCACGCTGCGGGGAACCCTGTCGAAGTTGACGATGGACAGGTACGCCGTGTGCTCGAGCGCCAGCCCGGGCGTGGTCCGGACTTCGAAGGCCGTGATTCCGACGTTCGGCACCGGTCCGGCGAACGAGACGATGCGGGCTCCCTCCGGAGGCTCGACGTCGACGCCATCCGTGAACAGCACCAGCTCGTAGCCGCTGGCCGCGGCCGGCACGCGTGGCGCCCCGAATCCAGGTCGGATCCGCAGGACCGCCTCCAGCGCCTCCTGCCGATCGAGTTCGGCGGGCGTGCGCACGACGCCGCTCGTGTCCGCCACCTGGAAGCGCGCGTCGCCGCCCGCCTGCTCGATGGCCGCCCGCGCGGCGTCCACCGCGCGCTCGAGGCGCGTCTCGTTGCCTGAGACGAGGGCGTTCATCGTGAGACCGTTGTCCACCACGATCGAGAGCCGGCCGCCGCTGACCCCGTCCGGCCGCGGCTCACCGGCCGCCACGACGAGCAGCCAGGCGATGGCGAGGGCGAGGAGGAACGAGAGGAGGCGGCGCAGCCGCTCGATGAGCGAATCGCGCCGGTGTTCGTCGAGCACCCTCTGCCAGAGCACGAGGGAGGGCACGACCACCAGCGGGTGCCGCACCTTGAGAAGGAAGAC
The DNA here is from genome assembly GCA_964574545.1 of uncultured Bifidobacteriaceae bacterium. GTDB lineage: Bacteria > Acidobacteriota > Vicinamibacteria > Vicinamibacterales > UBA2999 > JAUXWO01. Next base: position 11,502 of record CAZNOC010000025.1, on the reverse strand, counting down.
CAGCAGCACCGCCGCTCCGGTGAGCCCGGCGGCCAGCGCCATCTGGCCGGCCGACAACAAGCCGAAGGTCACGCGAGAAACCTGCCGAGCCGGAACACCTTCAGGATGGCATCCTCGAACGGCTCGTCGGTGGAGGTGCGGAGGTACCCGAGCCGGTAGCGGTCGCAGTAGCGCGCGATCGCTCCGGCATGGGCGTCAAACGCCCTGGCGTAGGCGGCGAGCAAGCCCGGAGTCATCGACAGGCTCCGAACCTCGCCCGTCTCGGCGTCCTGCAGGCGCACGTCGCCGCCGATCGCGGGGTGCCGATCCGTGTCGCTGGTCACGTGTACCGCGAAGACGTCATGGCGTCCGTGCCGGAGCGCCTCGAGGCCGGCCTCCGCGCCCGTCGCGTCGAGGAAGTCGGAGATCACGACCGCCACCCCTCGCGCCGGCTGGCGCGATCGAAACACGCGCAGCGCATCAGCCGCGTTCGTACCGCCGTCGGCTTCGAGCTCGTTCAGGAACGAGAACACACGGAAGATCTGGCCCTTGCCGCGCTGTCCCGGCAACTCGGGTCCGAGCGTGTCCGTGTAGCCAAGGATGGCCACGCGGTCGAGATGCGCCAGCCCGATATAGCAGAGCGCCGCCGCCACCTGCCGCGCGTACTGGATCTTCGAGGGCGTACCCGTCCCCATCGATCGGCTGTGATCCACGAACAGGTAGATCGGCAGGCCCTGTTCCTCCTCGAACAGCCGGAGCAGCAGCTTGCCGAGCCGTTGGTAGGCGCGCCAGTCGATGTGGCGGAAGTCGTCGCCCGGCGCGTAGCCGCGGTGATCGGCGAACTCGAGCCCGGACCCGCGCTGACGCGCGGTACGCTCCGCGTGGAACGCGCCGGCGAACACCTGCTTCGAGAGGATGTGGAGATGCTCGAGCTTCCCGAGGAACTCCTGATCGAACGGACGCTCAGGCCCGGCCACGATCCGCAGGCTCCGGAGTACGGTCGAGCACTTCCTGCAGGATGCGGTCGGCATCCACCTGCTCGGCCGCGCCCTCGAAATTCAGGAGGACGCGATGGCGCAGGGCAGGCAGCACCATCGCGCGAACATCGGCTGATGACACGTGCACGCGTCCGGCCAGGAGCGCGCGGATCTTTCCACCGACGACAAGTGCCTGCGCCCCACGCGGGCTCGCTCCGTACCGCACGTAACTCTTCACGAGCGGCGGTGCCGACGCCTGCTCGGGGTGCGTGGCCAGCGTCAACGCGACGGCGTAAGCCTGGACCGGTCGCGCGATCGGCACCGAGCGCGCAATACGGCGCATCTCGAGAATCTCATCCGCGCTGAGCGTACGCTGGATCGGAGGTTCGTCGGTGCCTGTGGTGCGGTCCAGGATCTCGTGGAGTTCGTCGGCCGTGGGGAAGTCCACCTTCAGCTTCAGGAAGAAGCGATCGAGTTGCGCCTCGGGCAGCGGATAGGTGCCCTCCATCTCGAGCGGATTCTGCGTGGCCAGAACGAAGAACGGCCGGTCGAGCTGGTAGGTGTGGCGACCGACGGAGATGCTCTTCTCCTGCATCGCCTCGAGCAGGGCGGACTGCGTCTTCGGCGTCGCCCGGTTGATCTCGTCGGCGAGCACGATGTTGGCAAACACCGGGCCCGGCTGAAAATCGAAGAACCGTTCGCCTTGTTCGTTCTCCTGCACGACGTGCGTGCCGATGATGTCGGTCGGCATCAGGTCGGGCGTGAACTGGATGCGCGAGAACTTCAGGTGCAGGACGTCCGACAGGGTGTGGACCAGCTTGGTCTTGCCGAGTCCAGGCACACCCTCGAGCAGCACATGCCCTTCGGCCAGCAGGCTCACCAGAATGCCCTCGACGATCGGGCGCTGGCCGACGATGCGATGGTGGATCTCGTCGGAGACGAGCGCGAAGTCCCGGAGGAAGCGCTGCAGGTCGGTATCCACGACCGTCGTGGACAGAGAGTCGGTCATCGAGGGTCCTTCCGATCCTGTCTCGCCCGTTCCAGGAAGTAGGCCCGCACGAGCTCCTGATAGGCCCACGGCACGGGACGCACCGCTTCGGCGCCGGTGCCCTGGTAGCCGGACATGGGCGCCACGTTCTGGAATGTCAGCTGCGACGTACCGCTCTCGCTCTGACGCTCGACAAGCGCTTCGTCGCTCTGGGTCAGGGCCGCGAAAGGACTCGCCAGTTGCTCGCGCTTCAAAGTGACTTCGAGCTCGGCGCGTGCGGCGTCGAGGGTGAGACCGTCGGCCGCATCGCCTCCCGGGCCTGACAGGTGACCACCTGGCATCGCGCCGGCCGCATCACCCTCGGTGGGCGCGCCTGCGCCGCCCTCGCCTCCGCCGGCGCCCCCGCCATCATCGTTCTGTGAGGGGTCTTCGGACTGTTCCTCGCCCGACGGCTGGTCTGCCTGTGACTCGGCCTCGGCGGCCTCGGCCGCTTGTCGCGCTTCCTCGATGGCCCTGTCGAGCGCCTCCTGAAGGCTCTCGCCCGTGGCGGTGTCTCCACGCGCGGACTCGTCCATGTCCCCGCGCTCGGCATCGGCGGGAGGAGGGCCGCTCCCCGTCACGTCAGGCACGTCGCCCTCCGCGCCCCGTTCGCCGGCGTCCGACGAGGCGCCGCCACGTGCGGCCGACGCCGTTCCGTCCGACTCGAGTTCCGGCGTGCCGGCGCCGGTTCGCAGCCCCTGCTCCGCGGCGGCGAGCAGCTCCTCGGGCGACATCAGCGTGTCGTCCACCCCTTCCGCGTCATTGGCCTCATCGGTCGAGGCCGCGCTGACGGGCAGATCGAGCGGAGCATCCGGCTGGATGCCGAGCACGCCTCGGCTCCAGGACGCCGGCACGAGAAGCGCCACGACAAGCAAGAACATCAGGCCGCCCGCCGCACGCATCAGGAGGGGAGGAGGCGACACCGGACACAGCGCGTCAACGTCGAGAGAGGCGGCGGCACTCGCGGTGCGGGCGTGCTGCGCCTCGACCCAGGTGGAGTCTGCCGACGAAGGGTTGGTGGAGAACCACGTGGCCGTGGCGACGGCATCGTGCAGGGTGGCCGTGCCATCGAGTTCGGCCGCGGCCGCCAGCAAGTCCGGCTGGCGCCATCTGGCACGCAGGGCCGCGGCCGCGGCCGGGACGATCGCGAGCGCCGACGCGAGCCACCAGACCACTGGAGACACAGGTATCGCGAGTCGAAGGATGGCGACGGCCGACAGGATTCCGAGGGCCACGGTCAGGGCCGCCAGTCCCTCCCGCAGGGCCAGGCGCTGCCGTCGGCGCAGATCGGCCCGCCTCACCGTGTCGAGCACGGCGTCTGTCGGGGCTGCCGAAGTGAGCGGCGATGTCACGATCGATTCACGATACTTCATCCGCCGGGGTGGCGGAAAGCCGGGCGGCTCAGTCGATGGCGAGCGCCCCGGTGTAGATGGCCATGCCCACGACGGCATCGATGCCGAGCGCATCAAGGGCATCGATTTCCTCTCGCGTGGTGATGCCGCCGGCGGCCGTCACCGGCCGCATCGTGGCCGCCGCGACCGCGCGGATGGCCGCCATGTCGGTGCCCTGCATCATGCCTTCCAGGTCCACGTGCGTATAGAGGAAGCCCCCGCAGTACGGTTCGAGCGCTCTCACCGCATCGACGGCGGTGAGGGGGAGCAGGGTCTTCCACCCGTGAATGGTCACACGGCCACCCTTGGCGTCCACGGCGCCGATGACACGGTCGATGCCGATTGCGTCGGCCATGCGGCCCGCGGACTCCACATCCACCGCGTCGTCCCTGAAGAGAGCAGAGCCCACGATGACGGCTCTGGCACCTGCGTCCAGCAGTTCTTGCGCGCGATCGATGGTCCGCACGCCCCCGCCGACGCGCACCGGCAGCGCCGCGGCGACCCTGCGGACGAGGTGGTCGTTTCGTCCGACGCCCATGGCGGCGTCGAGATCGATGAGTTGAACGACCGGAAACTTCGCGAACTTCGCGATCCACGCGTCGAGGTCGAAGGACTCGAGGGCCAGCTCCTTGCCCTGCACGAGCTGAACGACGCGGCCGTTCTGGAGATCAATGGATGGAATCAGCATGACAGGTGTTCACCAACACTTCCCTTCGTGCGTCTTCGTGACCCGGGTGATCTTCGTGTTCGTACGTTGCTACAGCCTGACTGGCACGCCGCGGTCAGCGAGGAACTGCTTGAGTTCCGCGACGCTGTGTTCGTTGAAGTGAAAGATCGATGCGGCGAGGGCGGCATCCGCGCATCCGGCCGTGAACACCTCGGCGAAGTGTTCGAAGGTGCCCGCGCCGCCGGAGGCGATCACGGGGATTGGCACGCTGGTCGAGACCGCGGCCGTCAGCTCGCAGTCGAAGCCGCTCTTCGTCCCGTCCCTGTCGATCGAGGTGAGCAGGATCTCGCCAGCGCCGCGGTCGGCGGCCTCGCGGGCCCATTCGACGGCGTCCCTGGCCGTGCCGGTCGATCCGCTCCTCGCGTAGACACTGAATCGGCCCTCCTCCCGCTTGGCATCGATCGCCACGACCACGGCCTGGCTGCCGTAGCGCCCTGCGAGTGTCGTGATGAGCGCTGGCTGCTGCAGCGCCATGGTGTTCAGGCTCACCTTGTCGGCGCCAGCCTCGATCGCTGCCGCGGCGTCGGCTTCCGTCCGCATGCCACCGCCGGCCGCGAGCGGCAGGAAGATCTCTTGCGCCACGGCGCGAATTGTCTCGGCGCGAGCCTGCCGGGCTTCGAGCGTGGCGGTGACATCCAGGATGACGATCTCGTCGATGCCCTCGACGTTGTAGCGCCTGGCCAGCGCGGCCGGGTCGCCGGCGTCGCGTAGACCCTCGAAGTTGACGCCCTTGACGACCTTGCCGTCCCGGACGTCGAGGCAGGCGATGATTCTCTTGGACAGCATGTCGGTGGACGGTGAACGGTGGACGGTGATCGGTGGTGGCCGGGCCGGTCCCGCGTGAGTTCGCGCGTCAGTTCGCGACCGTGGCCTTCCAGTTGCGCAGCACCTGCAGGCCGACGTCTCCGGACTTCTCCGGATGAAACTGCACGGCTGCGATGAGGCCTCGCTCGACGGCGGCGCTGAACGGGACCCCGTAGTCACAGACCGCCACCGTATCTTCCACAACCGGCGCGGCATACGAGTGGGTGAAGTAGACCTGCGCCCCCTCCCGCACGCCTGCGAAGAGCCGCGACCAGCGCGGGAACGACAGGCTGTTCCACCCCACGTGCGGGACCTTCAAGGGGACAGACCCCTTCGCAGGGAATTCTGTGTCAGAAACTGCCACCTCGGTGGGTTTCCCGCCTGTTTGGGCGTCCAGCCCTCGACTGCCCACTGAAAAGGGGACAGACCCCGACTGCTGTCGGGGGACAACGGACGGGGTCTGTCCCCTTTCGCCCCGTCCCCTTTCAGGGAGGCGGGTGCACTGGCCGGGGAAGATGCCAAGGCCGGGGAGGTCGGGCTGCTCGGTGCTGCCCTCGAACAGCCACTGCAGGCCGACGCAGATGCCGAGCAATGGCCGGCCGGCATCGAGCGCGGCGCGCAGCGCCGCACGCCAGGACTCGTCGAGCGGACGGGTGGCCGCGAAGTGACCCACACCAGGCACGATGACCCCTCGTGCCCTGAGGATGTCGCCGGGACCCGCCGGCGTGAACGCGACGGCGCCCACGGCGGCCAAAGCCTTCCGCACGGACGTGAGGTTGCCGGCGCCGTAGTCCACGACGGCAATCACAACAGGCCCTTGGTGCTCGGCAGCATCTTCGCAAGCCGCGCATCCCTCGCCGTGGCCACGCGCAATGCGCGGCCGAACGCCTTGAAGACCGCTTCGATCTTGTGGTGGTTCGACCGTCCGTACAGCACCTTGACGTGCACGTTGGCGCGCGCGCCCGTGGCGAACCCCTCGAAGAAGTCGTGCACCAGCTCCGACTGCAGATCGCCGACGAGGCGCACCCGCACCTTCGTGTCCACGACCGTGTGCGGCCGCCCGCCGAGGTCGAGCGCGACGACCGCCAGCGTTTCGTCCATCGGCATCACGAAGTACCCGGCACGGTTGATCCCCTTCCGGCTCCCGAGCGCCTTCGAGACCGCCTCGCCGAGCGCGATGCCAACGTCTTCGACGGTGTGATGCTGATCGACGTCGAGATCCCCCTTCGCAGCGACCGCGAGGTCGAATCCGCCATGCCGGGCGACGAGATCGAGCATGTGATCCAGGAACCGGATTCCCGTGCGGTTGTCGAACCGGCCACGACCATCAAGGTCGAGCGAGAGGCGAATGCTGGTCTCGGTCGTTCGTCTGTCGATCAGAGCCCGGCGCACAACTCCTCCAGCGCCGCAATCGCCTGCCTTGTGTGCTCGACGACCCCTGTCGTGACGCGGAAGCAGTTGGGGCACCATGGATCCTTCGTCCGATCGCGGAAGAAGATCCCCTTCGCCCACAACCCGTCGACGACCGCGCGCGCGCGGTCGCCACCATCCACGAGGACGAAGTTCGTCGAGCTCTTCCAGTGCGGGAACCCCAGCTTGTCGAGCGCCGCGTACAGCAGCGCCTTCGATTCGGTGGCCTGAGCCACCGACCAGGCGACGAACTCCTGATCGGCGAGCGCCGCGCGCAGAGCGGCCACCGCCACCGCGTTCAGGTTGAACAGCGGCACGATCGGGCGGATCCGCTCGAGCACCTTCGGGTGCGCCACCATCGCGCCCGCGCGAATGCCGGCCAGCCCATACGCTTTCGAGAACGTCCGTCCGATGATCACGTTCGGGTAGTTCGGCAACTCGTCGAGGAAGCTCTCACCCGAGTACTCCCAGTACGCTTCGTCCACGAACACCAGGGCGCTGGGGTTGGCCTCGACCACACGGCGAATGTCCTCGCGCGGCACCAGCCGGCCGGTCGGGTTGTTCGGGTTGTTGACGAACACGAGCTTCGTCGAGTGGTCGATCGCCCGGAGCACGCTGTCGGTCGGAAACGCCAGATCCGGCCCCGGCGGAACCGTGACGACGCGGGCGGCCACGGCACCGCACGCCGTCATGTAGGTCTCGAACGCAGGCAGGGGCACCACCGCGTTGACGACGTTCGGCATCCGGTTCCCGAAGAGCGCCGCCGCCGTCAGGAAGATGCCCTCGTCGAGTCCGTTCACCAGCAGCACGTGGTTCGGGTCCACGCCCAGAAAGGCGGCCGTCTCGAGCACTACCGGTTTGTAGTCCGGGTAGAAGGACATGTCGGTCGTCCCGAGCGAGCGGATCGCGTCCAGGACGCGGGGCGAGCAGCCGCCCGTGTGCTCGTTGAGATGCAGCCGGAGGCCGGGACCGGGATCGGGAATGCCCTGAATGATGCTCATCTGCGGGATACCTTTCGCTGACGGAGACGACGAGCGGGCGAGGCGAGACGGATATCGATGGACGCGGCGTGCGCCTCGAGTCCCTCCGCGCGTGCCAGGGTCGCAACGGTCGTGCCGATTCGGCCGAGTCCGCGGCGCGTGAGCCGTTGCACCGACACGAGTCGCACGAAGTCCACCGAATTGAGGCCGCCACGGAAGCGGGCCGCGCCCGCCGTCGGCAGGACGTGGTTCGAGCCGATGGCGTAGTCACCGGCCACCTGGGCGGTCCACGCGCCCACGAACACGGCGCCGGCGGCACGCACCTCGCGCGCCGTCCGGTCGTCGTCCACCACGAGGTGCTCGGAGGCGGCCTCGTTGGCAAGAGCCACGGCCTCTGCGCGCGAGCGCGTGACGATAATACCGCCGTACGCGTAAAGGGCGCTCGCCGCAGGTCCCTGACCGGGAAGCTGTTCCGCCACCTGTTCGGCGACCCGGCGCGCCAGCGTCCCGTTCCACGTCACGAACACCGCGCGAGCGTCGGGGTCGTGTTCGGCCTGCGCAATCAGATCCGCGGCCACCCATGCCGCCGGCGCCACACCGCTCACGATCAGGATCTCGGTCGGGCCCGCGTAGAAATCGATGGCGCAGTCGGCGTTGACCAGGGCCTTGGCCGCCGACACCCATCGATTGCCGGGCCCGACGATCTTGTCCACGCGCGGCACCCTTCGGGTGCCGTAGGCCAGGGCCGCCACGGCATGGGCGCCCCCGATGCGGAACAGCCGGTCGACGCCCGCCTCGATGGCCGCCGCCATCACCGCGGGCTCCGGCCGCGGGCAGACGGCAATCACCTCGCGCACGCCCGCCACCCGCGCGGGGATGGCGGTCATCAGCAGGGACGAAGGCAGCGGATACCGCCCCCCCGGCACATAGCAGCCGACGCGGTCGAGAGGAATCACCCGCTGCTCGACGCTCACGCCCTCCCCGACGTTCAGCGTCCAGCCCTCCGGGACCTGGCGCCTCGCGACCTTGCGGATGTGTGCCGCCGCCCGGCGTATCGCCGCCCGCACCGCGGGCGGCGTCTTCTCGGCGCCGGCTTCCATCTGGCGGCGTGTGACCTCGATAGACCCGGTCAGCCCGTCGAGCCTGCGCGCGTACGCCGTGACGGCGGCGTCACCGTCCCGCCTCACGCGGTCGACGATGCGCCTGGCCGCGCGCGTCGTCGCCGGATCGCGGATGACCGAGGGCGACAGCAGTGCGGCCACCTCGCGCCGGTTGGTGGACTGGACAATCCTGATCATGGAAGGCGCTTTCGTGTGGGATCGCCAGGGCTAGAGCACGATCTTGTTGAGCGGATACTCGACGATGCCCTGCCCGCCGGCCATCTTCAGCCTCGGGATCAGATCGCGCACGGTCTTCTCCTCGATGATGGTGTTGACGGCCACCCAGTCGGGATCGCTCAGCGACGAGACGGTCGGCCGCTGCAGCGCGGGCAGCTGCGCCAGAATCAGATCGAGATCGGCACGCTTGACGTTCAGCATCAGCCCGACCCTCCCTTGCGCCTCGATCGCCGCCTTGAGGAGGAGCGCGATGTTCCCGATCTTCGTGCGCTTCCACTCGTCGGCCATCGAGGATCCGTTGGCCACGAGCTGGGTGTTGGACTCCATGATGGTGTCGATGATGCGCAACCGGTTGGCCCGCAGGGTCGAACCCGTCTCGGTGGCCTCGACGATGGCGTCGGCCAGGACCGGAGGCTTCACCTCCGTCGCGCCCCACGAGAACTCGACGTCGACGTTGATTCGCCGCGCGTCGAAATAGTGCTTGGTCGCGCGCACGAGCTCGGTGGCGATGCGCGCGCCTTCGAGGTCCTCGGGTGTCTGGTACTTCGAGTCCTCGGGGACCGCCAGCACCCATCGCACCTTGCCGAAGCTCTGCTTCGAGTACACCAGGTCGCAGACGGGCACGAGCGGCGCCTCCTCTGGATGACCGATCTGGTGCTCGGCGATCCAGTCCATGCCCGTGAGCCCGGCGTCGAGGACACCGTCCGCCACGTAGCGCGCCATCTCTTGCGCGCGGATCAGCATGCACTCGATCTCCGGGTCGTCGATCGCGGGGAAGTAAGAGCGCGAGCTGACGTAGATGTTGAACCCCGCTCGGGCGAAGAGCTGTACCGTGGCGTCCTGCAGCGATCCCTTGGGGATCCCGAGCTTGAGACTTCCTGCTGCCGCTGTCATTGTTCGTCCACCTTCGCCTGACGCCTCCCGGCCCACCGCCCACCGTTCACCGTCCACCGTGCACCGTCCACTGTTCACCGTTCCCCGTCCACCGTTCCCCGTTCGACGACCGGCACCTCGGTATAGAAGCACGATCGCTCACCCGTGTGACACACGTGTCCGTGGCCCTCCCGGTCCGCCTTGACCAGGACCGTGTCCTTGTCGCAATCGACAAGGATCTGCCGGACCGCCAGCCGGTTGCCCGACGTCTCGCCCTTGGTCCAGAGCGTGTTCCGCGTGCGGCTGAAGAAGGTGACATAGCCGGTCTCGCGGGTGAGCTGCCACGCCCGCTCGTTCATGAAGCCCACCATCAGCACTTCGCTACTGGTGGCATCCTGCACGACGGCGGGGATCAGGCCGTCAAGTTTGGTGAAGTCGATATCGTTGTTTGTCATGCGCTATCCGCTATCCGCTATTCGCCATTCGATGCCATTCGCCGTTCGTCTTTGGGCCGATTCGTTCTCCACTCCTGCCGCGCGTCGGGGGCCTGAAACGAAAAAAGCCCGCCGGGGTCCGGCGGGCCTGCGTCGCGTTTCGGTGTTCGAATCGCTGGGTCGTGTTACGCGCGCAGTCCGGCCGGTCCGCTCGTGGAGCGGTGATGATGGGCCAGATGGTGCGTGAACCCGACGGTCATGACCCAGCAATGGTAACTCAGTCCCAGGGCGCAACACAAACAGGAAGGCTGCGGCGCGAGAACCGCCGCTGGACGATCACGGCGTGCCCGCCCGCGCAGGCGACGCCTTGCGCGGGACCTTCTCCGACCAGTTGGCCGCATACCACGCGAAGACCGCGGCGATGGCGCCCTGCTGCGTGACCTCCTCACGCTGCACGCGGTCGTAGGTGTCCATGCTCGAGTGATGCGTCCTGGCGCCGTACTCGAGGCGATCCTGAATGAACTGGAAGCCCGGGATGCCCGCCTGGTCCCACGGCATGTGGTCGGTCTGCGCGACGGCCCGGGGACTGGCCTGGACCCAGCCAAGATCCTTCACCGACGCGCCCCACTGGTCGAAGAGCGCCATGGCCGCGAGGTTCTCCTGGCTCCAGATGCCCCGGATGCGGCCGGTACCGTTGTCGAGGTTGAAGTACGCCGCGACCTTCTCGTGCCCCGGCTTTGGCTGGCGCGTGTCGAAGTCGTAGTAGTGCCGCGCCACGAACGCACGCGCCCCGAGCAGCCCCTGTTCCTCGCCGCCCCACAACGCCACGCGGATGGTCCGTCGCGGCTTGAGGCCGAGCGCCTGGATCACGCGCACCGCCTCCATCATCGCGGCCGATCCCGTGGCGTTGTCGGTGGCGCCGATGGCATACGGCACGCTGTCCAGGTGCGCGCCCATCACCACGATCTCGTCGGCGAGATCCGTGCCCGGGATCTCGGCGATCGTGTTGATGCCGTTCAGGTCGGCCCCTTCGGGGAAGGCACGCGTCTGGATGTTCAGCTCCATCCGGACGGGGATGCCGCGTTCGAGCAGCCGTACCATGCGGTTGTAGTGCTCGACGGCGAGTGTCGCGGACGGAACCTGCGCCGGTGCGTTCGCGTCACGGCCGCCGCCGGCGCCCGGCCACACCGTGCCGCCGTCGACCCGCTGAGCCTGCCACGAGAGGTTGCTGCCGCCGGCCACCGTATCGGTGTCGCTGCCGCGGTCGAGCTGCGCGGCGGCGCCCTCGGCCACGAGAAAACGCTGCACCTGCGTGGACAGGGCCTGGAACGCCCTCACCTGCTCCTGGACCTGCGAGGCCGGAGGCGCGGGCGACCCGAGCGGAGTCGCCGCTGCCTCCGCCCACTCCGCCTCGGTCATGCGCAGGATGTGCCGGCCCTCGAGCATCCGGACGGCCCGCACCGGCTGCAGCAGCACGATCTTTCCGCGCAGCTGCCCGCGGTACTTCGCGAGATCCTCTTCGGACCGAACGTCCACCCTGACGACGTCGGCGGTCACGGTGCC
>CAZNOC010000024.1:0-28195 GCA_964574545.1 uncultured Bifidobacteriaceae bacterium | reverse complement strand
TCGGCCGTGATCTTCTCGTACGCCGTCCCGAGGTGCGGCTTGTTGTTGACGTAGTCGATGGCGGTCGTCAGAAAGAAGCGCATGTTCGCCTATTCGGTCTCCGCGCCCCGCGGTTCGCGGTTCGCCCAGGCGGCGAGCGCCGTCGCCTGAACTTCCTTGATCGATCGGCCGCTCGAGGCAGCCAGCGCTGCCAGGTCGTCGAACTCCGGCTGCGCGTTCAGCATCCGGCCGTCGCGCCGCGCCACCTTGAAGCGTACCGTGCCCAGGGGCGTCTCCACGGGAACGGTTGTCCGCTCCAGACACTCGCGGTGCATCTCCTGGTACCGCACCCCGATCGTCGTCGTCTCCCGGAAGAGCACGTCGGTGAGGGCCGCGCGCTGCTCCGGGCGTGTCACGAGCGTCACGAGCGTCCCAGGCCGGTTCTTCTTCATCTGGACCGGAGCATAGAAGACCTCGAGAGCGCCCTCCGCATACAGCCGGTCCATCAGCGGCCCGAACAACTGCGGGTTCATGTCGTCGATCTCGCACTCGACGACCGCGACACGGGTCGCCGACTGCGTCGCGTCGGCCTCGCCGACGAGAACGCGTACGACGTTGGGCGTGTCTGGCAGGTCGCGATCGCCAGCGCCGTAGCCGACCGCTGTCACGCGCATGGCCGGTACAGACCCGAACGCATCGGCGTAGTCGGTCAGCACGAGGGCGCCGGTCGGTGTCAGCAGTTCCGACTGAACTCCGCTCGAGTACACCGGCGCCCCGCCAAGCAGTCGCAGGGTCGCGGGCGCGGGCACCGGAAACACCCCGTGCGCCGACCGCACCATCCCGCCGCCAACGTTGAGGGGAGAGACCACGACCCTATCCGCCTGCAGCCACTCGAGCGCGAACACGCACCCGACGATGTCGATGATCGAATCGAGGGCGCCGACCTCGTGCAGGTGGACCTGAGAGACCGGCATCCCATGAATGGCCGCTTCGGCTTCGGCCAGACGACCGAACAACGCCTTTGCCCTGGCTTTCCCGCGCTCCGACAACGCAGAACCGTCGATCAGCCGGTGAATCTCCGGCAACGTCCGGTGCGGATGCGCGTGGGTGTGGTCCTGCCCATCGGGGTGCTCGTGCGAGTGGTCGTGCGAGGGGTCGTGGCTGTGGTTGTGACTGTGGGTGTGTGCGGCCGCACTGGCCGCGGCGGATGTTCCCACGGCGGCTCGCTCGTGCAGGCGGAACTTCGACGCGGTGACCCCCGCGCGCAGTACGCGATCGGCCGACACCTCCCATCCGTCGATGGCCAGGCTGCCGAGCGCGCGCGACAGCGCCTCGAGCGGAACCCCCGCGTCGAGCAGAGCGCCGAGGATCATGTCGCCCGCCGCCCCGGCGAAACAATCGAAGTAGAGAATCTTCACCGCGCCACCAGCGAGGGCACGCCCTCACGAAAACTGAACCACCGGCCGTCACCCAGGATCACGTGATCCACCACCCGAATCCCCATCACGTCTCCTGCCTGCACCAGCCGCCGCGTGAGGACGACGTCCTCGGGACTCGGCGTGGGATCGCCCGAGGGGTGGTTGTGAAACAGGACGAGCATCGCCGCCGATGCCGACACTGCCTCCCGAAAGACCTCCCGCGGATGCACCACGCTGGCATCCAGCGACCCTACAGACACGATCGTCGTCCGCAGGAGCCGCTGCTTCACGTCGAGCAGAACGACCCCGAAGCGCTCGACGGGAAACGCGGCATAGCGCGGCATCAGAAACGCCGCGACCTCCCGCGGCATCGTCAGCTGCGGACGTCCCTCCCCGCCGCCCGCGAGGCACCGCCGGCCGAGCTCGATGGCCGCCATCACCCGTGCGGCGCGAACCACGCCGACACCGGGGATCCGGCAGAGTGCGTCAAAGCTCACCCGCGCCAGCCCGCGTGCGCCCCCGCTGGCCGCCAGTAGTTGCCCCGCCACGTCCAGCGCGTCACGCTCAGGCAGGCCTGCGCCGAGCAACAGCGCCACCAGTTCGTTCTCGCCGAGCGCGCTGGCCCCGGCGCGCATCAGCTTCTCGCGCGGGCGGTCGCCGGGGGCCATGCGCCTCACGACGCTCTCCACCCGGCGCGCGTCGGGCGCCGCCTGTCCGGGCGTGCCGTCCGCCGGAACGCGGCGTCTGCCGATGCACGATCACGCATCGTACCTCAAAAGCCGTGGCGATTCGCGGCTCGACGACCGCGCGCTGGCGACGCGCGGCGCCACACCCGCGCATCCCGTCCACACTGGTGGCGTATACTTTTCCAAATGCTCCGTGTCACGTCTGCCGCCTTCTTCGCGCTCCTGGTCAGCCTTACCATTGCCTGTGCCGAGCCTCCAAGCAAAGAGATGAACCAGGCGCAGGGCGCTATCGACGCGGCGCGCGCGGCCGGCGCGCCGGTCTACGCGACCGAGGAGTTCAACGCCGCCGTCGAGGCGCTCGCGCGGGCCGAGGAGGCCGTCGACCAGAGCGATTTCCGTCTGGCGCTCAATCACGCGATCGACAGCCGGGAGCGTGCCCAGGGCGCCGTCAAGCTCGCCGTCGAGGCTCGCGCGCTTGCCCGTGGCGCCGCCGAGCGGGCCGTGGCCGAAGTGTCGGCCCTGCTCGGCCGCGCCCGCGCGCGACTGGGCGATCCCGAGGTGACGAGGTTGCCGTCCGGCCGCCTTGCCGAGCCGGTCGCCCAGATTGAGTCGGCAGAAGGGTCCTTGCAAGAAGCGCGCTCGGCGCTGGATGCGGACGACTATCAGAAGGCGATCGACGCCACTGAGGGGGTGGCGACCCATGTTCAGGAGGCGCTTCGCGCGATCGACCTCGCCGCGGCCGCGCCGCCCGGCCGCCGCCCGCGCTAGGCACGCGCGCCGAGCGTCACGAAATCTGCCACGCCGCCGGACGCCGCAATCGCACAATCTGCGCTGGCACGAACAAGCACGAACTTCACGTCCGCCTCCGCGGCCGAAGGCCGCTACGGCGGGACCTCGCCGAAGCTCGCGCGATGCTCAGCGAGCGGAGGTGGGAAGAAACGAAGGACGCACGAGGAAAACCAACTCAGGGATCCCTTTTCGATTTGGGACGTGAGGAATCAGGGAATCCAGATCCCTTCGAAGACCACCTCCGCCCAGCCGGTCAGGTAGACGCCGTCCTCGCACCACTCCACGCGCTGCGACCCACCCGGGGCGACGACCTCGAGGTCGCGACCGGCGCCGCCGAACGCCGCGGCGGCCACGGCGGACGCGCACGACCCGGTGCCGGACGACCACGTCGGCCCGACACCGCGCTCCCAGATGCGGATCCGCACGCGCTCGGCGGATTCGACCACCGCAAACTCGACGTTCGTGCCCTCGGGGAACGTCGGATGGGTGGCAATGGCCGGCCCAAGGCGGTGGAACGTCGCATCATCCGGCAGCGCCTGGACGAGCTGCACGCACTGCGGGTTCCCCATGCCCAGCACGACGACCTGCAGCGTCTCGCCATGCACCTGCAGGCTCTCCTGCCTCACGTTGGTCGGCGCCCCCATCCCGGCGCGGAACGTGTAGCGGCTTCCGCTTCGTCCGGTGAGCGCCAACTCCTTCGGTCCGGCATCGGTGAGCGCCCGGACCGACAGGGACAGGGGCCCCGTTCGGGCCTCCTCGCGTTGACGCATGACGAGGGCCGCGAGGCACCGCAGCCCATTTCCAGACAACTCGGAGGGGCTGCCGTCCGCGTTGAGGAGGCGCATCGTGACGGCGTCGTGATCGGCGCTGTAGAGGACCAATCCGTCCGCCCCGAGACCATGGTGCCGTGCGCACATAGCGCGCGCGAGGTCCGGCAGATCGCGGTCGCCAACCTGATCGACCGGCACAAACAGGAAGTCGTTACCGAACGCGTGAGCCTTGGCGACGGGGAGGGTGGGGTCTGGCACGGTGACACGAAGAATGACACAGTTCCTGCCACATGGCCGAGCGGTGGCAGCGGCAAGTCAGAAACGCGATGGCGGAAAGCGCATCGTTTCGCGTGTCACGGTGCCTGACCCCTAGAAGGCATCGAAGACCCAGGTCAGGCCGGTCGTGAAGCCGAACTGCGGGTCCCGGGACGTCATGCCGAGCACCACCCCCGCGTCCACGCGCACCGTGCCGCGCGTGTAGCGCGCGCCGAACCGCATCGTGCCACGGTTCTCGGCGCCAATGGCCGGATCGCTCGCGCCCAGGAACAGCCGGCCGTTGACTTCGCCGACGAGCTCGGCAGCGTTGGTGACCGCTCGCGCGATCGACAGGCCCAACGTCAACAGATCGTCCGCGCGCGCGCCTTCCGCGGGGTCGCTGAGGATCGCGACGCCGGCGTTGCCGACGATGCGGAAGGACTCGACGGTCTTGGCCATCAGCAACGAGGCGTAGAAGTCGGTGGTGTCGTAGCCGAGCCCCGTCTCGTTGCTCACGTTCGGCAGCTTCGTGGCAAACCGGAAGCCGAGCGCGGGCCGGCCTGGGGCCTCGCCCATCAGCCGGATCTTGGTGCCGATCGTCACGTCCTCGAACGTCGCCGTCTCGTCACCCTCGAAGTCGAGCGTCGGGGACAAGGGCGCGTCACGCCGTTCGGTGATCCGCAGACGACGGTAGAACCCCCCGTCGATCTGCAGCTCGGCAATCCTGCCGATGCCGACGCTGATCCCCATGGTCGGGCCGGCGAACAAGTCGCCGCGGAGGCCGCTCACCGGAAAGCTGATGTCGCGCATCCAGTCGGCGCCCGCCTCAATCAGGATGCGCCCCTCCCCGATGGTTTCGGGATCTTCGGTGACGAGCGGACGCTGTTGCGCCTCGGCAACGCCGCCGCCCCCCCATGCCACAAGCGCACAGAACGCTACGGCGACCACACCTTCGCGGACGGGTACCAGATCTCTCACGTTGCGCCGTCTCCCTCGACGCCAGGCACCCCGTCGGCCACCAGCGTCGTCCGTCGAATGTACGTCAGCGCCAGCGCGTCGTAAACGCCGTGCGCGATGATGGGGGCGAGAAGCCCCCCCGTGGCGATGGCGAGCCCGCCAAGCGCGGCGCCCATCAGCATCGCCCAGATCCCGAACCCGGCCATGTCGCGGCCTGCGACATGCGCCAGCCCGAAGATCACGCTCGCCAGCGCGAGCCCGAGCAACGGCTGGAGCAGCCCGCGAAAGAACAACTCCTCACCCACACCCGCCGACAAGCCCACGAGCACGGCCGCCCGCGGGCCGAGCGGCGCGAAGAGCGGCGCGAGCAACCGCCCATAGATTGTCCTGACGCTCGAGACCAGCCAGTTGGCCGGTGCGTGCCGCAGCAGCCACAGGTTGAGTCCGCCGATCGCCAGCGCTGCCGCGAGTCCGATAGGAACATCGACGGGGCGCCCCCAGGCGACCGGCACGTCGAACGCCCAGATGCCCAGGGCCGCGATCCCGGCGAGCGCCGCCTGCATGCCGATGGTGACGGGGACGAGCCGGCCCGCGGAAATCATCAGAAGCGCCGCCGGCTGTCCACGAGAATCGTCACCGGCCCATCGTTGACGAGCGCCACCTGCATTGATGCCTGAAATTCGCCCGTGGCCACCCTCAGGCCGCTCTCCCGTAACGTGCGTACCACTGCCTCGTAGCGTTCGCGGGCCACGTCCGGCGGGGCCGCGGTGACGAACGACGGACGCCTGCCGTTGCGCACGTCGCCGGCCAGCGTGAACTGCGAGACCACGAGGATGCTGCCGCCAGCCTCCCGCACCGAGCGATTCATCCGCCGGCGGCCCTGATCGTCACCCTCGTCCTCGAAGATCCTGACCTCTCGGACCTTGCCCGCGACATACGCGACATCCGCCTCCCCGTCGCCCTCCTCGACACCGACAAACACGAGCAACCCGGCAGCAATCTCCCCGGTCGCGCGCTCCCCGACGGTCACGCGCGCGGAGCGCACCCGCTGGATGACCGCGCGCATGGTTCAGCGGGACGTCTGGATGGACAGCAACGAACCGAACGGCACGGCCTTGTCGGTGTCCAGCCGGCCCACGACGCCGGAGGCCAGCTCCGCGACAGGGTTGAGCCGCCGATCGAGCAGATGCCGCGGCATCACGTTCCCCATCGCCTTCAGCATCGACGCCTTGACGTGGGGGTGCTCCCGCTCGAGTTCCATGATGAGCCGCTTGATCCGCTGGCGCTGCAGGCTCAGGTCGCCACAGGCCGGGCAACAGCACCCGATCACCGGCAGTTCGGATTCGCGGCAGTAGGCACGCGCCTCCGCCTCCGTGACGTACACGAACGGCCGGATCACCACATGCTGGCCATCGTCGGACACGAGGCGGGCCGGCATCGCCTTGAGCGCGCCGGCAAAGAAGATGTTGAGCAGGAGGGTCTCGGCAAAGTCGTCGAGGTGGTGCCCGAGCGCGATCTTGGTCGCGCCAACCTCGCTCGCCAGGCGGTACAGGACGCCCCGCCGCAGCCGCGCGCACAGCGCGCAGGGCGTGTCGCCCGCATCGAGGATGTCGTCCATCACCTCACCGATGGTCGTGTGCTCGATCCGCAGATCCCACCCGCGCGCCCGGCACGTCTCGGTGATCACGTCGTGCTTGTAGTCCTTGTAGCCGGAATCGACGTTGACCGAGATCAACGTGAAGTCGATGGGGGCCCTTTGGCGAAGCACGTCGAGCGCCTGCAACAGCGCCCAGCTGTCCTTCCCGCCCGACAGCCCTACCATGATGCGGTCGCCGTCTTCGATCATGCCGAAGTCGGTGATCGCCTTGGTGGTCTTCTTGGCCACGCGCGCTTCGAGTGGAGTGCGGTACGACATGGGACACTCTCAGTGTAGAACGGAAACCGGCTCCCCATGCCTCCACGGGGAGAGCCGCTCGGCCGAATCGGGGGCCGAATCGGGGTCGGGATGCATTTCGCTTTCTGCCACCCTCGGGACGGTGGAGGGTGGCAGAAAGCGAAATGCATCCCGACCCCGATTCGTGCCTCTATTGCTCGTAGATCGGCGCCAGGCGCACGAACACGCCGAGGACGCGATGGTCGCTGGCGCCGGGCTGATCGAACAACGGGATGAACGACGATGCGCTCGCAATCGAGATGCTGTACATGTAGTTGGTCGGGTTCGCAGGCATCGGCTTGTACGGCAGCCCGCGCGGCATGCGCAGGAGCACGCTGCGCTGCTCGCCGGGCTGCAGCGCCACCACGGCCGTCTCGGCGCCGCTGCGAATCGTCACGGTGTTCGCCACCGGGCCGGCCTCGAGATCGACCTGCAGCTGGCGGAGGCTCATCGACCGCCACACCTCCTCGTCTCCCCTCCGCTCCGGCTGCGCCGGCGCGCGCACGATGAGGTCGGCGCGGGCGGCCCCGCGCACCCAGAACCGTTCGCCTTCGAGATCAAAGGCGTTGTCGTCCAGGAAGTAGCCCGACATGGGGGGCGTCCCGGACAAGGGCCGGCGCACGCGGTGCATCCGGATGTTGATCGGCAGGTCGTTCGCGAGCGACAGCTCCACCGGGAGCATCCGGTACGGGCCGCGCTTCGGGTGCTCGTCCGGGTTGACCGACGCATGAAACGGGTTCAAGAGCAGCTGCGCCGTGAACACGGCGCTCACCCCCATGGCCAGGATCGCGGGACCGACGCTCGTCAGGGCCGGTGTCAGGAACAGGAACAGCGGGTAGACGGCAAGGTAGTAGCGGTTGCCGACCGGCCCCCCGCCGCCCGAGTACGTAAAGGGCATGTAGAGGAGCAGCGCCACGGCCGACCCCACGCCACCTGCAAGCGTCGCCCACTGCCATCCCGGCCGCTCCCGCCAGCGGCGCAGGAAGAGCGCCAGGGCCACGATGGCGGGAAAGAAGTAGATCGCGAAGCCCGTGTGCCGGCCGAACACGAAGTAGCCCAGGTTGCGGCGGAACACCTCGAGCACGGCATCGCGGCTCGAGAGCACCTCGACCGGCACGCGGTTGGTGGTGCGACCCATGCCCGTCTGGTCGAACCCGGCACCGACGCGCTGAAACGGGAACCCGCGTTCGCCGGAGTAGAAGGTGCGCCGGTCGCCGCCCTGGTAATTCCACTCGCCCGTGATCGCGATGTTGACCGCGAAGAGCCCGAGCACCACAACCGAGAACAGCGTTCCTGCCCCGAGTGCGAGCCGCCACTGCCGCCTCCACGCCAGCACTCCGAGCATGGGCAGGATCAGCAACACGTGCGTGGGCTTCGAAAACGTGGCGACCCCGAAGAGCACTGCGGCGAGCAGATCGGACCGAGCGCCCGTCAGCCACGACGGTACGTCACCGGGTGTCCCGCGCCGTGCCTCCTTGTACGTCCAGCAGAAGAACCCCAGCGTGATCAGCGCGAGGTTGAACACCTCGGGCATGATCCACACGATGTAGACCGGCGCCACCGAAACGAAGACAAAGGCAAACGCGAACAGGACCGACGGGAGCGGGTCGCCCCGTGCCACCAGGAACGCGTACGCGCACGCGAATACCATCGTCATCAGCAGGGCATGCAGGACCATGAACCCGTTGGTGCCGAAGAGCGCGACGAAGGGCGCGGCGGCCAGCGGGTAGATGAACGCCTTGCCGTAGTACAGGCGGTCGGCGTCGGGATCGGGGTCGCTCGTCCATCGCACGAACGGCGGCGAGGGCTGCAGGCCGAGGTTGACCGTGCGGCCACGCTTGAGGAACACGCCTTCCGGCCCGCTCGGAAACTCGTGCCACACGCGGACCAGGTCCTCACGGCGGTACTCGAAGTCGAAATCCTGCGCCAGGCTGTGGCCAAGGCTGTAGTAGGTGGCTGCGTCGCTGAAGAAGCCACGCGACGACCGTGGGACGTCCACGGTGAGCGCCCAGGCGAGCAGCACGACGCCGATCGCGGCCGTGGCCGCCGCCCCGGTTTGCCAGGCGCTCGAAGGCGTGTCGTTCGACCTATCGGTCATGGCGTCGTCTTCCGGGGGCCGCCGCTGGCAAGGAAGCTCAAGTCGGCCCTCAGCACCCCCGCACGGCGCGACGCCCGGGACGTTTCGTGCAGCAGGACGTACAACTGCTCCATCTTCCGCACGAACGCCGCGATGTCGTAGCGGGCGCCCGTTCGCGCCGCCTCGGCTCCGAGGGCCGCGGCCAGGGACGGCGACTCGATGAGCGCGCACAGCCCCTCGGCGAGCCGGCTCGCGTCCCGCTTCGGCACGATCAGCGCGTCGTGCCGGTCTGTCAGGATGTCCAGCAGGCCGTCAGCATCGGTGGCCACGATGGGCTTGCCCATCGCCAGCGCCTCGAACGCCGTCAGCGGCGTGCCCTCCCAGAGCGATGGAAACGCGACGAGGTCGAAAGCCGACAGCACGGCCGCGATATCGCGATGGAACCCGGCAAAGTGCACCCGGTCTCCGAGCCCAAGTGCCTGCACCTGCGCCTCGAGGGCGGGCTGCAGTTCGCCCTCTCCGACGATGTAGAAGTGCGCATGTGGGTGACGGGCAAGCACCGCGGGAGCGGCTTCCACGAGGTACTCGTTCCCCTTCGAGGGCATCAGACGCGTCACCGTCCCTATCGCCAGTGCGCCCTCAGGGATTCCGAGCGCTGCCCTGGCCGCCGCCACCTCTTCCCGCGACCGTGGCCTGGCGAACTCATCGAGCGGCGCGCCCAGGTAGACGACCCTGGTTCGCTCCGCCGGCATCAGCCTCGCGCGGATGGTGAACTCGGCCGTGGACTCCGACACCGCAAGGGCGAGATCGGTGTGGGGCGCCAGCAGCCGGTCGGCCGCCTTCTGGAACCACGGCGTGTCGGTGTGATTCGCGTGCTCGTGCAGGATCGAGGGAACCCCCATCCGCCACGCGCACAACCTCCCGAAGGTGGTCGCCCCGTATCCGTGCATGTGCAGCACATCGGCCTGCTTCTCCCGCAGCAACTTCAGCAGGGCCGGGTACGTCGCGGGATCGAACTTGTGCCGTGCCAGGTAGCTCACGTCGATGCCAAGCTGTTCCAGCGTGTCCTGTGACAGGTCCTTTTTCCGCAGGCTGACGAGCGACACACGGAACCGCGAGGCGTCGAAGCGCGGGATCATCCACGCGAACAGCCGCTTCACGCCGTGCATGCGCGAGCCTTCCCACCCGAGGTGGTCACAGATATGGACGATGGTCAGCGGACGGGTCACGGTTGTAATCAGTTGTCAGTTGTCAGTTATCAGTTCCAAGACAGGTCGTGCCGGGTTGTCTGTCGCCGTCGTGGATTCGAGCAGCCGCCTCCGCATCCGGCCGCCCGGCCCTTTTGAACTGACAACTGACAACTGGCAACTCCCTAGAGTAGTCCCTGTTCCCTGTACCACGCGATGGTCCGGCGGATCCCGTCCGCCAGCTCAACCCGCGGCGCGTACCCCAGTTCCTGGCGCGCGCGCGACGTGTCGAACGCGCGGCTCTTCGTGTAGAAGTCCACGCGGCGGCGGTACAGCGGGGGCTCGACCCGGAGCGGCACGCAGACCATCTCGCACAGCAGGCCGGCCGTCCAGAACGGCCACACCGGCAGCCGCCAGCGTGGCGGCGCCACCCCCAGCTCCCGGGCCATCGTCGCCGCCAGTTCGTTGAGCGTTGTGTAGGCCGGTCCGGCCAGCAAGTAGGTCCGGCCGGCGGCAGCGGGCACTTCCCCGCAGAGCCGGAATCCCTCGACAAGGTCGTCGATGTAGGTGAGGTGGTAGAAGACCTCGCCGGACCCGAGCATCGGAAAGCGGCCGCGCGCGATGCCTCGGAACATCTTGTGGAAGCGCATGTCTCCCGGACCGTAGATGCCGATCGGTCGCGCCACCACCACATCAAGGCCCCGTGTGCGGCCGAACTCGCGCGCCAGCTGCTCGGCCTCGAGCTTCGTGTCCTGGTAGATGTCGCCGGGGCTGAAGGGCGCGTCCTCGTTGGCCGGGGGGTGCTCGACATGGCCGTGGACGCCGCCGGTGCTGCAATGCACGACGCGGTGCGCGCCCGTCACGAGGGCCGCTTCGAGCACATGACGCGTCCCGTCCACGTTGACCGCCCGGTAGGCGGCATCCGGCTGCCCGGCCTCGCGGTAGGTCGCGGCGATGTGATACACGACCTCGACGCCGCTGGCGGCCTCGCGCACGGCGTCGGCATCCGCCAGGTCGCCCGGCGCCGCGGCCACACCCGCCGCCGCTGCCTCGGACGCGGCAAACCGCGTGAGGCTCCTCGAACGGACCAACGCGCGCACATCGTTGCCCCGGCGCGCCAGGGTGGTGGCGAGGTGGCCGCCGGTAAAGCCCGTGGCGCCGGTGACCAGGATCTTCATTGCCGGATCGCCGCCGCGCCTTCCACGGCCGCTCCGGCGGCGTCGGGCCCGCGACCTTGCATCAGACGCGCGCACGCCTCGGCCGTCCGCGAGAGATACACGGCGCGGCTGTATTTCTTCTCGGCCAGCATCCGGGCGGCCGTGCCCAGACGCTCGCGCTCGGCCGGGGCATCGAACAGGGCCGCGACGGCGGAAGCAAACGGGGCGGGATCGGGCGGCACCAGGCGCGCCACCTGCGAGGACAACACCTGCGTGTGCGTCAGCAGATCGGTGGCGACGATGGGCTTTCCGGATCGGAGGTACGAGTAGATCTTGAGGGGCGTGTTGGTGCCGCGGATGCGTGGCGACACGAGCACATCGCACGCGGCGACGAACGCCGGAATGTCACGGGCGGGCTGCTGGCCCGTAAACACCATCACGTCGCCGGCACCGGCAGCCTGCGCCCGGGCGCGCGCGGCCTCCACCTGCGCCGGGTCCCCACCGACCACGAGCACGCGCGCCTGCGGATGCGTCCCGGCCAGGCGCGCGGCGGCGACCGTGAGCATCTCGAGGCCCTGGTACGCCTCGAACGTTCCCGTGTAGAGGGCCAGCGGCGCCTCCGCCGGGATGCCCCACGCGGAACGGACATCAATGGCGGACGCCGAGGGCGCCTCGTCCACGTCGCCGCCCATCACGTTCTCGATGAGCAGCGCGCGGTCCCCCAGGCCCATCTCCACCACCGTGTCCTGGAGTTCCTGGCAGATGGTGATGACGACGGTGGAGCCGCCGACCATCTGATGTTCGGCCCATCGGAACAGGCCCGTCAACACGCGCGACCGGCTGTACTTGAAGTTGCTCAGCTGCTGCGGGAGGCTGGAGTGCATGTCGTAGAGGTGAGGCACGCCGAGCAGGCGCGCCAGCCAGACCCCCACGAGCCCCATCTCCTCGTGCGAGTGAATGGCGTCGTAGCGGCCGCTCCAGGAGCGACGGGCAATCGTGAGCAGCATCAGGCCGTCCAGCACCACCTTCGTGAAGGAGGGCCCGATGGGCACCTTGCTGACGAACGGCGGGCGCAGTGCCCGGAAGATGCGGAGCCCTGGAAGGTCCACGTCGCGCCCGATGGGATAGGTGACGAGATCGACCTGATGGCCCAGTTCGCCCAGCGCCTTGATGCGGTGGTACTCGCTGAAGGGAGTGCCCCGCGGCTCGAAGAACGGCTCGGGGGCCAGCATCAGGATGCGGAGGGGACGTGTTGGGTCAGTCACAGGAAGCGGGAGCGGCCCAGCCGGAACGCGCATTATACCATCCCCGCTTCTTGCTGACAGAAAGGCACTTATGCTATGTTTGAGCGTTTGAGACGAGCCTCAACCCCCGCGCTCGACGCTCCGAACGACCCGACCGCCCTTGCCGCCCGATCGACGCTGTCGCGCCCGCTCCTCATCGGCGCCAAGCTGGCGGTCAGCCTCGGTCTGCTCTGGTGGGTGCTGCGGGACGTCGACCTGTCGCAGCTCGGTGCCATGATGGTCCGGGTCACGGCGGGCTGGATCGCCCTGGCGGTCGCGGCCTACGCCGCCATGCTCGCGCTCAGCGTCTGGCGCTGGAAGCTGCTCCTGCGGGCGCAGCACATCGCGGTGTCATCCCGTGCGCTCTGGCAATCCTGGATGGTGGCGCTCTTCTTCAACAACTTCCTGCCCAGCAACATCGGCGGCGATGTGTGGCGGGTCGCGGACACTTCGGCCGCGGCTGGTTCGAAGACGCTCGCGACCACGATCGTGCTCGTGGACCGGGCACTCGGGCTCGTCGCCCTCTTCATCGTTGCGGCGATCGGCGCCGCGGGCGCGCGGTGGATCGGGGTGGCGGTGCCCGGAGCGGAGTGGCTGTGGGCCGGCGTGGCGGCTGGCCTGGCCGCCGGAGTGCCCTTTCTGGTGGCGCCCCGACTGCTGACGCTGCTCCTCGCCCCGCTTCGTGCGACCGGCCACGACTGGGTGCTCGAGCGGGCGACGCGCTTCGAGGACGCCTTCACCCGGTTCCGTGCGCAACCCCTGGCTCTGACCGGTGCGTTCGCCGGCGCTATTGGCGTCCAGCTCATCATCGTCGTCTTCTACGCGTTCACGGCCTACGGACTTGCGATCCCTTTGCCGCTGGTTCTGGCCGGCGTGCTCATCCCTATCAGCCTCGTCGTCCAGATGGTTCCGGTATCGATCAACGGCTTCGGCGTCCGCGAGGCCGTGTTCGTGTACTTCTTCACCCGCTTCGGACTCCCGAACGAGTCGGCGGTCGCCCTGTCGCTCGTGGCCACGGCGCTGGTCATGCTGGTGTCGCTGGTCGGCGGAGTGGTGTTCTTCACGAGGCGGACACCCGCAGCGTTCGTGGGTTCACGTCGCTCGTAGGCGCGCGCGCTTCAGAAGCGTGGCCTCGGAGCTGAGCACCCGAACTACCTCCGGGCCGCCCGCTCCGCGCACACGACGCACAGAAACGCCTCGGGCTTCGCGAGCAGCCGCGCCTGTGAGATGTCCTCGCCGCAGCGGGCGCACGTGCCGTATTCGCCGCTCGCGATCGCGTCGAGCGCCCGCTCGACCAGGCGCAGCTCGGCCGCGTGCCCCCGATGCAGTTCCGCCTGCATCGAGGCGGCTTGCATCGCGTCGAGCCGTGTCAGCCGTCCAATGGCATTGTCTGGTGAGACAGGGCCCGACGTCTCGGCCACTGAGGCGATCGTCTGCCGGAGTTCGGCCGCCCGCGCGACAAGTCGCCCGTGAAGCTCCCGCAGCGCTTCTGCATCCATCTGGTTACCCGAAGGGTCGCGAACCCCACCCGGCGTTGGACGGCTCCACTGACAACGGCGGACCCCGTGGCCCCGGTCTCGCCACAACGATTGTACTGAAAGGCTCGGCACGTCCGCCGGCCGGCCCCGCCCTCGATCAAGACCGGGACGTCTGTCGTCGCGCGGCGTGTAAAGTGGAACGCAACGATGCGACGCTCGACGTCCGCTACCTCTGCCGCTCGCTGGCGGGATTCCGATTGGACGAGCACCGCGTTCGCGGGATTCCTCTGCGCTTTTCTCAGTGGCCCCGGGCAGACGTTCGTGCTCGCCCTGTACGTCGAACCCATCATGGAGTCGCTCGACGCGTCGCGAACCACAGTCGCGAACTGGTATGCCATGGCCACCTTGATCGCGGCAGTCGGTCTCGTCCCGGTGGGCCGCCTCGCAGACCGCTGGCCTCCCGAGCGCTTCCTGGCGTCCGTGATATTTGCGCTTGGCGCGGCACTGTTGGCCCTCAGCCGGGCAGCCTCGGCCTGGCCGATCGTGCTCGCCCTGACGATGCTCCGGCTGGCCGGTCAGGGAGCGACAGGCGTCGGCATCCTGACGCTCGTCGCCCGCCGTTACTCGACGGGACGGGCGCGCCTTCTCAGCCTGGCACAACTCGGGCACCCGGCTGGCGAGCTCGTCTTTCCGTCAGTCGTGCTGTTGTCGTTGAGCGCAGCGACGTGGCGTCATTCGTCCGCGGGCCTTGGCCTTGTCTACCTCTTCGCGGCGTTGCCGATGCTCATCTGGCTCCTCGCGCGGACCGGTCACCGCACGTCGACAGATCCGACTGCCCCGGAGAGTCCCTCCCTGGAGGCCGAAGCCCCGGCCGACGGACCGGACTTCGGCACGGCCCTCCGCGCGGGCTCTTTCTGGTGCGCCGCCACCGCCTTTGCGGTCCCGGCCGTGGTGGTGACGGCACTTGTATTCCATCAGGTCGCAGTCTTCCGCTGGGCCGGCTGGCCTCCGGCACTCGTGCCTGTGTCGTTTGCCTCGCTGGCTGTGGGCCAGGTGGTGACCACGGCCGTGACCGGCTCGGTTGCCGACCGCTGGAGCCCGCGCCGCGGCGCAGTCCTGTCCGCCGGTGCCATGGTGGGCGCGCTCGCCTGCCTCCTGCTCCCCGGTCCGGCGGTGCTCGGCGCCCTGGCACACGGGGGGCTACTCGGGACGGGCAGCGCCTTGTCGGCCCTGATTGGTGCGTTGGTGTGGCCCCACCTCTTCGGGTTGCGCGCGCTCGGGGGAATTCGCGCAGCGTCGAGCGCCCTGCGGAATGCCGCCACCGCCGCTGGGCCGCTCCTCTTTGTCGTCGCCTCGCCGGGCCCCAGCCTGGCCCCTGGCCTCTCCTTGCTGGTGGCCCTCAGCGTGGCGGGCGGCGTCGCCGGTTGGCCCCTCGGTGCTCGACGGCCCTCGGGCATGCCCGGCCAGCCGTAGTGTAAAGTTGCGCGCACTTGGTCCGATACAACCACAGAAGGAGCCGGCACTGACCGGCGCCGCCTCCCCCAAGAGGAACGACCCGGTCCTGGCCCGGATGCTGCCAGTGGGAGAGTGCTTCGCCATGAACTGCCGCCGGATTGCCACTGCCCTGCTCGTTGCTGCCAGTGCCCTCGGAGTCACGGGCTGCGAGCGCGTGAAGAGCGCCAATCCCCTGAGCCCGGCCATCGCGGGTCCGATCCCCGGCGTGGAGATCACGGCCCCCAAGCCATTGCTCCCCGAGCAGAACAAGCAGATCGTCGCCACCGAGCAACCCCTCGACCTCCTGATCGAGAACGCGGGCACCTCGGGTGTTCGCCCGCTCTGGCTCGACGTCCAAGTCGCGACGGACCTGAGCTTCCAGCAGGTCGTGCTCCAGACAGAGCGCCTGACGCCGGGGGATAACGGCCGGACGAACTACCGCATCCCTGCGCTCCTGCCTGCGGAAACGACGTATTTCTGGCGGGTGCGCGCCGCAGACGGTGCCAACACGGGCCCGTTCTCGTCGGTTGCCAGCTTCCGCATTCTCGAGCCGGTCATCCTCGGCGCGCCGACACCGCTGTCGCCGATCGGCCAAATCACCGGCATTCGGCCGGAGTTCCGCATCCAGAACGGCTCGGTCAGCGGCCCTGCGGGCCCGCTCTTCTACCGCATTGACATCGCCACCACGCCGGCGATGGTCAACGGCTCGACGCTCTCGGTGGCGCCGGGGCCAGGAGGCATTACCGTGGCATCGGCCGGCGACATGCTGCCGAACACCACGTACTACTGGCGTGTGTCCCAGTCTGACGGGCAGTACTCCAGCCCCTATTCGGCCGTCGTGGAATTCCGATCGGGCACGCCCGCACCGGTGCTGCCCTCCCCCATCAACCCCGGCCCCGTGGGTTCAGGCGGGCGCACCCCGAATCCAGGGCCGGGAGGCAAGCTACCGCTGCCGAACATGTTCCACGTGGTTCAGCAGGTCGCCCTCGAGTACCCCAACGCCCTGGGCAACTCGTGCCAGGACCACGGTGGGACGTGGGAGTTCATGGACCGGCTTGTGGACCGGCTGCGCACCTACGACACCAGGTGGGGCTACAACTGGAAGCGAGGCGTCGTTGGCGACCCCTCGCTCGACGTGGTCGACTACAACTGGGGCAACAACGCCGACGAGGGCTCCACTCAGGTTTACATCATCGACGTCATCGCGGGCCACTGTGGCTCGAACCCCCAGGCATCCTGGATCGACGTGACGGACGTGACGTTCGGCGGGGGATCGATCGGGCGCTGGACGGGGCGGGGCCGGTTCTGAACGGCGGGGCCCACAGACTCGCTCCGGCCGTCGGCACCGCTTCAGGCAGCGCCGGCTTGCAGGAATCGCGCCTTGGCCTGGGCGCTCGGGAAAGACGAAATGCCCCGGCAGGCATGCAGCCCACCGGGGCATTCTTCTGTTCCGCCATTCGCGCCTGCGAGCGCCGAAGGCGCCGCGTTGTCTAGAACCCGAACCGCAGTCCGATCGCGTACTGGAATCCACCGGGGTTCGACTTCACCTCATTCTCGACAATCTGCAGGTCCGCCGACGCGCCCGCGTAGCGCAGGAAGAGGCCCGCACCCAGCATGAACTGGTCGGCGTCGTAGAACCAGTACGAGACATCGGCTCCCACGTGCGCGCCCCAGACATTCTTCGCGCGCGTACCGAGCACGGGTGTCGTGGTGATGCTCGTGAACGGCGGACCGACTTCAGCAAATGTCGCGTCCGTGACCACGGTCTGCTTCACACGGAAGTACGAGGGGCCGCCGACGACGTGCACCTGCACCTTGTCGGCCACGTCCCATCGGTATCCGATCTGGACATGCGTCGCGTGCTCCTCGCGCTTTAGCCCGCTAATCGCCTCGGACGTATCACGTCCGCGCCCGAAGAACAACGGGTGCGGTACACCGACCACCAGTATTCCCGACCCTGTCTTGGAGCCTTTGTGAAACGCGAGCCCACCGGTCCACTGCCCCGTGATCCGCCTGCCGACGGCGATGTCGAAGAACGTGGGAGCGCCGACGCTGCCGTTGAAGATGATGCGCCCCGGCTCGTCATATACCGTGAACTGCCGTTCGTCCGCGAAGGTCGTCGAGCCGGACTGCTTACCGACACTCACCGCCGCGTAGTAGTCGCGCTCGGAGCCGGTCTGCGCGGCCGCCTCGCCACCAAGGGCCACCCAGAGGCACCCCGCCATCAGCACTGCCGTCGTTCTGCCCATCGTGTGTCCTGACGCTCCAGAATGTAATCGAGCCAGCGGCGCAGAGGCGCGCAGGCCTGTGCAGGCCGCACGGACCGGCCGCGCGACGCGCACAGAGAAACCAACGGCGGGAATGGTAACACGGTTGAGCCACGATATTCACTAGTGGAGTTCCCCTAACTTGAGCCGATAAGCAACTTAGCAAAGAGTCAGGGCTTGCGCTCAGGGCCAGGTGCGCTACAATTGCCGTCGGCCTGCACGCGGGCAGGCGCATCCGGGTCAGTTCGAGGGAGAAGTAGTTTGATGGTCGAGAGAAGCACCCTTCGCCGCCTGCCAGTGCTTGCCGTGGCACTGGCGACCGCCGCCGCCTGCTCGCAGGCGCCCCAGTCCCCCCTGTCTCCGAGCGCCTCCACCGGCGTTCCGCTGAGCGACACATCGAGCGGCGCCACGCTCAAGGTAGAAGCCCCGATTCCGATTTCGCCGATTGGCGGCGCGACCATCGACGGCCGCAAGCCGGCATTCGTTTTCGCCAACTCGGCCGGGCGTTTCATCATCCCCGACCAGGGCACGTACCACATCGAGTTGTACAACCAGGGCGGGACGTTGATTGCGGAGCTCCAGACAGGGTCGGATCCGAGCGGGGGGACGTCCTACCAGTTCACGAATGATCTGGACTGGGAGCAGAACTTCTCCTGGCGCGTCCGTCTCGAGGTCGAGGAGGCCTTCGGGCCGTGGTCGGCGAGCGCCTCGTTCCGCACCCCCGATGAGCCGAGGTCCAGCCTCCCGTTCGCAGTGCCGGCTTCCTGCGGCCCCCAGAGCCCGCCGACTGGCAATCGCCTTGCCTGTGCGTGGGACGTTTCGGCGGCATCACCCGAGTGGCCGGGCTGCGCGAGTGGTTCCGGTGTCCGGTGCCATCGCTACACCCGCCACCTGGCGGCGGCGCTCGCCACTGGCGACCCGCGCTGGGGTCTGATTACCAAGAACCCCAACGAGCAGCAGTGCACCTGGGACAGCTGCGGCCGTTCGGTCAATGGCGGCTTGGGCGAGGACGTTGTAGCCTTCGATCACAGCGGCACCGGCGGCGGCTTCAACTGGGAAGGCTGGGACGTCGTGGTGGCTGCCGGCGCCCCCGGCGCGCACGTCGGCTGGACCAGGCTCGACGGGCGGCGCGCAGGGAACTTCTGGACGCCGGTACCGCCGTTCCCGTAGCGGGCGTCTTCGAACAGGACGACGTCGCGGGGGTGGTTCCGTAGCGACGGAACCACCCCCATTTTCGTGTACACTCCGCAGTCGTGGCCGAGCCGTCGACCTTCTACAAGTCCTTCTCGGAAAAGCGCCTCACACGTTACGGTAGCGCGCGCAGGGGAAGAATCGAGCGCCATCGCCTGGCCCTGCTCCATCGGTATCGTCCAGCCCCGGGCGAGTTGGTCGAAGTCGGACCCGGCCACGGGTCGCTTGCCGAGCAGGCCGTGGAGGCCGGGTGGCGCTACACGGCCATTGAAGCCAGCCCGATCCTGACCGAGGTGCTGCGCGCGAAAGGCCTCACCGTGGTCGAGGGCTTCACACCGCCGGTGCCGATGCCCGACGCCTGCGCCGACGTCTTCTATGCCGATCAGGTCCTCGAGCACATGAGCGGGATCGACGCGGCGCGCGATTTCACTGCCGAGGCCCTGCGCGTCCTCCGCCCGGGCGGCGTCCTCTTCGTGGTCGTGCCCGACTATCTGAAGGAACGTACCTTCTTCTGGGACGTGGACTACACCCACAACTTCGTCACGACCGAGCGGCGTGTGCGACAGCTCTTCAATGACGGCGGCTTCGAAACGCTGCACGTGGAACGCGGAATCGGCACGGCGACAGGTGTGGCCCGCGACGCGCTGGCTGCGGCGGCGTTGCTCGTGAACCTGCCCGGCGTCGACGCCCTGTCGCGCTACACCGGCACCACGGAGTTCATCTTCAAGATCCGCAAGAACCTGTTCGAGACACTGACGTTCGTGGCGCGGAAGCCCCGTGGGTGAGGCCTGAGGTGAAGCGCTGGTGGTTCCGGCTGGCGGTGACGCTGGCCGTGCTGACGTACCTGATCTACGACATCGACGAGGCGCGCACGCTGGCGGCGATACGATCGCTGGCTTGGCCTGTCATCGGCATGCTGGCGGTTCTGACCGCGCTCGACCGGGCGCTGGCCGCCTGGCGCTGGATCCTGCTCGTCCGGGCGGCTCACGTGCCGCTCACCTACAAGTCCGGCGTCTGGGTCTTCCTCGTGACGTCGTTTCTCGGCAGCTTCGCACCGTCGGGCGTTGGCGGAGACATCGCCAGAGCGTGGGAAGTGAACCGGCGAACGGCGATGGGTGGCGAGGCGATCGCATCGGTCGCCGTAGACCGCTGGCTCGGGGTGGCCTCGGTGGGCCTCGTCGGCGTCCTGGGACTGGCGCTCTGGACCGACGACATCAACTTGCCCCTGGCAGTCGTGCTCTACGTGCTCACCGCCTTGACGCTACTGGGCGCCGTTGCAGGCATCTGGGCCGACCGGCTGGTGGCGGCGATACTCCCCGCCTCGTGGCAGACCAGACAGCCCTGGATATTCGTCATGAGGCTGGCTGGGGCAATGCGGCGCTACCGGCACGAGTGGCCGACACTCCTGCTCGTCGCCGTGCTCTCGCTCGCAATGCAGTTCCTCCGTGTCGTGCTGATGTACGTAGCAGGTCGAGGGTTGGGCGTGCCAGTGGGTTTCGAGTTCTACCTGGTCTTCGTCCCCATTACGATCATCGTCGTGCTCCTGCCCATCTCGATCAGCGGGCTCGGGCCCGGGCAGGGCGCCGTCGTCTGGATGCTCGAGCCGATGGGCGTCCCCGAGCATCTCTCTTTCGCGATGGGCACCATCTTCATCCTGCTGGGTCTTCTGTCCAACCTGCCGGGCGGACTGCTGTACGTGCTACAGCGCACGCATTCCCCGACCGCCCCTTCCCGAGGAGCACAGCCATGATCGAAGGGCCACCGTGACCACACTCGTTCGCAACGTTCAGCGCGCCCTCTCTCACGAGCTACGCACCCTGCGCGGTGCGCTCTATCGCCGACTTGCCATCAGCGAGAAGACCGAACGCCGGAGGGTCGACGAGTTCCACCGTCTCTACTTCGATTCATCAGCGTTCAACATGACGTGGCGGAACACGTACTGGATGGGGCACCGCATCCTCAAGTGTCCTCTCGACTTGTGGCTCTATCAGGAGATTCTGTACGCGGTGCGGCCGGCCGTCGTCATCGAAACCGGCACGGCCTTCGGTGGTAGCGCCCACTTCATGGCGTCGATGATGGACATCCTGGGGCACGGCCGCGTCATCACGTAGATCTCGAGCACATCGAGGAACGGCCCCAACACCCGCGGGTGACCTACCTGACCGGATCGTCGGTCGCGGACTCGATGGTCAGTCACATCCGGACGCTCGTCGTCGATTCGGCGCCCGTCATGGTCATCCTCGATTCCGATCACTCTCGCGACCATGTACCCCGAGAGCTCGAGCGCTACGCACCCTTCGTGACCCGAGGCAGCTACCTCATCGTCGAAGACACCAACTTGAACGGGCACCCGGTGTTCGACGACCACGGCCCGGGGCCGATGGAGGCGCTCGAGGCGTTTCTGGGTCGCCACCCGGAGTTCGCGCACGACAAGTCAATGGACAAGTTCCTCCTCAGCTTCAACCCGATGGGGTTTCTGAAACGGTCGAGTTAACGCACAAGTCCCGATGCCCGGTCACCGTCGAAGGGCTCACGTATACTGAGGCTGCCGCCGCCCCCGCGTCGGCGGCTTCGTCAATGTCTGACCCACTTCCTCAGCCGCCCGACCCGGGACTCACGCCTCTCTCGGAGTCTGTGTCGCCCCACCGGGTGGCATTGCTCCTCGAAGCCGGTGTCGTGCCCGAGCGAAGCCCCGCGCACGCCGTGGCCCACGACCACCGCTTCTTCCGCGACGTGCTCATGGCGTACGACTCGTGGGTGACGCGTGCCTACCTGACGGTGCGGTTCTCGATCATCCGGCGCATCCTCGTCGATCTGCTTGGCAATTTGCCAGCGTCGGGCACGGTCCTGAACCTGGGGTCCGGTATCGGGCTCTTCGACATCTACGGCGCACGGTATCGTCCCGATGTGCGGTTCATCGGCGTCGATATCGATGGAAGTCGCATTGCGCTCTCGACCAGGGCCGCCGGCCGTCTGGGGCTGAGCAACGTGAGCTTTCTCTGTGGCGATGTGACCGAGGTCCTTCCCGGCATCTCCCCTGATGTGGTTGTGGCGTTGGATGTTCTTCACCACATCCCGCCAGAAGCCCGCCGACGCCTCTTGATCTGGGCAGCCCAGCACCTGGCGCCAGGAGGGGCCTTGTTCGTCAAGGACATCTCCATGGACGTGCCCTGGAAGGTGCGCTTCACTCACCTGCTGGACGACCTGATGACCGGCCGTGAGCCCGTCTACTACTTCCCGGTCGCCGAGATGCAGCAACACCTGGCGAGCCTGGGGTTTGCCACGTCCACCTTCCACCTCTGGGACTACATCCCGTTTCCACACGTGGTCTATGTGGCACGGCGGGCGTAACTGGATGGGAGAGCCCACCGCTACGACCATCCAGGCGCGCGGCGGCGTCCGAACTCCTTCCGGACCCGCGGCATTGATGGCGGCCGCGCTGACGCTGGCCCTGCTGGCCACCTTCTGGGGCATCGGCCTGCCGCTCTGGGGACTGGTCCTGACGGCGCTCTTCGCCTTCGCAGCGCTTCCTGGAGTAGTGGCCGTCCGTGGGCTGTATGGCCCTGGCACGGGGCTCGAGTGGACACTCGGACCGGTGTGGGGCACAACACTCACGAGTCTGGTTCTCCTGCTCCTCTGGGTCGTCGGCGTGCGTCATCCCGCCGTCCTGCTGTTTTCACCGGTCCTTGCGCTCGTGCCAGCGCGGATGGCAGGACGATGGGCTGGCCTGCTCACGCCACCCCGCTTCACCCGGCGCGATACGGTGTGGCTTCTGGTCGTCCTGCTTCTCGTCCTGGCCGTGGTGGGGCGACCGTTTTCCAAGGTGGGCGCGGATGTCACCGACGGGCGCGCGTACCGCGCCTACTTCACGGCGGACTTCGTGTGGAAGATGGCCGTGGTTGCGGAAGTGGCGAAGGGTGACCTGCCTCCGGCCAATCAGTTCCTGCAAGGCGAACCACTCCGGTACTACTGGCTGCCCCACCTGCTGTCGGCTGTTGAGTACCGCGCACTTGCCTCCGTCGTGCGCCTTGACCAAATGCTCCTGGTCAACGCCGTCCTCTTCGGACTGGCCTTCAGCGCCTTTCTGTACGGGTTCACGCGCCACTTTGTCGCCTCCCCGTGCTGGGCGGCCACCGGCGTGGCCCTGGCCGTCCTCTGCGGCAGCTACGAAGGGCTCGACCGCCTCTGGGTCTTCTGGCGCGATGGCACGCCGATCGCGCACCTCAGAACCCTCAACATCGATGCCGTCTCCCGGTGGTTCTACGGCGCGCTCCCGATTGACGGACTGCAGCGTCTCCTGCTGTATCAGCCGCAGCACCACGCCGCGGGCTACGCGATGGGGTTCTCCGGAATTCTGGTCCTCTGGCAGGCGCGGTCGCCAGGGCGACCGTTCGTGATGCTACTGGCCGGCGCCTGCCTGGCGTCCGCCGTGCTGCTGAGCGCGTTCTCGGCGCTGATGATCACGATGATGATCATTCCGATCGCCGCCGTGTTGCTCGTGCGCGCGGGCGCTGGCCCGTGGATCTTCGTTCGCGGGGCCCTGCTCGGCGCCCTGCCCATTGCCCTCGCCGGTTTCTCCGCGCTGGCGCTCGACTACGTCGACCGGTCGGAATCGCTCATCGAAGTGGGGTGGCACCATATGGCGCTCAACCGCCTCTGGCCCGCCTTCCCCATGAACTTCGGCCTGGCGCTGCCCGCGATGCTGGCCGGCCTGGTGTGGATGTCTGCCGCACGGAACCCGGCCGCCATTCCCCTCGGTGTCATCGTCTCCGCCTCGTTCGGCTTCTACTTCTTCGTCAACGTGCGTGACGTGCAGGACGTCTACGTCGGATGGCGCGCCGGCCACCTGCTGTTCATGGCATCCGCACCCCTGACCGGTTACGTGCTGTGGCGCGCCACTGCGCTGCGACCTGTGCCGCGCGCCGTGATCCTGGTCACTGCCGCCATCCTGTCCCTCACAGCGATCCCGACCACGCTGATCGACCTCTACAACACGCAGGACATTGACAACCGGCAGCCTGGCCCCGGATTCCGCTGGACGGTTGTGCTGACGCCTGATGAGATCGATGCCCTCGAGTGGGTCCGGCGTGAGACCCCCCCACGAGCCACCGTCCAGGTGGAGCCTCACGTGCGCGATCCGGAGACATGGGCCTACATTCCGGCATTCGGTCAGCGCCGGATGGCCGCCGGGCTGCCCATCTCGATGGTGCCGTTGACTCAGTACCAACGCGCCAGCGCAACGATTCGAGAGGTGTTTCAGAGCGACACCGCCGAGGTGGCATTCGAGCGCGCAGTACATGGAGGGATCGACTTCCTCTACCTGGGTGGAGCCGAGCGGCACGCCTATCCGGCGCTCGAACGGACCCTCGAGCGCGCACCCGTGCTCTTCCCGCTTGTCTATCGCTCCCCTCGCAGCGAGGTCCTCATCTACCAGGTGGGTCAGGTCACCCGTCCTCGGGCCAGATGACGCGGGTGACGCTGCCACTTCGGAGGGCGAGCGGCCCGTTCAGCAGCCAGGCGAGCCCAGTCGGGTCCCGGTTGCTATCCTCACCGGAAATCCTGTAGAATCTAAGACTTACATGGCACAGGTCTACGCGGCGAAGTATCTCGCGAAGGCGGCGCTCAGCGCCCCCCGGGACATGGTCAACTCGGTGGTCGCCAAGTACAAGGCGCTCCACCCCACCGTCTTCATCTTCCATTGCACGTTCGTCTGCGACGCCCGCTGCGAGATGTGCAGCAACTGGACGCGCGGCAACCGCAAGGAGGACATGACGCTCGACCAGATCCGGGCGGCATTCGCCTCGCCCCTCTGGAAGAACATCGAGAACGCCTCGCTCTCGGGCGGTGAGCCGACCACGCGCAACGACATGGTCGAGATCTGCGAGGCCATGATCGACAACTTCCCGAAACTGCGCAAGCTGACCATCAACACCACGGGCCTCACGCCGCACCGCGCCATCCCGATGCTGACGAAGGTGGTGGAGCTCTGCAACGCCCGGAACGTGATCTTCTCGATGCGCGTGTCGATCGACGGCGTCGGCGAGATGCACGGTGCCGTCCGCAATGTCCGGAAGGCGTTCGAGAAGGCCGGCAAGACCATCACGGCCATGCAGGAGCTGCAGAAGCAGTACCGCTTCAACTTCGGCATCTCCTCCACGATCTTCTCCCAGAACCTCGACGATGCCGAGAACATCCTGGCGTGGTCGAAGAAGGAGAAGCTCGACGTCGTGTTCAACATGGTGCGCTTCACCGACGCCATGCTGGGCAACGCCGAACTCGAGGGCAAGCTCCGCCCGATGGGCGCCGAAGAGCAGCGCATGCGCCAGTTCTTCCTCGACCGGGTCCGCCAGGATCCGATCCTCGACGGGCAGAACTACATCTACATGCACTACGCCGACATGATCACGAACGGGTACCACCGCACCGCGCCCTGCCCGTTCCAGACGCAGGGCGTGATGCTGAACCCGAACGGCGACCTGTTCTTCTGCGAGAACAGCGACGTGATGGGCAATGTCACGACCGAGGACGCGGAGTCGATCTACTTCCGGGAGGACTCGCTGGCCCATCGCCGCGAGATCCGCGACCACAAGTGCCCCACGTGCCTGAGCCCCTGCCAGATGAACGTGGCGGCCATCAAGCAGGTCGTGCCGTACGCGCGGTTCCTCGTGCGGGCGTCGATCGAGCGGCACCGCTCCGAGCCCACGCCTCCGCCGCCGCCCGCGCCGCCCGCACCGCCGGCGGCCGCTGCTCAGCCGTAACGACGCCCTGCCCCAGACCGGCAGGCAGGCCGTCTCCTGGTGCCTACTTCCGGCAGAACGCCATCAGGTGCCACCCGAGCGGGCGCACCCAGGCGCGGGGCAACGCGTTGAACGTCCCGACGAAGCAGGTATTGAAGAGCAGCCCCTTCCAGCCCCCGTGCAGCCGGGACTTCACCGGGAAGCGTTCCGGGACGAGGCGGACCTCGGCGAACGGGGCCAGGAGGGCGCGAAACTCCGCGATCGAGTATTTCCTCAGCACAGGG
Organism: uncultured Bifidobacteriaceae bacterium; assembly: GCA_964574545.1. Classification (GTDB taxonomy): domain Bacteria; phylum Acidobacteriota; class Vicinamibacteria; order Vicinamibacterales; family UBA2999; genus JAUXWO01. The sequence goes on along the minus strand of CAZNOC010000024.1, from coordinate 2,253 downwards.
GCGTCCTCGTGCTCGAGCTTCACCTTCGTCACCTGTGACATCGCGTTCAGCCACGACAGGCGGTTGTAGACCATGAAGATGGCTTCCCCGCCGGGCTTGAGCACCCGGTGCGCCTCGGCAATCAGTCGAGGGGCGTCGGCCGCGTACTGCACGACGCCGTGGCCGTAGACCACGTCGAAGGCGCCCGGCTCGAATGGCAGCGCCTCGGCGTCGGCCACGCGGAGGTCGGCGCCTTCGCTCACGCCGTGCAGGTCGAAGTTCCGTCGCGCCAGATCGATGGCCGTCTGGGACAGATCGATGCCGGTCACGTGCGCCCCGCCCTGCGCGAAGCGCACAAGGTCGGTCCCGATGCCGCATCCCACCTCGAGCAGGGTCCGTCCGGCATAGCCGCCAAAGTCCACAAGCTTTGGCAGGTAGTGCAGCTTGTCGTAGCGGTACTCGTGCAGGTCGTCGAAGAACTCGCGCGTCCCGACGGGGTGGCCGGTCATCTCGAGGTCGTGAATGCGGGTGTTCCAGTAGTCCCGGATCGCGTCGGTCGTCACGCTCGATATGGTAGCGCACGCTTCCCAGGACCCTGACAAACAGCATATAGTTCGCGCGGGAGCCTCTTGAGAATGACGCGTACGCGACCGTTGCGCCGGGTGTCGATTGCCGCTGGACTCGTGGCCCTGCTGGCGGCCGCCGCCGGCTGCGGCGCTCCCTCCGACCGCACCTATCTGACCATCGCGACGGCCGGGACCGGCGGTGTCTACTACCCCCTCGGCGGCGCGCTGGCGCAGATATACAGCGCGCAGCTGCCGGGCGTGATCGCCTCCGCCCAGTCCACGGTCGGCTCCGTGTTCAACGTGCAGGCCGTCCAGCAGGGCCGTGCCGACCTGGCCTTCACCATGGGCGACATCGCCTGGTTCGCGTACGAGCAGGGGACCGACTCCGACCGGACGCCTCACCGCAAGCTCCGCACGCTCGCCGTGCTCTATCAGAACACCGTCCAGATCGTGGCGAGGCGCGACGGCCCGTTGCACACGGTCGCCGACCTCCGCGGCCAGCGCGTCGGCGTCGGCGCGCCCGGCAGCGGCACCGAGGTGTCGGCTCGGGTGGTCATCGAAGCCCACGGCTTGAGCTACGCCGACGTCACGCCGGACTACCTCTCGTTCGCGGAGGTCGCGGCGCAAATGCAGGACCGAACGCTGGACGCGGGCGTCGTGACGGCCAGCTACCCGGTCTCCGCCATCACCGACGCCAGCATGACCGTAGGGGTCAGGCTCCTCCCCGTCAGCGACGACGCCATGGCCCGTATCAGCGCCGACTATCCGTTCTTCAAGCGCGTGACGATCCCCGCCGGCACCTACCGCGGACAGGACGAGGATGTCGCCACCGTCGCCGTCGAGAACCTGCTCGTCGTCAGCGAGGATCTCGACGAGCAGCTCGCCTACGACATGACGCGGCTGCTCTTCGAGTCGCTCGACGAACTGGGCCGCACGCACGCCGCCGCGAGAGACATCGACGCCGCCCATGTGACGGCGGCGCCGATTCCGCTGCACCCGGGCGCGGAGCGCTACTACCGCGAGCGCGGCGTCCTGCCCGCCGTTCCATGATTCACCTGCTCCCGCGTCTGACAACGCTGCTGGCGATCGCGCTCGGCGTCTACCACCTCTACACTGCGGTCCTCGGCGCGCCGGTCGCGATCGTGCACCGCGCCATCCATCTGGGCGGCATGATCCTGCTCGCCTACCTGATGATGGCCTCGTCCGAGCGCCGCTCGCATGCGGGCGGGCTCGCGCTCCTGGCCACAGGCGTCCTGGGCACGGCCTCGTGCCTCTACCTCGTGATCTCGTTCCGCGACCTCTTCACCCGCGTCGGGTCGCCCTCGACGCTCGATCTCGTCATGGCGGCCATCGCGGTCCTCGTGGTGATGGACCTCGCGCGCCAGATGCACGGCTGGGCGCTCACGTTGACGACGACCGCCTTCGTCATCTACGGCCTGGCCGGACCGTGGATTCCTGGCTTCATGGGCCATCGCGGCTACGCGATTCCAGAGACGCTGGAGTTTCTGTACACCACGACCGAAGGCCTGTTCGGGGTGCCGCTGCAGGTGTCGGCGACCTATATCGCCGTGTTCATCCTGTTCGCCGCCTTCCTCGAACGATCCGGCATCATCGGCCTGTTCCACGACCTGGCGTTTGCCATCGCGGGGCGATCCGCCGGAGGTGTGGCCAAGGTGGCGGTCGTCTCGAGCGCCCTGATGGGGACCGT
>CAZNOC010000023.1:0-28688 GCA_964574545.1 uncultured Bifidobacteriaceae bacterium | reverse complement strand
GCATGAGCGCCGCGAGCCCGAACTCGCGCAGCAGGGTGCCTTCGATGCCGACGCTACGCGCCTGCGCCATGGTGAGAATCGAGACGTTCACCATGTGGGTGAAGGTGTAGTTGTCGTACTCCTTGAGCGCTGTGAGCGCCATCAGGGCGGTGCGGTTCTGGGCGACGGCCTGGGCCAGCGAGTCCACGAGCATCTGCGCTGCGCGGGGATCGGGGATGCCCTCCTGCTGCGCCGTGTCCCAGAGCCTGCCGGCCATCGAGACGGCATCCGAGTAGAGGCGGCGGATGGTGGCGACGTCGGAGGGGGAGCTCTCCACCTGCTCGTCCACCTGAAGACGGCCGACGCGAATGTGCGTCAGCGTCGCGAGCCGGGCCAGCGGGTCCGCGGGTTCGGCGCCCGGAGCCAGGCGCCCGGGCCGGCGTTCGGGATGCGCGAGCGTGGACACGAGCGTCGCGATCTGGTCGGCGGGCACGCCACGCTGGAAGCCGATCCGCTCGATGCCGAGTCCCTGGAGCCGCCGCACCAGTTCCGCATAGTTCTCGGCCGCGCGGGGCAGCGGGGCATCCTGGACCACGAGATCCTGTCCGAGCAGGCCGATGGCAAACGACGGCTCGTCGTCGAGGAAGCGCCCGGCGGCGTCGGCGAGGGCGTCGAGCGACCGTTGCACGAGAGGGTGCCCCGGCGCGTACAACTGCGTGGCCCGCAGCGCGGCGGCGAACCTCCGGACGAAGTCGTCGGCCACGCGCAGGCGGGTGACGGCGTCCATTACCCCGACGCCCTCTCCGGCGCTGGCTGTGCGAGCGCTTCCCGCGCCGCCCGGCGGACACCCCGCGGTCCGTTCGCTTCCGCCTCGGCCAGGACGTCCGCGGCGGCGGCAGTGCCCGTGGCCCGCAGGGCGGTCGCCGCCGCCCGCCGCAGGCGTGCCGTGCGTCGAGGCGCCCACCACTCGCCCCGATAGAGCACCTGCTTCATCACCTCCAGGGCATCGGCGTCCGCTGACCTCAGGCTGCCCAACGCTTCGAGGTTCATCCGGAACGCTTCTTCCTGTGCGCCGCGATACGGGCTCTCTCGCAGCACGTAGGCGAAGAGGGGGGCCGCTCGCTCGTCGCGGATGCCAAAGGTCGCCTGCCTGATCGAGTCTCGCGCCTGCGGGGAGCCGGACGTCAGCGCCAGCCTGAGGGCGGCATACGACTCGTTGCTGCCCATCTGCACGATGGCGCGCACCGCCTCCCGCTGCACCTGGGGCTCGACGTCGTCGAGCAGTGCGACGAGATCGGGGAGCGCCGCGGTCCCTCCGAATGCGCGAAGGAGCTCGATGGCCGTGCGGCGGACGCTCGGGTTCGCCGAATGACGCAGTTCATCGGCGTAGGCGCGGCCAGCCGCGCCGAAACTCAGGAGCACCTCCCGGAGCCGACGCACGGCGCGGCTGTTGTCCTCGACGACGAGCGCGTCGGCCAGCGGGCGCATCACAGGGGGGCCCAGCGTCCGGCAGAAGCGCGCGGCGAGGGGCGTTTCGTCCTCCTTGGCGTGCCGGATGAAGGACACGACATGCTGGATGATGGTGTCGGCGAGCAGGCGGTCCACGCCCTCCCCGGCCTCCGTTCGGAAGCCCGCGTCCGGATTGTCGCGGATCGCCACCAGCGCATCGAGCAACTCCTGCGCGAGCACGAGATCGCCGACGAGCACCAGCTGATCGATCCGGGACAGCGTCACGGCCAGGACTTGCTGCCACTCGTCAGGGCGCTTCTCGATGGTCAGGAGATCGCGCAGGAGCTGCTGGTCGAGCTGCCGGACACAGTCATCGCTGACCGTGGACACCCACGCTCGCAGCCGTTCGGGCGGGTCGTCGGAGATCCGCTCGACGTCCGCCGCGTGGGTACGCGCGGTGGACAACTCGCGGCCGTACTCGTCCGAGACGTACGCCTCATCGGAGTAGGACTCGAGCATGCTCGAGGCGTTCTCCCACAACTCCGGGAAGTTCGGGTCCTTGCCAAAGGGCATCGAGGACGCCACCTGCGCGGCCATGCCCAGGACGCGGTGACGCTGGTCGTCGTCAGGGACGAGCACCTGGAACGCCTCGACGAGGCGCGCCGTGGCGCTCTGCCCTCTGGCGACGGAGTTGGCCACGAAACGCGCGACCGTCTCCGGGCTGATCCGCGCGCGCAGTTCGCCCGCGAGGTCGAGGCCCGTGGGGGCGTCGGGTGCCGGGGCCAAACCCGCCGGGTCGGCCGGGCCGTCGGCCAGGCCGGTGCCGGCGCCAGTGGCGCCCTCCATGGCCTCGGTACCGACCCCGCCGGACCCGGTCGATCCGGTGCCGCCGCCCGTCCCTCGCGCGCCGGGCTCAGCCACGACGTTCGTCCCTCGCGGTCCTGCCAGGGCCCCCGGCTCTCCGGAGACGGGCTCGCTCGTGTCTTCGGTGAGGGTGAGGACGGTGCCTGGCGGCAGCCGTGCGGTCAGGGCGGCGATGTTCGTGAGGACGCCGTCGAGTAGCTCCGGCGCCGATCGCGACACGAAGTCGGCGAGCATCCGCAGCATCCTGACCAGCAACGCCGACCGCCGGCCGTCATCCCCCTCCGAGTCCGGCTCCGGACCGAGCACGCGGTCGGCCAGCTCCGCGAGGCGCGCGGGATCCTCCGCAAGTTCCTTGAGCGCCCCGAGCACTTCGTCATCCAACTCGGGGGCGTCTTCCTCGAGGTACTTCGCGATCGTACGGTCCCACTCGGCGCTGAGGCCGCCGCTGCGTTCCCGGAGCACCTCGCCGTAGTCGATCTGCCGGATCTCAACCGGGCCGCCGCCCGCGTCCTGCCAGACCCGGGAGAAGCCGCCTTGGGCCCGCACCTCCTCGGGTGCCTTCGAGAGCTGCAGCAGGAACGTGTGCCAGGCGCCTGCCGTCATCGGAGCGGTCAGCGTGAGTTCGTCGATCAGGTGGCTGCGAAGAAGGTCTGCGAGTTCCCCGATGGCACGGTCCGGCTTCACGGGCGCCATGCGACCCACCAGCAACGTGTCGGGAAGCACCGTCAGGGTGTAGGGCCGCCCGTTCGTCGCGGCGGCGCTGGCCTGCTCGACCCGTTCGAGGGCGCCGCGAATCGCCGGGTGGCTGGGTGGGTACAAGGACACGATCCGGGCCGCTGCCTTGCACGCGCGGGCGAAGTCCGTCAGCCTGACGGCTTCGTCGGGCGGCAGAGGGGCGGGAGTGGAAGGTGTCGCCATGCGGGAGCGGCGGACGCGCCGGTTGTCGCTGCCTCGAGGTCAAGAGGATTATAGGTAACTGCCGGGCGGATGCCAGCGGAAACGGACGCGACCCACCTCGACGCGTTCCACACCGTCTCGAAAGGTGCCGGGTGGCATACGCTATACTGCCGCTCGGTTCCATGCGAGCGGTCGAGATCATTCGCGCCAAGCGGGACGGGCAGGCGTTGCCCCGCGAGGCGGTCGAGGCGTTCGTGCATGGCGTCGCGGAGGGCACGTGGCCCGACTACCAGACCGCGGCCCTGTTGATGGCCATCGTCCTGCGCGGCATGACCGACGAGGAGACCGCCTGGCTCACTGACGCCATGGTCCGGTCGGGCGACCGGGTCGACCTGACGTCGATTCCCGGCGTCAAGGTCGGCAAGCACAGCACGGGCGGCGTCGGCGACAAGGTCTCGATCGTGCTCGCGCCGCTCGTGGCGTCGTGCGGAGTGGTCGTGCCGAAGATGTCCGGGCGCGGCCTCGGACACACCGGCGGCACGCTCGACAAGCTCGAGGCCATTCCCGGGTTCCGGGTCGCGCTCTCGCTGGATGAGTTTCGCGATGTGCTGGCCGACGTCGGATGCGCGCTCGTCAGCCAGACGGCCTCCATTGCTCCCGCCGACAAGACGCTGTACGCGCTTCGCGACGTGACGGCCACGATCGAGAGCATCCCGTTGATTTCGGCCTCGGTCATGAGCAAGAAGCTGGCCGAAGGCAGCGATGCGCTCGTGCTCGACGTCAAGTGTGGCCGGGGAGCCTTCATGAAGACGCGCGCGGATGCCCTGGCCCTGGCGCGCGCGCTCGTCACGATCGGCACACGCGCCGGCGTCCGTACCGAGGCCTTCGTCACCGCCATGGATACCCCTCTCGGCCGGGCCGTGGGCAACGCGCTCGAGGTGGTGGAGTGCGTGGAAACACTCCATGGGCGCGGTCCGGAGACGCTCACCGCGCTGGTCGTCCGCCTGGCTGCCCGGATGGTCGAACTGGGCGGACAGGCGGCGAACCCCGCAGAGGCGGAGACCCGCGTGCGCGAGGCGCTCGACTCCGGCACTGCGCTGGCCAGGTTCCGGCGGATGGTGGTCCGGCAGGGTGGCGATCCCGCCGTGGTGGATGATCCATCCCGCCTGGCTCGGGCGCCCCGGACCTCCTCAGTGATCGCTCCCGCTGCCGGGTTCGTGAACGGTATCGACGCCGAGCGTGTGGGCCAGGCCTCGATGCGGCTGGGCGCCGGCCGGGAGCGCGTGGACGACGCCGTGGATCCGGGCGCCGGCCTCGTGCTGGGCCGGCTCTACGGAGACCGCGTGGCTGCCGGCGACGAGATCGCCGTGCTGCACTATACGGACGAGGGGCGCCTGGCGGAGGCCAGGGCGCTCGTCGAAGCCGCCTTCACCATCGCACCCGACCCGCCGCCGATCGCGCCGCTCGTCCTGGACTGGGTGCACGCCGGCGGAGAATCGAGCCTCGCATGAACGACGCCCCTCCCGCGCCCTCCGATCGTGGCCTGAAGCTGCTCGCCGTCGGCGTGGCCGTGCTGGTCCCCGCGCTGGCGTGGCTGCTCTCGGACGTCATCGGCCCACGCGGCCAGGCGGCCGCCGGGGCCATCTGCTTCATCAGCGTCTGTGCCGCCTGCTCGACGAACCTGCGCGCGGTCAATTGGCGCACGGTGGGCTGGGGCCTCGCCATTCAGCTCGGACTGGCGATCTTCATCCTGCGCTTCGAGGTCGGGGGTGTGCGTCCCGGGTACGAGTTCTTCAGCGCCGTGGCCGGCGTCGTCAGGCAGTTTCTCGAGTTCACGAACGCCGGGTCGTATTTCGTGTTCGGCGCGCTGGCCAACCAGGAGGTCATGGGCAGTGTGTTCGGGCCCGCCAACGGCTTCGTCTTCGCGTTCGCCGCGTTGCCGACGATCATCTTCATCTCGTCGTTCTTCACTGTTCTCTACTACTTCGGCGTTCTGCAGGTGATCGTCTGGGCGATGGCCCGCGTCATGATGTACGTGCTGCGCACGAGCGGGGCCGAAACGCTCTCGTCGGCGGCCAACGTGTTCATGGGCCAGACCGAGGCGCCGATCATCGTCAAGCCGTATGTCCCCGCGATGACGCGATCCGAACTCCTCGCGCTCATGGTGGGCGGGATGGCGACGATCTCCGGCGGGGTCATGGCCGTGTACATCAGCCTCGGCGCCGATCCCATCGCCATTCTCACCACCAGCGTGATGGCGGCGCCGTGCGGGCTCTACCTCTCGAAGCTGCTGCTGCCGGAAACCGGACAGCCGGCCACCCAGGGTGCGATCTCGCTCACGGTCGAGCGGCGGCATGTGAACGCCATCGACGCCGCGGCCGCCGGTGCGTCAGACGGCCTGACGCTCGCGCTCAACGTCGCCGCCATGCTCATTGCGTTTCTTGCATTCATCGCGCTTGTCGATGCGCTGCTCGGGTTCCTGTGGAGCGGCCTGACGCTGGCGCAGGTCTTCTCGTTCGTCTTCGCCCCGGTGGCGTTTCTGATGGGCGTGCCCGCTGCCGACATCCCCGCCGTGGCGGACCTGCTGGGCACCAAGCTCGTCGCCAACGAGTTCGTCGCGTTCGTGAAGCTCACCACCGAGTACCGGGACGTGCTCGGCGACCGGTCGCAGATTCTCGCCACCTATGCGCTCACCGGGTTTGCGAATCTCTCGTCGGTGGGCATCCAGCTTGGGGGCATCGGCGCGATGGCCCCGACGCGTCGCGGCGACCTGGCGAGCCTCGGCATGCGGGCGCTTCTTGGCGGGTTCCTCGCCACCCTCATCAATGCGTGTATCGCGTCCATGTTGCTGCTGTGACGGTGCTCTCCGACTTCACGCGCGCGTCTGAAGCAGCCGCGTGGCTCCGCGCGCGGGCGCTCGACGGCGCGGATGTGGCCGTGGTGCTGGGATCGGGGCTCGGGGACTTCGCGTCGCGTCTGGACGACGCCGTGACCGTCCCGTACGGCGACATCCCTCACTGGCCATCGTCGTCGGTCGTGGGTCACGCGGGGACGCTGGTGGCCGGCCGGGTCCGCGGTCGGCGCGTCCTGGCGCTTGCAGGCCGTGTGCACGCGTACGAGGGACACCCGCTTTCGACGGTCACGTTCGGCATGCGGGTGCTCGGACGGCTCGGAATCCCCTGTGTGATTCTGACCAACGCCGCAGGCGGCATCAACACCCGCTTTGCGCGCGGGGCGTTGATGATCATCGACGACCACATCAACCTGATGGGGGCGAACCCGCTCGTCGGCCCCAACGACGAGCGCTTCGGCCCGCGGTTTCCCGACATGTCCGAGGTGTACTCCGCCCGCCTGCGCGAGGTGGCCGGTGAGGCGGCGACCGCCGCCGGCCTCGCTGTGAAGCACGGCGTCTACATCGCGGTACACGGCCCAAGCTACGAGACACCGGCCGAGATCCGAGCGTTCCGCGCGATGGGTGCCGACGCGGTCGGGATGTCCACGGCGCCCGAGGCCATCGTGGCCCGCCACATGGGCCTCGATGTTCTGGGGGTGTCGTGCATCACCAACATGGCGGCGGGTGTCCTTCCGCAGCCCCTCGTGCACGACGAAGTGATGGAGACGGCCCGCGAAGTGCGCGGCCAGTTCATCGCCCTGCTGGAGGAAACGATTGCCCGGCTCTGACCCGCTCGTCGAGGCGGCTCGCGTGGCTCGAGCGCACGCGCACGCGCCCTACTCCCGCTTTGCCGTGGGCGCCGCGATTGAAGCCGAGGACGGCCGCGTCTTCACCGGCGTCAACATCGAGAACGCCACCTACGGCCTGACGGTGTGCGCGGAGCGTGTTGCCATCTTCAAGGCGATGTCGGAGGGCGTGCGCCGGTTCCGTCGCGTGGCCATCGTCGCCGGTGCGGACACGCCGACACCGCCGTGCGGCGCCTGCCGCCAGGTCCTCTGGGAGTTTGCCGGCGACATCGACGTCGTGCTGGCCAACCCGACGCGCGAAACCGGACGCCACCGCCTGAGCACGCTGTTCCCCCTGCCCTTTGATGGCCGGCTGCTCGACTGACCTGCGCACCCTGGCCTGACGGCCGCGGGATGCCCGCAGGCGTGGACCGCCGGGTTCGAGCCCTGTACGACCATGCGGAGTGATCCATAATTCCCGGATGCTTCCGACGATTGCATGGGAAGACGGCGCGGTGGTGATGGTCGATCAGCGAAAGCTGCCCGCCACGGAGGTCTACGTCCGCTGTACGACGGCCAACGAAGTGGCCAGAGCGATCAAGACGATGGTGATCCGGGGCGCGCCGGCGATCGGCGTGGCGGCGGCGATGGGTCTCGCGCTCGGAATGGGTCGCAGCAAGGCCACCGGGACCAGGCAGTTCGCGGTCGAGTTTCAGAAGCTGTGCGACCTGATGGCGGGTACGCGGCCGACCGCCGTGAACCTCTTCTGGGCCATCGACCGCATGAAGGATGCGGTCGCGTCGGGCGTCCGGGCCGGCGAATCCGTCGAGCAGCTCAAGGCCCGGCTCCAGGCCGACGCGCTGGCGATCGAGCGCGAGGACATCGAGAGCTGCCGGGCGATCGGCCGTCACGGCGGCGCGCTCGTCCCTGACGGTGCGCGCGTCCTGACGCACTGCAACGCGGGCGCCCTGGCGACCGCCGGCTATGGGACCGCGCTCGGCGTGATTCGCGGCGCGCGCGACGCCGGCAAGTCCGTCACCGTCCTCGCGGACGAGACGCGGCCGTTTCTGCAGGGCGCGCGGTTGACCGCCTGGGAACTGGTCCGCGACGGCATCGAGACCACCGTCATCACCGACAGCATGGCGGGGGCCCTGATGCGCGCCGGGGACATCGACCTCGTGGTCGTCGGCGCCGATCGCATAGCGGCCAACGGTGACGTGGCCAACAAGATCGGCACGTATACGGTGGCCGTGCTGGCCCGCGAGCACGGCATCCCGTTCTACGTGGCCGCGCCGTGGTCCACGATCGACCTTGCCACTCTGGACGGATCCGGGATTCCCATCGAAGAGCGACCCGCCCGCGAAGTGACCCACGTTGGCACGACCCGCGTGGCGGCGGAAGGCGCGCGCGTGCGCAACCCGGCCTTCGATGTGACGCCGCACCACCTCGTCACGGCCATCGTCACGGATCGCGGTATTCACCACCCGCCATTTGTCCACGCCTTGCGCGCGTCAGCACCCTCGCACGCCGGAGTGGCCGGGTGATCGCATGTTGATGCTGGGCATCGAGACCTCGTGCGACGAAACGGCCGCCGCCATCGTCGAGGAGACATCTGATCCGGGACGCCCCTGGCGTGTCAGATCGAGCGTCGTCGCCTCGCAGGTGGAGATCCACCGCGAGTGGGGTGGCGTCGTCCCGGAACTGGCCTCACGCCAGCACGTGCGTGACATCTGCGGCGTAGTCGAGCGCGCCCTGGCCGACGGCGGCGCCGCGTGGAAGGATGTGGATGCGGTCGCCGTCACCCAGGGCCCGGGGCTCGTCGGGTCGCTGCTCGTGGGTGTGTCGTTCGCGAAGTGCGCCGCCTGGGCACTCGGCGTGCCGGTGGTGCCGGTCCACCACCTGGCGGGGCACATCGAATCGATCTGGCTCGAGCACGGTCCCGTACCCCTGCCGGCCGTCGTACTCGTCGTCTCCGGCGGACATACCAGCCTGTACCTCGTGCCGCGAGAAGGCGAGTACCGCCTCGTGGGGCGCACGCGCGACGATGCGGCGGGGGAGGCGTACGACAAGGTGGCCAAGCTTCTCGGGCTCGGGTACCCGGGCGGCCCGATTGTCGATCGGCTCGCGGCTGACGGGCGCGCGGATCGCTTTCCACTGCCCTTCACGCGCCTGACTCATCCCGATCGCAACGCCCCCGACCGGGAGTACCGTTTCGACTTCAGCTTCAGCGGCGTGAAGACGGCGGTCCTCCGCCACGTGCGCCTTCGTCAGCAGGCGCTGGGCACGGACACGTTGCCAGACGACGAGGTTCGCGATCTGTGTGCGTCGTTCCAGCACACGGTTGTCGAGACGCTGGTCCGCAGGACCTTCAAGGCCGCTCGCTGGTTCCAGGCCGCGTCGGTCGGAATCGCCGGCGGCGTCTCGGCCAACCAGCGGCTGCGTGTCGAGGCCGTCGCGCGTGGCCGCACAGCGGGGATGCCGGTGTTCGTGCCGTCCCCTGCACTCTCGACCGACAACGCGGCGATGATCGCCGCCGCCGGGTTGCGCGCGCATGCGGCCGGATGCCTCGCCCCCGCCAACCTGAACGCCGTGCCCAACCTGGTCCTCAGCGCCTGATACCCGGGTAAACGGATGGCTTGCGGCGCACCGCTCACCGTCCACCGTCCACCGCTCACCGTCCACCGTTCACCGATCACCGATCACCGTCCACCGATCCCCGAGACACGCATGAACATCACCAGAGAGGCCGCCTGGCAGTTGCTGACGGAATGGACGACGGGCGAGAGCCTGCGGAAGCACGCGCTCGCCGTCGAAGCGGCGGTATGTGGCTACGCCCGTCAGCAGGGGGCGAACGAGGAGGAGTGGGGCGTGGTCGCCCTGCTTCACGACTTCGACTACGAGCGCTACCCGACGCTGGGTGATCACCCGAACAAGGGGTGCGACCACCTGCGGAGCCTCGGGTACCCGGAGTGGGTGATCCGCGCCATCCTCTCGCATGCCTGGGAGATCACGGGGATCGCGCCAGAGAGCCCGGTGGAGCGCGCGCTGGTGGCCTGCGACGAGCTGGCCGGGTTCGTGACCGCGGCAGCACTCGTCCGGCCGTCGAAGAGTGTCCTCGACCTGGAGGCCGCGTCCGTGATCAAGCGGATGAAGGACAAGGCGTTCGCACGGGCTGTGCCGAGGGAACATCTCAAGCGCGGCGCCGAGCTGATGGGGTTGCCTCTCGACGAGCACGTCGCCAACGTGATCGGCTTCCTGCGTGAGCGCGCCGACGCCCTGGGTCTGCGCGGTACGCTCTGAGGCGGGCCGGCCGGCGCAGGGCCGCGACCTTTTTCCTGTAAAGTAGCCGCAAGCGAACACCGACCCGCCCAGTCTCGTATTCTCAGAAACGAATGCCCGACACCCCCATGCCGGCCGATCCGGTCGCCCCCGATCCCTCCCCGGTCGTCTCGTTGAAGAGCGTCAGCGTCGCGTATGGGAAGAACTGGGCCCTGCGTGAGGTGTCGGCCGGCTTTCGACCCGGGGCCGTCGGGTTGCTCGGTCCGAACGGCGCGGGCAAGAGCACGATGCTCAAGGCCCTGCTCGGCTTCGTCGTGCCCGACCAGGGGCAGATGACGGTGCTCGGGCTGGACGTGGCGGCCGCGCCTCTCGATATCCGCGCCCGCATCGGCTACATGCCGGAGAACGACGCGCACGTGCCCGGGATGAACGCCGTGTCTTTCGTGGCCTACTGCGGGCAACTCTCCGGGTTGCCGGCCGCCGATGCCATGCAGCGTGCCCATGAGGTCCTCTACTACGTCGGACTCGGGGAGGCTCGCTACCGGAACCTCGAAACGTACTCCACGGGCATGAAGCAGCGTATCAAGCTCGCGCAAGCCCTCGTGCACGATCCCGACCTGCTGTTTCTCGACGAGCCCACCAACGGCATGGATCCCAAGGGCCGTGACGAGATGCTCGAGCTCATTCACGATCTCGCCCACAACAAGGGCGTCAACCTGATTCTCTCGTCCCACCTGCTGCCCGACGTGGAGTACACGTGCGACTACGTGGTCGTCATGGACAAGGGACGCGTGGCGACCGAGGGGCCCATCGACGCGCTCAAGGGGCCCGGCGGAAGAGTGTACGAGCTGCGAGTCAAGGGCGAAGCCGACCGCTTCCTGGGCGTGCTGCGCGCGCAGGGGTACGACTGCCACGACACCGACGAGGATGTGATGCGCGTGTTCGTGCCCGGTGACGAGGGGGCGCAGGCGCTGTTCGACCTGGCCGCGCGCGAGGGGGTCCAGGTGCGCCACCTCCGGCCAAGCGTGCCGACGCTGGAAGACGTGTTTGCCCGCGCCGTGGGGGAGTCCTAGGTCGTGCCGATTCACGACCAGGGCTACCGGCGCTATCTGGGCGACCGGGCGGCGGTGGGACGCGCCTGGCAGGTGATCGCCCAGGCCGGCGTGCGCGGCATCATCAGCCAGCGCAAGTTCCTGTTCCTGCTGCTGCTCGCCTGGGGGCCCTTCATCGTGCGGGCGGTCCAGATCTACCTGGCCTCGAACTTCCAGCAGGCCGCGTTCCTCGCCCCCAGGGCCGACACCTTCCGCGAGTTTCTGGACCAGCAGGGCGTGTTCGTCTTCTTCGTCACGATCTACGTGGGGGCGGGCCTGATCGCCAACGATCGGCGCGCCAACGCCCTGCAGCTGTACCTTTCGAAACCGCTCACCCGGTTCGAGTATGTGGCCGGCAAGATGGCCATCCTGTTCCTGTTTCTCCTGCTCGTGACCTGGGCGCCGGCGATCTCGCTTCTCATCGTCCAGATCGCGTTCGCGGGCAGCTTCACGTTCCTGGCCCAGCACCTGTTCCTGCTCCCGGCCATCACGCTCTTCGCGCTGCTGCAGATCCTGCTCGCGGCGACGACCATGCTGGCCCTGTCGTCGATGTCGAAGAGCAGCCGCTTCGTCGGCATCATGTATGCGGGGGTGATGTTCTTCACGAGCGCGCTCTTCAATGCCATGCGCGGGATCACCGGCAGCAGTGCGCTGGCGTGGATCTCCCCGACCGCCGCGCTCGAGCAGCTGGGGGATGTCATCTTCCGTCTGCCGCCGCGCTACGATCTCGCACCGATGCTGGCCGCGCTCACCGTCGTGGGCCTCATCGCCGCGTCCGCGTTCATCCTCGAGCGACGCGTCCGCGGCGTGGAGGTGGTGACGTGACCGGCGGCCCCATCGTCCAGTCCGAGCACCTGTCGAAGTGGTACGGCCAGGTCAGCGGCCTGAACGACGTCTCGGTGTCCATTCCGACCGGCATCACCGGCCTGCTCGGTCCCAACGGCGCCGGCAAGTCCACGTTCATGAAGCTGATGACCGGGCAGCTCAAGCCGAGCCAGGGGGAGATCCGCGTCTTCGGCGAGGCCATCTGGGGCAATCCGAAGCTCTACTTCCGGATCGGCTTCTGTCCCGAGCAGGACGCGTTCTACGAACGGATGACCGGTCTCGAATGGGTCTCGGCCCTCGTCCGCCTGAACGGGCTGTCGGACGCCGACGCCGAGGCCGCCGCCCGTCGCGCGCTCGAGCAGGTGGAGTTGATGGACGCCGCCGGGAAGAAGATCGGCGCCTACAGCAAGGGCATGCGTCAGCGTGTGAAGCTTGCGCAGGCGCTCGTGCACGATCCCGAACTGTTGATCCTGGATGAGCCGCTGACGGGCATGGACCCCCTGGCGCGGCGGCGCACCATTCGCATGATCAAGGAGTGGGCGCGCGCCGGCAAACACATCATCGTCTCGAGCCACATCCTCCACGAGATCGAGTCGATGACGTCGAACATCCTGCTCATCAACAACGGGCGCATCCTCGCGGAGGGCAACGTCCACCAGATCCGCGACCTGATCGATACGCATCCGCACACCGTCTACATCAAGGCCGCCGACACCCGCGGCCTCGCCCGTCTGTTTCTGGCGCACGACGATGTGCTGAGCCTGAGATTCGAGGCCGGGGCGGTCGTCGTCGAGACGGCACGGCCGGACGCGTTCTACCAGCGGCTGACCGCGCTCGCCGCGTCCGGCGACGCCGGCGTGATCGACGAAGTGACGTCGCCGGATGACAACCTGCAGGCGGTCTTCCGTTACCTGGTGGGCCAATGACCTCTCCCCGCGAAGCGTCCGTTCCCCAGGTGGCTCCCTCGTACTGGACGGCGTCGCGCCGCGTCTTCGAGTTGTCGCTCGGCGAGATGCTCTGGTCGCGGCGGACCATCTTCATGGCCCTGGTCGTGGGCGGGCCGGTGATCCTCGCCCTCGTCTTCCGCATCGTCCAGATGTTTGGTCTGCCGGCCTTGCGGGTGAACGGGGTGCCGGTCGAAGGGGCGGCGATCTTCGGTGTGATGATCTGGATGCTGTTCGTCCGGTTCATCGTACCGGTGCTCGGCGTCTTCTACGGGACGGCCCTCATGGCGGATGAGGTCGAAGACAAGACGATCACCTATCTCTTTACCCGTCCGATCCCCCGGGGCGCCGTCCTGATCGGAAAGTACCTGGCGTACCTGGCCTGCACCGTCCTTGTGGTGCTGCCATCGGTCATGCTGGTTTACTTCGCGGTCGTCCCTTTTTCCCAGATTCCCGCCACCTTCGGCCAACTCGTGGCAGACCTCGCCATCCTGGCGGCGGGGCTGGCGGTCTACGGCGCGCTCTTCGCCTTCATCGGCGCCTGGCTCAAACGACCCGTGCTGGTCGGCCTGGTGTTCGCGTTCGGGTGGGAACCGCTGGCCGTGGCGATGCCGGGGTATCTCAAGCAGTTCACGATTGCCTATTACCTGCAGGCGCTCGTGCCCCACACCATGCCGTCCGGCGGGGCCATGAGCGTGCTGCAGTCGTTCTTCAGCCAGGCCCCGCCGCTGATCACATCCATCGCGTGGTTGTCGGCCTATCTCGTTGTGTTTCTGTTGCTTGCGGCCAGAATCGTGGAACGCAAGGAATATGTGCTGGAGCAGTAGGGAACCCCAGCCGTGATCAACTCCGTATAATCCACCAGAGGTACGGTACATGACCAAGAAGACTCGGTACTTCCTGCTGGGTTCCGGCGCCATCCTGGCCATCGGGTTGACCACCGGTGTCGTGGCCTCGTTCCTGGGAGTGCCGATCGCCGTCTTCTCGTCGGCAGCCGGCCCAACCGAGCTCGAGTACGTCCCGGCCAGTGCGTCCATCGTCGCCTATGCCGACGTGCGGGACGTCATGAACTCCGAGTTCCGCCAGCGCATCCGCAAGTTCGAGCCCGACGCGCGCGAGCGCGACGAGTTCCTGGAGAAGACCGGCCTCGACATCGAGCACGACATCGACACCGTGGTGGCCGCCATGCTGGCGGATGGGACGTCCGGCAGCCCCAGGGACTCGGCGCTTGTGCTCGCAAGAGGGCGGTTCGACGTGGTGCGTCTCGAGGGACTTGCCCGCGAGCACGGGGGGCAGGTCGAAGAGTACGAGGGCGCCAGGCTGATTCGCCACCGGGAAGAGGGCGAACGCCCGTCTGAGATGGCCCTTGGGTTCATCGAGCCGGGACTCGTGGCCATCGGCAGCTACTCCGCGGTGCGCCGGGCGATCGACACCAAGCGTGACGGCCGGAACGTGATGTCGAACACCGAGATGATGCGTCTCGTGGCGGACCTGGGCACCAACAACGCCTGGGCAGTCGGCCGGTTCGATGCGCTCGCTGAACGCGCGAACCTGCCGGGAGAGTTGCTCAGTCAGGTGCCGGCCATCACCTGGTTCTCGGCCGCCGGTCATGTGAACGGCGGGCTGTCAGGCCTGTTGAAGGCCGAAGCCCGCGACGAGGAAGCGGCACGAAACATCCGCGACATGCTCCAGGGGTTTGTCGCGCTGGCGAAACTGCAGGCTGGCGATCGGCCCGAGATGCAGACGATGGTGCAGTCGCTGCAGCTTGGCGGAGAGGGCCGGACCGTGTCCGTGTCGTTCACGCTGCCGACCGAGTTCTTCGAGGTGCTCGGCGCAATTGCCGGGGCCCAGCACGAAGCGAGTGAGGGGATGCGCGAGGCGGCCGAAGCCATTCATGGCGCCGGGGACGCGCAGCGAGACGCCGCCCGGAGGCTTCGAGAAGCGGCTGACCGGCTCGAGCGCCAGCATCCCCGCTGAGCCTCACCCTTCGTCACCACCTGTCACCGGGTGTCTCGGTGGCGGCCCTCCTGGCTGCCGTCGCGGCACCCGGTGCGCGTTTGGGGCGATCTACCACTTCCGGGCGTCTTGACTCGCTCCGGTTCAGCCCCTACACTCGGCGGCACGAGTGTCACCGCTGGCTGAGGCCCCTCCGTGTCCGAGCATGTCTTCTTCTACGGCACCTTGATGACGCCGTTCAACCGGCCGGGTCGCCAGCGCGTGACCCCGAAGCTCAAGTACGGCGGGCGGGGCGAGATCAATGCGGCGCTGTTCGACTTGGGGATCTATCCCGCGGCCGTGCCGACCGCCGATGGGAGTCGTGTCCACGGCGAACTCTACGAGATGCACGACCCGCCTTCGGTGCTGGCCGCGCTGGACGAGATCGAAGGCTACCGCCCGAACGAGCCGGAGCGCAGTCTCTACACCCGTGTGCTGACCGAGGTGACTCGTGAGGACGGGGTGACCCAGCCGGCGTGGGCCTACTTCTACAACGCGCCGCTTGGCCGCGCCCAACGCATCCCGTCAGGGGACTACCTGGAGCACCTCAACCAGCCGCGGTGACCGGCCTCGCGCCAGCGCTCCCGGGGTGCTAGGGCGCCTGGCGCTCCTGCTTGAGCAAGTCCACAAACTCGCTGATGGCGGAGACCACGCGGTCAGGTGGGGAGATGAACTCGATCCCCGACCGGTACGTGACGCGGTCCTGATCGACATCGCTGATCTGTGAGTGGGCCACGCGGCCCTTCACCACGATCGAGGCATCACCGAGCGTGAGCCTGAGGTCGTGGAGCGAGTCCACCTGAAGGGAAAAGGTGGTTTCGACCTGCGCGCCTCCGAGGCTGATCTCTCGGATCGCCATGGGCTGAAACACCATGACCTCGCCGTGCAGGGCGCCGAGTATCTCCATGCGCTCGGAGTCGCGCTTGTGGTCGACCATCTGCCGCGCAATATAGCATGGGCCGCCAGCGCTCTCACGATGACGAGCCGAGGTCAGTGACGTGCGAGCGTCGCTCCGGTGTTGACGACGGTTTCGAGGGTGAATCGGTCGCCTTCATCGACTCCGGCGAACCGCTGGCCTTCGTACTGCGTGGAGTAGGTCACGACCGGGATGAGCCTGGTGAGCGGATCCAGCCGCAACATCGAGAGCAGTTGAAACCCCTCGTGGTCCTCGATGCGCAGGCACAGGACGACCAGGTCGGGTCGCTTCGCGCGGATCACCGCGTACGGCGCCTCGTACGCCTCAACGAACTCCACCTGATACGCGCCGCCTGGGAGCAGCGGTTCGGCGAACGACAGCACTTCCGGCCCTCCGCCGACGAGAAGAATCCTGGACGGAGGCGTGGGCGCGTGAACCACGGTGTGTGTGTGCATGACCATGTCCCTGCCAAGGGAGATACAAGAACCACGCCAGGTCTCTGGGCTCGTAAAGCACAGCGATTGTGGTCACATGCCCTCTCCTGGGCAGCCTTTTGTCATGTGAGACTGTCGCAGGATGTCAGCAGGGTGGGGCGGTGGCGGGGCGTTCGAGGATCCCGGGGCTGGCGGAGGCCAGCCCCCGGGGTGGCGCCGACGGGGCCCGAGCCTTCTGTGGGTCTCAGGCGCAGCCGGGTTAGAACCGGATGCGCGCGCCGATGAAGGCGCGGCGTGCCCTGATCCACTGGATCGGGTCGCCGAACGCCGTCGAGCCCAGACCGGCCACCAGGTCCTGGTCTCTGATCGAGCCCTGGTTGTCGGCGACGTTGAAGACATCGACGAACACTTCGGCCGAGGTGCGGCCCGCGAGCACTCGGTTGTATTGCACGCGCGATCCACCGTGCCCCAGGAAGCGCCTCGAGACTCATGCTCCTGCCGAGGTCCACGGCGTAGCCGACCGTGAGGTCGTCGGTGTAGGGCGTCTGCGTGGTCGGTGCGAAGAACGGATCCTGTTGCGTCGCCCCTCCGCAGCGAAGAAGCTGAGCCCCTTCGAGCAGGTTGCCTGGGGGCCCGTCGCCGACTGCAGGGTGCGGTCGTAGCTGACAGCGCCGTTCGGTTACCGGCCGTGCTGGCGAACACGGCCGACTGTCCCGATTCCCGCCCGCGAGATCGTGCCGTTCCCGTTCAGGTCGTGCAACGCGTCGAACCGCGCGCGGTCCGCCCGGGCGTCAATCGAGCGGAGGAAGCCGCCGAGCTGCTCGTCGGCCAGCGTTCGCGCGTCGGTCCGCTGAAAAACGATGTCATTGAAGGGCTCGCGGATGGCGGCCTTCCGAGACAGCTCTCCGTTGTGCCTGTTGGCCCCACCTCGAGCAGGGTGCTGCCCCACACGCGCGTGAAAAGGCCGCCGAAGCGATGCCCCCCCTTGCAAGAGGGATGAATTGCGGTCTGCTGATGATGAGACAGCAGAATCATGGATCCAATGATCCATCGGCATGGATGAGTGGAAGCGCGAGCGGAGGGCCGTTTTTCGGGAGGTGGGGCGCCCGTCGCCCCCCCCGATTTTGAACAATCGTTTGATATCATGAGGCGTCATGTCCGCCCCTGACGTCGTTATTCTTGGCGCTGCGCGAACCCCCATCGGTCGCTACGGGGGATCATTCAAGGACCTCCACCCGGCCGCCCTGGGCGCCGTGGCGGCACGCGCCGCGCTCGAACGTTCCGGTGTCGCGCCCGCAGATGTGCAGGAGGTGCTCATGGGGCATGGCCGGCAGGCAGGGTCGGGGCCGAACCCCGCCCGGCAGGTCGGCCACCGTGCGGGCATCCCGTTTGACGCACCGGCCCAGACCATCAACAAGGCGTGCGCCTCCGGGCTTCAGGCCATCGCGTCCGGTGCGCAGAGCATCCTGCTCGGTGAGGCCGATGTGGTGCTGGCCGGTGGCATAGAGTCGATGAGCCGGATGCCCTACCTCATCGACAGCATCGACGCGCGATGGGGGCACAAGATGGGCCACTTCCCGCTCGTCGACGCGATGTACCGCGACGGCTTCCAATGTCCGCTCTCGAACATGATCATGGGCGAGACGGCCGAGGTGCTCGCGAGGCAGTACGGCATCACGCGTGCGGACTCGGACGCCTATGCCCTCGAGAGCCAGCAGCGAGCCGAAGCGGCGCAGAAAGCGGGCCGGTTCGCCGCTGAGATCGCCCCGGTCACGGTCGAAGGCAGGACCGCGGTGGTGGTGGATACCGATGAGCACCCGCGCCACGGTTCCAGCCTCGAAAGCCTCCGCAAGCTGCCGCTCGTGTTCCCGAAGGTTGAAGGCGAGGAGGGTATCATCACGGCAGGCTCCTCCTCCGGCATCACGGACGGTGCCGCGGCCGTGGTGCTCGCATCGGCGTCCTGGGCAGCCTCGCGCAACCTCACGCCCATGGCGCGGGTGGCGGGGTGGGCAAGCGCAGGTGTCGATCCGCGTGTCATGGGGATCGGGCCGGTGCCTGCCGTCAAGAAGCTCGAAGCGCGCACGGGGCTGCGTACGGCCGACTTCGACCTCGTCGAGCTCAACGAGGCGTTCGCGGCGCAGGTGCTGGCCGTCCTGCGTGATCTGCCGATTGACCGGGAGCGGCTGAACGTCAACGGCGGGGCCATCGCGCTTGGCCATCCCATCGGGTGCACGGGCGCCAGAATGATCGTCACCCTGGTGCACGAGCTGCGGCGACGGAGCGCGCGTCGCGGGCTGGCCACCCTCTGCGTCAGCGGCGGGATGGGGATGGCGATGGCGGTGGAAGCGCTCTAGCCGGTTCAGAGTTCACGTTCAAAGTTCAAGAGATGCGCATAGCGATCATTGCCGGCGACGGCATCGGGCAGGACGTCTCGGCTGAGGCCGTCAAGGTACTCACGGCTGTTGGCGAGGTGTACGGCGAGCCGCTCGAACTCGAGCCGCTGCCCTGGAGTGCCGATCACTACCTCCAGACGGGCGTCACCCTGCCACCCGATGGCTACGACATGCTGCGGCAGTACGACGCCATCTTTGTCGGCGCCCTTGGGGATCCACGCGTGCCCGACAACCGCCATGCGCGCGATATCCTGCTTGGCACGCGCTTCGAGCTGGATCTCTACGTCAACTACCGGCCCGTTCGCCTGCTCGACGATCGGCTGTGCCCGCTGAAGGGCCGCGGCAAGGCCGACGTCAACTTCGTCGTGTTTCGTGAGAACACCGAAGGGGTGTACGTGAGCATCGGCGGCCGGTTCAAGGCCGGGACGGAAGACGAGGTGGCGATCCAGGAAGAGATCAATACCTGGAAGGGCGTCAACCGCATCATCCGCCACGCCTTCGCGTACGCCGACGCGCACGGCCACACGAAGGTGTGCATGGCCGACAAGAGCAATGCCATGCAGCAGGGGCACGCCCTCTGGCAGCGCGTGTTCAGGCAGGTGGCCGCAGAGTTCCCGGGCATCGAGGCGACCCACCAGTACATCGATGCGCTGGCGATGTTTCTCGTGAAGGATCCGGGTCAATACCAGGTCATCGTCACCAATAACCTCTTCGGCGATATCGTGACCGACATCGGCGGCGCGCTGCAGGGTGGACTGGGGATGGCCGCGTCGGGCAACCTCCACCCTGGGAAGACGTCGCTGTTCGAACCCGTGCACGGGTCCGCGCCGCCACTGGCGGGCCGGAACCTCGCCAATCCCATGGGCGCCATCCTCTCGGCCGCGCTCATGCTCGAGACGCTCGGCCGCGTCGATGAAGCCCGCGCCGTCGAGCAGGCCGTTGGGGCCTCCGTGGCCGCGGACGAAACCACGACCGACATCGGCGGCGCCCTCGGCACCCGCGAGGTCGGCGACGCCATCGTTCGTCGCCTGCAGAAGGCAGCGGACGAGTGACGTCAGGCACGCGGCGGCCGGAGCGACGGTCGACAGGGATTGACAGTCAGCAGTTGGCGAACAGCGATCAACGAATAGCGAACAACGAATAGCGAACAGCGAATAGCGAACAGCGAATAGCGAATAGCGAATAGCGAATAGCGAATAGCGAAGGACGGATAGATGCCTGAAGACGTGTTCATCATAGGCGGGGCGCGCACCCCGATGGCCGGCTACGTCGGCGCGCTCAAGGACGTGTCGGCCATCGAGCTTGGGGCGATTGCCTCGCGCGGCGCGCTCGAGCGCACCGGGGTGGATCCGGCGGCGATCGATCACGTCGTCTTCGGGAACGTGCAGCAGAGCAGCGTGGACGCGCACTACGGGGCGCGGCACGTCGGGCTGAGGGCAGGCCTTCCGATCGAGGTGCCTGCGCTCACGGTGAATCGGCTCTGCGGTTCCGGTATCCAGGCCGTGGTGAGCGGCGCCCAGCACATCCAGCTCGACGAGGCCGGAATGGTGCTGGCTGGCGGCATGGAGAGCATGAGCCAGGTCCCTCACCTGATCCGCGGTCTGCGTTCGGGACTCAAGCTCGGGCAGGGCGCCCTCGAGGACTGGCTCTGGGAAGGGCTGACCGACCCGTACGCGGGATGCTCGATGGCCGTGACCGCCGAGAACTGTGCCGTCGCGTACGGCATCACGCGCGCCGAGTCCGATGAGTTCGCCCTGCGAAGCCAGCAGCTCGCGCACGCGGGTTGGACATCCGGCCGACTGAAGGACGAGGTCGTCCCGGTCGAGATCAAGACACGCAAGGGCACGACCATCGTCGATCAGGACGACCATCTGCGTCCGGAGACGACGATGGAGGTGCTGGCAAAGCTGCCGACGGTCTTCAAGAAGGACGGAGTCGTGACGGCGGGCAACGCCAGCGGAATCGTCGACGGCGCGGCCGCCCTCGTTCTCGCTGGCGAGTCGGCCGTCAAGGCGCGCGCCCTGACGCCGCTTGGCCGCATCGTCTCGTGGGCGGCCGTCGGCGTCGAGCCCACATTGATGGGCATGGGGCCCGCACCGGCCATTCGTAAGGCGCTCGAGAAGGCAGGCCTGTCACTGGGGCAGCTCGACCTCATCGAGATCAACGAGGCCTTCGCGGCTCAGTATCTGGCGTGTGAGAAGGAACTCGGACTTGACCGCGAGCGGGTGAATGTCAACGGTGGCGCTATCGCGCTCGGGCACCCGCTCGGCGCGAGCGGGGCACGGCTGGTGCTCACCCTGCTCATGGAACTGCGACGGCGCGGCAAGAAGTACGGCGTGGCGTCAGCCTGCATCGGCGGCGGCCAGGGTATCGCAATGATTGTGGAGGCGCTCTGATGGCGATCACGACGGTCGGAGTACTCGGGTGCGGCCTGATGGGTGCGGGCATCGCCCAGGTGTCGGCGGCGGCGGGGTTCAAGACGCACGTCCTCGAGGTCAACGACGCGTTCCTGCAGAAGGGGATGGCACGAATCGGAACGTTCCTGGCCAGCGGGGTCGAGAAGGGGAAGATGACGGGCGAGGAGCGGGACCGCATCCTCGGCAACCTGGCCGGCTCGACGCGGTATGAAGACCTGAAGGACTGCGACCTCGTGATTGAGGCCATCATCGAGAACGTCGAGGAGAAGCGGAAGGCGTATGCGCAGGTGGAGGCCGTTGTCGGTTCGCACTGCCTGATCGCGTCGAACACATCCTCGCTCTGCGTGACGGAGCTGGCGGCGGCCACCTCGCGTCCGGACAAGGTCGCGGGCCTGCATTTCTTCAACCCGGTCCCGCTGATGAAGCTTGTCGAGGTGATCCGCGCGCTGCCGACCAGTCAGGAGACATACGATCTGCTGTTCGAGTTCGCGCGCGCGATCGGGAAGGACCCCATCGCGGCGCCCGATCGCGGCGGGTTCATCGTCAACCGGCTGCTCGTGCCCTATCTCCTCGATGCGATTCGCTGCCTGGAGGAAGGGCTGGGTACGGTCGAGGACATCGACAAGGGGATGAAGCTCGGTTGTGGTTATCCAATGGGGCCGTTCACGCTGCTCGACTTCGTGGGGCTCGACACGACCTACTACATCGCCAACATCATGTTCGAGGAGTTCCGAGAGACGCGGTTCGCGCCGCCGCCGTTGCTGAAGCGCATGGTGCTGGCCGGCTATCTCGGCAAGAAGTCCGGCAGGGGATTCTACGAGTACGGGAAGTAGGGAGACGCCGATCAGCGTGACAGGTCGGCGAGCAGCTGCCTGGCCTGGGCCTTGAAGATCCGATCCTCGGGAGCCCAGTCGGGATCGAGTGGCGCGGCGATGGCCGCCTCCAGTTCGCGCCGGGCCTCGTCCTCCCGGTCCAGGTCGATGAGCGTCTCGGCCAGGAAGAGCCGCGTGATGACGCTATCGGGGTTGTAGGCCAGTGCCTTCCGGAGATGCTCCTCGGACCGGCGCTTGCTGCCGCCGAAGAGACCCGGCACCTTGAAGTACCAGCGTCCCAGGGCGCGGTCGGCCGATCCGTCGAGGTAGCCCGGGTCGATTGCCAGCACCCTTTCGAGAGCCTGCTTGATCGCGCCGCGATGGCGAATCCCCTGCCGCAGGCCGTGCGCCTCTGCGAGCGCGCCCATGTTGGCGGCCAGCCAGAAGTGGCCTTCGGGCCGGCCGGGCGCCTGGGTGATCACCGCGCGGGCCGCCGCCATGCCTGCTTCAAGCGCCTTCTTTCTGTCGTCGCTCGTGCCGGGGCCGTTCGTGCCCATCCAGTAGTGCGCGCGCGCCAGCTTCCACGCCGCTTCCACGTCGCCAGGCGTCGCTGCGACCCGCGCCGCCCACAACGCGAGGGCCCTCGCCGCGCTTGCCGGCGTCTCGCGATCGGCGTACAACGCATCGGGATCCTCGGCCTGGTGCGGCGCATCAAACAAGGAGGACGGAGGAGGCATGCTCGCACCAGCCACGCCCGAAAGCGCGCCTGAAAGCGCGATATACAATACGCACATGCAGGATCTCATTGGTCGTCTGCTCGTCGAACTCGGTGAGGATCCGACGCGCGAGGGCCTCGTCAAGACGCCGACGCGGGTCGAGAAGGCGCTGCGGTTCCTCACGGGTGGCTATCAGGCGAACGTGGACGATGTGCTCAACGGCGCCCTGTTCAACGTCGATTATAGCGAGATGGTGATCGTTCGTGACATCGACTTCTACAGCCTGTGCGAGCACCACCTGCTGCCCTTCTTCGGCAAGTGTCATGTCGCCTACATCCCCGACGGCAAGGTGATCGGCCTCAGCAAGATCCCGCGGCTGGTGGATATCTTCGCGCGTCGTCTGCAGTTGCAGGAGCGCATGACCAATCAGATCGCCGAGACGATCCGCGAGAAGATCACCCCGCTCGGCGTCGCCGTCGTGTGCGAGGGGACGCACCTGTGCATGGCGATGCGCGGAGTCGAGAAGCAGAACTCCTACACCATCACGTCCGCGATGCTCGGCGCGTTCCGGGACCACGGACGCACGAGGATGGAGTTCCTCGAGTTGCTGAAGCACCGCGCGCCGGGGGTGGACCTGGCCCTGCAGACACCGCCGCTCTCGTCTTCCTGCCTCGACGAATAGCCGGCCGTCCTGTAATCTGAGGGCATGCGGCTCCTCATGTCGGTCCTGCTTGGACTCCTGCTGGCCAGCCCCAGCCTCGAACTCGACGCGCAGTCGACCCGCCCGCCCGCCAGGAAGGCGCAGCCCACGAAGAAGGCGCCGGCCCAGAAGAGGGCGCCCGCGGCGCCGGCAGGGAAGGCCATCCCGGCGACGATCCAGTGCCCCTCAGCGCTCGGCGAAGGCGTGGCGACCGGCCGGTCCTTCTGCGACGTGCTGACGGCGGCAGACCCCATGGGCGGCATCATCGTCGCGATTCCGCCGCATCGAGGCAGCGCGCGCCTGTCGTTCGACCTGCACAACCGCCACACGTACTCCGAGGACCTCGTACGCGAGGGGAACGCGTTCCGCCGTTACACCGCCTCCATCGGTGTGCTGACGCTCGACAACACCCTGGTCCGCCGGGCGGTGATCGAGAGCGAGTTTCGCGGGGAGCGCGACCTGTTCGACCGGATCGGGGGCGGGGCAGGTCCTGGTGGAGTGAAGGCCGTGGCGCCGGCGGGGGTCGAGTTCATCACGATGGAGTTGCCGCCGGGTGTGTCGGAGGTCTCGATTCTCGGCGAGAAGCTCACCGTGATGCGGCCGGGCGGCACGGATCTCTACACGTCGCCTGGCCGGCCGGTGGCCACCATCAGCAACGTCACGTTGGAGTACCGCCCGGCGCCCTCGCCGACGAAGCGGCCGTAGACTCCCGCTCCGCGTCGTAGGCGGCCAGCATCGCGCCGGCTGCGCGATCGATGTCGTCCTCGGTCGTGGACCAGTTCGACACCGAGACGCGCATCACCTCCCGGTCCTGCCACCGCGCCCCGCCCGTCCAGCAGGTGCCTTCCGCCTGCACGCGTGCGATCACCGCGCGCGTCATCTCATCGTCGGATCGCCGTGGGACGCCGCGGAACTGCACGACCACCTGGTTGAGGGCCACCTCGTTCAGCACGCGGACACCGGGGGCCGCCGCCAGGGTGGCCGCCATTCGCCGTGCCAGGCCGACGTGCCGCCGCACGAGATCGGCGACGCCCTCACGGCCCAGCGTCCGCAGGACGGCGTAGAGCGGCAGGACGCGTGCCCGGCGCGACGACTCGGGTACCCAGTCCATTCCGACGCGCTCCTCGTCGGCGCCACGCACGAGGTACGACGCGTGCAGGCTCATCGCCGCGCGATGGGGCGCCGGGTCGGCCACGATGGCAAGACCGGAATCGTAGGGAACGTTCAGCCACTTGTGCGCATCCGTGGCCCACGAGTCCGCGCGCTCGACGCCTCGGACGGCATCCCGCAGTTCAGGGACCGCCGCGGACCAGAGTCCGAACGCGCCATCCACGTGCACCCACGCGCCGTGCGCTCGGGCCGCATCCACGATCGCCGCGACCGGATCGCTGGCGCCACTGCTGACGTTGCCCACCTGCGCGCAGAGGATCGTCGGGCCGCCCGCGTCGCGGAGGGCCGACGCGGCTTCGTCCGCGAGCATGCGCCCCTGATCGTCCGCTGGAACGACCACGAGCTCCCCGGCTCCGAAGCCCAGCAGACGGAGCGCCCCGATGACCGACACGTGCGCCTCGGCGCCGACGATGACCCGTATGCGGGGCGCGCGCTGGAGGCCGCCGGCCTCCACGTCCCACCCGGCTCGCCGCAGCACTTCGTGCCTTGCGGCAGCGAGGCACGTGGCGTTCGCCATGTGGCAGCCCGTGACGAAACCGACGCTTGACGCAGGTGGCAGCCCGAGCAGCGAGACGACCCACTCCTGCACGATGTCCTCGATGACCGCGACTGCGGGCGACATCACGTAGAGCGCGCCGTTCTGGTCCCACGCGCTGGTCAGCCAGTCGGCCGCCACCGACACCGGAAACGCCCCGCCGGTCACGAACCCGAAGTACCGCGGTCCCACGGTCGCCACGAGCCCGGGTCCGGCGTCGCGTGCCAGTGCGGCGATCACGTCGATCGGCGCCGCGCCGGTTTCGGGCAGGGGTCCCCCGAGCGTCTTCGCGAGGGCGGCGCGCGTGGTCTCGGCGCCCACGTGGCGATCGTGCGCGGTGTCGAGATGGGCCGCCGCGAGCGTGGCCGCGAGCGACAGCAGGGGGTGGTGCGTCATGACGACTCACCCGGACGTGCCGCGGTGGTCCAGTCCTCGATCAAGGCGCGCAGGTTCACATCCGGAGCAATCAGGCAGATATGGCCGTGTCCCGGAAGCACACGGAGGGAGGAGCCGCGCGTCAGGCCCGCCATCAGCCGGGCCTGTTCGACGGAGGGCACGAGGTGATCCTGATCGGCCGCGAGGTAGAGCGTCGGAATCTTCAGCTCGCGCAGCCGCGTACGGATGTCGTATTGCCGAAGCATCGCCAGCCTGGCCAAGTATCCTTGCCGCGTCGTCGCGCGCATCAGATCGTGAAAGCGGCGGATCTCCTCACGTCCGGTGTGTCTGGAGTGCATGCGCCAGGCGGTGAGCTGCCTGACCAGCCGCATGACGCCCCACGGCGTCGCCCGCAGCACGTGGTAGCCGAGCCAGAGCCTCGCCTGCGGTCCGAAGTAGGGGAAGGAGTTGAGGATGACGAGCCGTTCGAGCGTCTCGGGGTGCTCGACGGCGTAGCTGAGCGCCAGGGCGCCGCCGAACGACTCCCCGGCGATCGTGACCGGCTCTCCACCAGGAGCCAGGCGGGTGACCGCGTCCCGCACAAGGGCCACGAGTTCGCCCATGGTTCTGGCCTCGTCGGGCAGGCGCAGGACTCCGACGCGATAGTGGCTGGCGAGCAGCGGCACCTGCCGGTAGAACAGCAGGCCGGTACCGTCGAGACCAGGCAGGAGGAGCAGTGGCGGGCCCGAGCCGGCGATCGTCATCTCCGGCGTGAAGTGCGCTCCCACAAGTGGGGTCATGACGAGTATGGTAGCCCGGACTACCGATCGGGCCGCCAATGGGGTAGCGTCTGCAGGGGGCCTTCCGTACCGGACCGTTCGATTCTGGAGATCGATCCCCATGGCACGAACCTGGCGCGTGATCTGGACCATTCTGTCGATCTTCGTCGTCGAGAGCCTGGTGTTCGGATTCGCCGTGCTGCCCGCGTTCTTGTTCTGGTCGTTCATCCAGCGCTGGCCTCTCCCCCGGCCCCAGGAGACGATCGTCGAGCCCGCCATCATCGCGATGTCGCTCGTCCCCGCGTACCTCGTGTTCGCCGTGGCACTGGTCGCGCTGTCGGCGTGGTCGACGCGGCTGCTCGGGTGGCGCACGGCTGAACACGGCGCGTGGCGAATCGCCGACCTCGAGTGGCCGCTGCTCAACTGGTCCCGCTACATGATCTCCACCCACGTCGTTCGCGTGCTGGTCGGGACGTTCTTTCGGAGCTCCCCCCTGTGGACGTGGTACCTCCGGCAGAATGGCGCCCGCATCGGCAAGGGCGTCTACATCAACAGCCTGTCGATTTCTGACCACAACATGCTGGAGTTCGGCGACGGCGTGGTGATCGGCGAGAACGTGCATCTGTCCGGCCATACCGTCGAGGGCGGGATCGTGAAGACGGGACGGGTGCGCCTCGGCCGGGGAGTGACCGTGGGACTGGGCAGCATGGTGGGCATCGGCGTCGAGGGCGGGGATCGGTGCCAGATCGGCGCCCTCAGCGTGGTGCCGAAGAACACCGTTCTCGACCCCGGAGGGGTCTACGTGGGCGTCCCCGTCAGAAAACTTGCGAAGGGTCCAGGCGCCACCAGCGCCGTAGAGGTCGGGTAGGACGCGCGCCTGGTCAGGTTACCGTATCCACCCGCTCGGCCACGCTGCGGACCCGCGGGTACCGAATGCCCTCGACCATCTCCTGAACATGGTGCGGCGGGGGAGGCGTCACGAGGCTGACGGCGACGGTCACGACGAAGTTGATGAGCATTCCGATCGCGCCGACGCCCTGCGCGTTGACCCCGAAGAAGTCGGTGATGAGGGGCTCCGCGGTGCCGAAGATCTGTGGCGATCGGATCAGCGCGATCGCGATCGCCGTGAAGCCAAGTCCCGACAGCATCCCGCAGATCGCCCCCTCCTTGTTTGCCCGCTTCCAGAAGATCCCGAGGACCAGCACCGGGAAGAAGCTGGCGGCGGCCAGGCCGAACGCGAAGGCGACGACCTCGGCGACGAACCCCGGCGGCCGAATCCCGAAGTAGCCTGCGACGATCACACCGAAGAAGATCACGATCCGTCCGACCCGCAGCCGCTCGCGGTCCGAGGCATCCGGCCGGAGGATGTGTCCGTAGATGTCGTGGGCGATCGAACTGGACAGCACGATCAGCAGCCCCGAGGCGGTGGAGAGCGCCGCGGCGAGGCCGCCTGCCGCGACCAGCGCGATGATGATCGCCGACAGCTGTGCGATCTCCGGCAAGGCGAGCACGATGATGTCGCGATCGATGCTCGCCGGGAGCCCCTGCGCGCCGAACAGCTCCGCGGCCTGCATGAGGCCGTCGCCGTTGGCGTCCCGCAACACGATCAGGCCCGTCTGCATCCAGTTCTGCACCCAGGGCACCGCCGCCACCACGTCCAGGGGCTGGTTCGCCAGCGTGCTGAGCATGTAGTACTTGGCGAAGATGGCCACCGTCGGCGCCGTCGTGTACAACAGTGCGATGAAGAGCAGCGCCCAGCCCGCGCTCCATCGTGCCGCGCGCACGCTCCGCACCGTATAGAAGCGGACAATGACGTGGGGCAGCCCTGCGGTGCCCGTCATCAGCGCGACGGTGATGAGCAGGACGTTGATCGCCGAGAGGTCGGTGAAGGGAGAGGAGTACCCGGCAAGTCCAAGGTCGACCGAGATGGCGTCGAGCTCGATCAGGATGTGCCCGATGGCGAGCTGCGGCACGGGATTGCCCGTCAGGAGGAAGGCAATGGCGATGGCCGGCACCAGGTAGGCGACGATCAGCACGCAGTACTGGGCGATCTGCGTGTACGTCACGCCCTTCATCCCGCCGAGGACGGCGTAGAAGGCCACGATCACCATGCCCAGCAGGACCCCCAGTTCCACCGGCACCTCGAGGAACCGGCTGAACACCACCCCCACCCCGCGCATCTGCCCTGCCACGTAGGTGAACGACACCCAGATGGCGGCCACGACCGCCACGACGCGTGCCGTGTTTGAGTAGTAGCGGTCGCCCACGAAGTCGGGCACCGTGTACTTGCCGAACTTGCGGAGGAAGGGGGCGAGGAGCAGCGCCAGCAGGACGTAGCCGCCCGTCCACCCCATCAGGTAGATCGTGCCGTCGTAGCCCATGAACGCGATGAGCCCCGCCATCGAGATGAAGCTGGCCGCGCTCATCCAGTCCGCCGCCG